>JBGTBQ010000261.1:0-8536 GCA_041749275.1 Pyrinomonadaceae bacterium | reverse complement strand
CGCTCTTTCGCGGCGACGGTCAAGGCCGACCCGCGCCACGCCTACGCGCTCTACTACCTCGGCTCGCTCGCCTACAACCGCAAGGACTGGGACGCGGCCATCAACTCTCTGAACCGCGCGACGCTCGCCGACGCGCGGCTCCAGAATGCGTGGACGCTGCTGACCTACGCTTATCTCAGCCGCGCGCAGGGCGCGACGGGGGCGAAGAGCGACGCCGACTATCTCGCCGCCGTGCGCGCCAGCGAGTCGCTCATCAAGCTCGCAAACGACGACCAGTCGAACGCGCTCTACGCGCAGACGCTCATCCGCGCCAAACAGTATCCGCGCGCCGCCACGGTGCTCGAACAACTCGCCGCGAAGCCGAACGCCGACGGCACGACGCTCTACCTGCTCGGCTTCGCCTACTCACGCGCGAAGAACTTCCCGAAGTCCGCCGCCGCGCTCGAACGCGCCGCGATAAAATCGCCCGGCAACGCTGAAATCTTCCGCGAGCAGGGCTACGTCTACGAGAACCTCAAGCAATACGCTAAAGCTCTCGCCGCTTACGAGCGCGGCTTACAGATTGCGCCCAACGACGCCGACTTCAAAGAGGCCGCCGAACGCATCCGCCCTTTCGCCAAGTAAATGATAGTTGGGCTGCTTCGACCCTGTGAGGGTTAACAATGGAAACTGCTGCAATTACTCTCAAGTTTATTTGGGATTTTATTAGCCCTGTATTCGGAGATAGGCTGAAAGAATCAATCAGGAAGAAGAATTCTCCCGAAGTGGCAAAAGAGCGCGTCTATCGACTCTACAAAAGCCTCGGAGATATGAAGGCCCGAACATTCGATTTTATTAACGCGTTACGCCTGTATGCCTCTCTACTCGACGAGAAAGCCTCCGGCGAGAGAATACAAGAAGCTAGAGACTTCTTATATGATCGAACTGATGAACTCATGAGAGTGACTGCCGAGATGGTTGATGCGCTTGATGCGTTATCACCGCAACTCGAAATTCACCATTATGATCTTCATAAAAGAATCGCTTATTTCAAAGCAGGCAGGGATGCATATGGATTTGACAATGCATGGTTGGGGCCGGAGTTTGATGAGGCGCTAACAGAAGCTGAGGAAGGAAAGCCGGATGGATTAAATCGAATCCTAGCTCAAGAGGAGCAAAGCTACGAATCTATTAATCGTTGCTTAGCAGAGTTTAGGGTGTTCATAGTTAGAGAAATACCTTTTAGCCAGAGTTTTTGATCTAGCCGCAGCCCAACAACGGCATGCAGCGGACGCGCATCCAGCAGGTCTCTTAAATTCAAAGGCCCGTGCGCGCCGCTGATGCCGGGCGTTCAAAGTTCAAGGTTCAAAGTTCAAAGTCCATTCGCGCCCGACAGACTTTGAGCTTTGAACCTTGAACTTTGAACCGACGGGCGTTAGCATCAACTCCATGAGCAACATAAAACTTTCTCGCCCGCACGAGCGGGGCGCGGCAATGTGGATCATGGTTGTTGCGGCTTTCGCGGCGGTGCTGGTTTCGTCCGGCGTCGCGCGGGCCGCGACGTGGAAAGGGTTGGAGCCGTTCACGTCGCGCCGGGGGGACGTGGAGCGCGTGCTCGGCGCGCCGGTCTCGGACAAGGTGGCGCAGCAGGGCACGCTGCAATTCAGCGTGTCGGGCGGCACTGTGACCGTGCAGTTCGTGGACGCCAAGTTCGTCGCCTCGAAGAAGCTCTCGCCCTCCGCCGAAGGCACCGTCCTTCAGATCGTCCTTCAGCACGAACGGGCCACCGACACACCGGAGTCCATGAACCTCACCAGCAACAAAGACTTCGAGAGCCGGGATCAAGGGAACGTCGTCCTCTACTACAACACGAAGGAGGGACTTTTCTACACCTTCGTTGACGGGAAACTCAAGACGACGCGCTACGCCGCCTCCCTCGACCAGATCGCCCGCGCTCAGAAGAGAGGATGAAGGGATGAAGGGATGAAGGATGAAGGATGAAGGATGAAGTGTTTGTTTCATCCCTCATCCCTCATCCTTCATCCCTTGTTATCGTGCTTTACCGCGGACACGTCCTGAGCGCGCTCGCCGCGCGCCGTGATGACTTCGCACGCTTCGAGCGCACGCTGTGCGATGAGGTGGGCGAGGCCGTGGCGTGTCTGCGCGCCCTCGGCGAGAGCACGTTGGCGGAGGTGCGCGCACGCCTGAAGGCGTCGGGCGGGCGTGTGACTACGCCTTCGGAAGAACTCTACGCGATGAAGAGCGTCGTCGTGCCGTTTGCGGAGCGCTGGCGCTCGCACGAGGAGGCGCGGGCGTGGGCGCGCGCGGTGCTCGAAGCGCGCACGACGTTTGCCGCCGACGGCAGTCAGGTCTTTCCGGGGCGCGAGGCTTCGGTGCCGGTCGCCGCCGTGCAGATCGCTTCGTTCGAGAACCCGCACACGCCCGAAGGCCGCTACGTCAAGGACGTTCATTTCGAGGTCATCCCGCCCGACCGCCTGCTCGAAGGCAGTCGCGCATTTGAGAGTCCCGAACAGGTCGTGGCCCTACGCCGCTTCGAGCTTGAGGCCGAGGCCGTGTGCGACTTTCTCGAACGGCAACGCGGATGGCGCGCGCGGGGCGAGCGGATGCCGCTCGCCTTTTTTGACAACACGTTGCTCATCTCTTCGCGCCGCAAGGAGACGGACGTTCTCTTCTCGAAGGACTACGCCGCCGCGCTCGCGCGGCTCATCAATCTCTCGCGCGAGTGCGAAACGCCAATCGTCGGTTACGTTGACCACTCCTACGCGCCCGACGTGCGCGACCTGCTCGAAGCCCTCTTCAGCGATTTCGCGGAGACGCATGTCTACGACGCGCAGATGCTCCGGACGCCATCGGGCGATGCGCCGCCGCTGCTGCAAATCTGGGGCGACCGCACGATCTTCTGGCACTGCCGCCGCCCGAACCTCGCCGCGAGTTTTTATGACGAGGGGGGCGAGCCGCTGGTCGGGTTCGTCTACGTGCAGACGACGGGCGACGGGCACCCGGCACGGCTCGACATCCCGGCGTGGGTCTACGCGGCGGGGCTGCTGGACGAAGTCGCGGACGCCGTGCGCGCCGAGTGCGTCGTCGGCAACGGCTACCCCTACGCCATCGAGACGGCGGACGAAGCGGCATTGATGACGGCGCGCGACCGTCAACAGTTCCTGCGCGTCATCCAAGACTTCGCCGGCGAGAATAGCTTCGCCTTCGGCGTCTCGCGCAAGGCCGCGAGCAAAGCGCGACGCCGGTAGAGACCGCGGATAGTCCGGGACGGCGGAAGCCGGAACTTGAGATTTCACGTGTGAGAAAAGAGGCGGCAAGCTTTATACTCACGGTGTCAATGATGCGCGACGGCAGACCTCAACATCTAAACGAACCGATTGAAGCGCGGGGAACCCGGCTGTGCCCCGCGTGCGGCGCGCAGGCACGGCGACGGGACGCGCGCTTCTGCGCGACCTGCGGGCGGCGGCTGGAAGACGAAAGTTATTTCCCGACTGACGCGCTACTCTCTTCATATCATCAACAACGCCGTCGCCCCGTATTCACGAAGCCCGCCGCGAGAAAGATTGACGACCACCGGGGCGCGGGTCTCCATCGAAGACCCGCGCACGCGCCAACCAGCAGACCTGTCATGTTTTTCGACAAGAACGGAAACAACGCATCGAAGACGGCGATGGCCTTTGTCACTTACGCCCTCGTCCCTTACCTCGGCATCCTCTTCTGTCCCGGCGCGCTCCTCATGGGCAGCGTCGGTTTGTTACGCGCGCGCCGCGCGCCGCACCTCGGCGGGCGTCGCGCCTCCGCCGCGAGCATCCTCTTCGGCCTCTTGCTCCTGTGCGCGCATCTGTTGCTCTGGTGGATTCTCTACAAGGTGCCGGAGTGGTCGCGGGGGATTTAGAGCGATTAGCGGTTAGCCATCAGCTCTTCGCTAAACCCTTTGCCCGTGACCGAGTTCGATTCTTAATCTCAACCGTCCTTTATCGAATAATGTCTAACCGCTAATCGCTAACAGCTTTTTCCATGACTCGCATAGCCAAGATCGTCAAATCGAACTCGCACGTGGACTACGTCGGGCGTGTGATTGACCGCCTCGACGTGACGGAGCCGCCCGCGCCGGAAGACTACGGCTTCGCGCAGTTCGTCGCCATACCTATCGCCGACGATTTTCAGGTCGTCGGCCTCGTCTACGACACGCAGCTTGCCAATCCCGAATACGGCAACTACGGGCCGCGCCTATCGTCGCGCGCGGAGTTGTCCGTTTTAAGTCCCGATTATTTGAACGAGCAGGGCGTGCTCCTCGGCATCCTCCTCGTCGGCTGGCGCGAAAAGAAGAGGGGTGTTGGATGGGAGACGCGGCACGAAGTCCCGCGCCGCGTCATCCCCGTCGGGCAGGATGTGTACCGTCTGGGCGAAGCGGACATGCAGAGCTTTCATCGCGGCGCGGACGGCGCGGTGCAGCTCCGTTATTACTCGCAGGTCATCTCGCACGCGGGCGCGTTCGCCGTCCCGCTCATCGAAGCCGTCATCGAGCAGCTCGAAGTTGCTTGCGCGCCCGCCGAGCGCCAACGGCTCTGCGTCCTGAAAAAATCACTTGCTTGGCAACGCACGCTCGGCCCCGTGCGTCTTTAAGTACGCACCGACCGCAAGAACCCTCGGAGGTAAGCTCATGAACAAGTCTGGTCGAATACTGGCGACCGTCGTCGCCTGTCTCGTCCTCTTCGCCGCCGCCCAAGCGCAACGGGCGCGCACCGTCTCGAACCCGGCGCCCGAAAACGAAGTGAAGCCGCCCGTGCCGGGCGTCACGACGAACATCCCGCCCGCGCCCGAAACCGTCAAGGTCAAATACGAGGGCGGCGTCTTCGGCTACAACAAGAAGATGGATGGCACGCTCACCTTCGACGACCAGAACCGCCGCCTCGTCTTCCGCGACCAGAAGACGCGGCAGGAGAAAATCTCCATCTCCTACACGTCAATCGCCTCGGCCTTCGCCGACACGCAGTCGAAGCGACCTGTCGCCGCCGACATCGCCGGACGCGCCTCGCTCTACACGCTGCCCGCCCTGCTCATCAAAAAGAAGTACCGGTATCTGACGCTCCAGTTCAACGACCCGGACTCGAACGCGACCGGCATCACGAGTTTCAAGATGGAGAACAAAGAGATACTCGCCTCCGTCCTCAACACCCTCGCGCGGAAGGCCGGCATGACGCAGCGCGGCGAAGTCTTCGTCCGCACCAAGAACGCGACCGCGAAAACGAGCACCGATCCGAGCACGCCGAACTGACGAATGCCATTAGCGACGAACGAAGCGGCGCGGCTTGATGCACATCAAGCCGCGCCGCTTTAACTTTGCCCGCAGTTGGCGCAGCGGTTCTCAGGCTTCGCGCCCGCGGATTAGGTTACCCTGAAATCTCCACACTCGCCGCGATGACCCCACGTGTGCGTAATTCATTTCATTTCAGGTTGAAAGCTGAGATATGCGCCAGATAGATGTTGCTAATCTAGACAATTTTTCCTGTCGTGATTTCAATTGCGCGGGTGTCCATTCCGGGTAGGCTGCTACATCACGTGTCATTATGTATTGACTTGTTTGATATATAGTTTTCTTTTCTGTAAACAACTTGTTTTGGCACTCATTGTTCTTACCCATTTCCAGCAGAGATAGATTTCCCAGTCGGTAAATGTAGTTCGATTGCTCCTCACGAGCAAAGCCCGCTTCCCATTCAGCGGACGGATTCTCGGGCAGGATATGTTCTATTGTCCCTGACTCGTCTTCAAAATCGCGCTCGGTTGCAGCTAACTGGTTTTCCAAGGCATATAAAATGTAACGCGCCAATTTTTTATATCGTTTGGTGCTCAATGTTTTTGTATTGAATGCATTGGCGAAATCTTCATCGCTTGGATAAATGTCTTTTAGTTCTTGCGCCACTTGTGCAGCGGTCGAGATTTCGCCATGAAATATTTTCTGAGCGGTGCGATTGAAAACGACCTCTTGATTATTTGGATTTAGCCCTCCGATAACGTTGTACCGGAAAGAAATGATAGAGCAAAAACGAAGTATTGATTCAAATTCCGAACGCAGACGGTCGTAAGCAACGAGCAGGAGGGAATATGGTTGTGTCACATTAAAAATTTTCATCTCCAACACATGCCTCCTAATATGTTTGTCACCGGCCCATAGTTCGTCGTGTGGATTTTCCATGGCGGCGAATATGGCGGCGGCTCTCTCTACTTCATCCAATAAGGCAAAAGTCTGCTCGGCGGTAGTTACGGACTTTCTCAACGCCTTAAATAATCCGTCTTTTCGTACCAACTCGAAGCGAGAATTCCAGTAGTAGCGCAAAAACTTTGGGAAAGAGTCCAAGTCCGTGATGCGAATGATGCGTTGCCACTGTTCCTTAGCTTGTTGTTTATCAATCTCGCTCTGTGCTGTTAGAGAAAGTAGGTAGTTCTTTAGTAAATCTGTAACCGTCAACTCAATACCGCGCGCATTGAGGGTTTCAAAGACGGTATAGGCATTCAACTCGTCTTCGACGACAATCTGAATGAATAACAATTTTTCGGCGACTTGATTCTGAATAAAATCTGCTAACTCTTCACCACTCACCGCCGCGCCGAAAAGCTCATCCAGCTTTTGAGAGAAGTACCGTGATGCTTGCCAAAGGAGCTTATCGGAACTAGGAAGGCGATGGGGATTGACCGGGGGACGTAACTGAACTAGGAAGCTGCGATAAAATGAATCGTTATTTTCGTTAAGTTTCAGTTTGTTGGCGTAACGCAGCGAGACGGCGTCTCTTTCACCTACGTACTGTGAAAGCAATCTCTCTTTGCGTTGTGTATTAGCTTCCGTCTCTATGTCAGAGTCTATTAGCTCTTGTATCTTTTTAATGACCGCCAATGAGATAAGACTCAAGGTGGCGAGTCGTTGCTGTCCATCAATGACGCTGTATGTCTTGTCTTTGTGATCTTGTAGAACAACAGCACCCATATAATGAACGATATTTTGTCGCCTAATGGTCAAAATATCCGTCCACAAATCATCCCACTGTTCTTCCTCCCAAGAATAATCGCGTTGATAGTCTGGAACCTTGTACCTACGCCCGTTGGCAAATATATCATTCAAATTTACGGTATTAGTGTCCAATAAATTGTGCTTTGGCATTTAAGCGCCCCTTAAAAAGATTCCAGTGCAACAGCAGAGGCCCATAATTAATAGTGTAAACCTCTGCTTTTGTCATTGCACTAATTTTACGCTCCGCGCGCGGTAAAGGCAGTTCAGGCGGCAGCCTTTTCAAAGCGAATCACGGGAACGCTCATGGTCTGTGTTTGGCGCAGCCGGTCGGGATTTCCCAGCAGCGCGGCGAGTTGCCGCCCGACTTCCGCCCTGACTACCTTCTCGCCGCAGCGGGGGCAGACGCCCGCCGGCACGCCTTCGACGACGACCAGTTTTTCTTTGATCCAGAAATCCTGTTTGATCCGTCGTTCCTCCATTCGCTCGCCGCAAACGTGGCATTCTCCGTAGTTGTAACTCGCTTTTTTCTTCATCCTCTTGATTCCAGAACGTAGGCCGTGATGAATAGAAGATTCCCGGTCTCCTTAAAACGGCGGATGGTCGCGACCTGCCGCCCGTCGGTTGCCGTCCCGACGACCTCGTAGCGCGGGCCGCGAGGGTCTCGCGTAAAACGCCGCCTGATGCGACCGCCGGCGATGGCGGCCTCGATGTCGGCGAAGATCAGGTCATCGTTCGCCATCTCCTCGAAGAAATGCGGAATCGCAAACTCGTATGCTTGGTTGCGAACCTTCTCCCGGATGACATCAATGACGGCCACATCTCTCTCCGGTCACATCTTATCAGTGCTCGCGGCGGACGCCTTCGGGCAGGTCGCCTTGATAAATCTCGGCTCCGGCGGCGACGAACTCGGCCGCCTTCTCCTTCATGCCCGCGTCGAGCGCGGCCTGCTCGTCGAGTTCCTTCTTCGCGGCATAGTCGCGCACCTCCTGTGTGATCTTCATCGAGCAGAAGTGCGGGCCGCACATCGAGCAGAAGTGCGCGAGCTTGGCGCCCTCCTGCGGCAGCGTCTCGTCGTGATACTCGCGTGCGACTTCGGGGTCTAAGGCGAGGTTGAACTGATCTTCCCAGCGGAACTCGAAGCGCGCTTTCGAGAGGGCATTGTCTCTGAGTTGCGCGCCGGGATGACCTTTGGCGAGGTCGGCGGCGTGGGCGGCGATCTTGTAGGCGATGACGCCATCCTTCACGTCCTGTTTGTTGGGGAGGCCCAAGTGCTCCTTCGGCGTGACGTAGCAGAGCATGGCGGTGCCGAACCAGCCGATCATCGCCGCGCCGATGGCCGAGGTGATGTGGTCGTAGCCGGGCGCGATGTCGGTCGTGAGCGGCCCCAGAGTGTAGAACGGCGCTTCCTGACAAGTGGCGAGCTGTTTGTCCATGTTCTCTTTGACGAGGTGCATCGGCACGTGGCCCGGCCCCTCGATCATCACCTGACAATCAAGCTCCCACGCGATGCGGGTCAACTCGCCGAGCGTG
>JBGTBQ010000260.1:0-3026 GCA_041749275.1 Pyrinomonadaceae bacterium | reverse complement strand
CCGTCGCGTGGGCCGAGGCCGCGCCGCCCGTGCCGGCGCCCTGACCCGGCTCCGCATCTTCGACCGTGGACGACCGCGCCGCCGTGGCCTTCGCCGCGTCTTGTTCGAGACGACTGCGCTTCGAGACCTCGCGCTGCGTCGAGAGGTCTATGCCGATCAGGTCTTTGAGCTTGGCGAGCAGCGCCGGGACGATGACCGTCTGCGCCGTCTTCGACAGCTCGTCAACGACTCGCTCGCCGAGCGTCGAAAGTTCGCCCTGAAGCCGGTCGTAAGCGCGCGTCTCCTTGAAGCGCGCCACGAGGCCGGGGCCTTGCGGCTCCGCTTCCTCGGCGGTGGCCGGCGCGCTGGGCGCTTCGTAATGAGACGGACTCGTCTCCGGCGCGATGTCGGAGGCGGCGAGTGACGACCGGACGGCGTGGCCGGTGATGGCCTGCGCGGCGTAAGGGCGCGGCGCGCTCTGCATCTGGTCGAAACCCTGCTCGATGCGTTCGAAGGATTCGTCCACATCGTAATCCTCTTCGTCGCCGTCACTCTTCAGCGCGTTCGCCACGCTGTAGCCGACGACAAGGCCGACGCCGAACGCGCCGACGGTAAAGGGAACGGGACGACGCTTATACTGCTCGCGCCAGTCGAGCGTGTCGCTGATGGATTCTCGCACCTGCTGGTACTGTGTCATAACTGTTTCCTTGATCTCCGTCACGGTCTGCGAGATGGATTCGCGCGCCTCGTCCATCCGGCGCTGAAGTTCGGCTTTGGTCGCATCCTCGTCCGTCACTGCTTCGGAGACGCGCTCCAGACTTAGATTTCGTTCTTCAGCCATTGTTTATCCTTTCTGATCTCCTCGACGCTATGGGTCGGGACGGGATTGTATGAGGCGAGGCGATTCTTCATAACCAGGATGATGGCGCCGCCGATGACCAGATAGACCGCGCCCGTGATGAGAAAGCCGAGTCCGTAGCTCGTCGGCGTATAGCGTTCGGCGACCGTGCCCGCCACGTCCGAGCCGAAGAACGAGGCAATGAAGAACGCCAGCGCCACGTTGACGAGCACGAAGCCGACCGTGGCGACCACCCCGCCCACTGCTATCAGGGCGCTGTGGCGACCGTAGAAGGCCGCGTCCTCCTTCAACTCGACTTTGATGAGGCTGAGTTTCGTGTCAACCAGCCGCATCACGTCATCGCCGAGACGCCCGACCAACGCGGGTAGACCCTCTACATCCATTGACAGCGGCTCACGTATGGGCGCCGCTGCTGTCCTTCTCTCCAATTCGGCCATCGCTCTCCCCTTTCAAGAAACGCGGAAGATCGGAAGCCAGAACGATGAATAGAAAGTACCCACTCGCCGGTTCATCGTTCTGACTTCTGATTTCTGTTTAGCGTCGGCTCCCGCGCAGCAGTAGGCCGATGACGAACCCAGCGGCGGCGGCGATCAGAATCGCCTGACCGGGCTTCTGCCGCGCGTAGTCCTTCGCATCCTCGGCGAGCTGCCCGTAGTCAACGTTACGCAGGTCTTGAATCTTCTCGCCGGCGACCGTGGCCTTGTCGCTCAAATAGTCTTTGGCCTTCGAGGCAGCGTCGGCGACCTTCTGTCCGTACTCTTTGGCCTGCTCCGCGTAGCCCGGTGCGGTGGCCGTGCCGGTCGCCGCGCCGCCGCCGGTCGTAGCGCCGCCCGTCGTCAGGCCCGTGCCCGTGCCGCCCGTCGTGTTCAGTGTGTCGTTATCGTTGAAGTTCTCTGACATTGGTTGTTCTCCTTCATGTAAATTTCCCTTGAATCAACGCGAGGGCGAGTTGATGAACGCCCTGAATTCTGCTTTACCCACCACAAGCGAGCAAAAGACGTGCCGGTAAAGCCTGACCCCTCACCAGCGAGGGAAAAAGCCCGCCGGGACGCGCGCCGCCGCGATGAAGCACCCCATCTCGCAAGCCTCTATTACTTGTTGTGAAAAGGTACGACTAATTTAGCATAAGGTCGGGAACAATACAGCCCGCGAAGCCGTTCACCTGAAGTTAACTTGACAGTCCGCCCGGACTGATGTTAGTAAGTACTTACTTTTGAAACCGTTTGTGTGGGAGAGTTTGAAATCGTGAGCAAACAACATGACGCCGCGCGCGCGAACAAGCCGGCCCCGAATCCGCCGGTGGGCGGCGGGCGGATGGCCGGCGACGAGCGGCGGCGCCAGATCGTCCGCGTGGCGATGCGCCTCTTTTCGGAGCGCGGCTTTCGCGGCACGACCACCAAGGAAATCGCGCAGGCCGCCGGCGTCTCCGAGGCGATCATCTTCCGCCACTTCGCCACGAAGGATGAACTCTACAGCGCCATCATTGACCACAAGGGTTGCGCGCAACACCTCGAACACCTCGCCGGGGCGAGCCAGCCCGTCGCCGAGTTGATCCGGCATGAGGTCGGCGAGGCGCTCGAACGCAAGGACGACCGCGCCGTTTTCGAGGGCATCGCCCGCACCATGTTGCGCCACCAACAGCAGGAGCCGGAATTTTTGCGCCTCCTGCTCTACTCCGCGCTCGAAGGCCACCAGCTCGCGCAGATGTTCTGGGATCGGAACGTGCGCGCGCTCTACGAGTTTTTAGGCTCTTACATCCGCGAGCGGCAGCGCGACGGCGTCTTCGGCGAGGCGGACCCGCTCGTCGTGGTGCGCGCCTTCACGGGCACCATCATTCATCACTCGCTCAGCAACACGCTCTGGGACAAGTCGCGCGAGTTGCTCAACGTAACGGACGAAGAGGCGGCGCGGCAATTCACCGAGATTCTCCTGAACGGCGTCACGAACGCACGCGCGCGCGACGGTAAAAAAGCGGCTTCAGCGCGCGGGGGCGGCGTGAAACATACTACCCGCACGAACATCGGCAAAAAGAAGAAGTAGAAATCATGGTCTCCCTTCATCAAGCAAAGACACACATGCTCTTTCTTGCGCTGATCCTATTGGGCGCGGCGTCCGCGTCGTGCGGTGGCGAGGCGCAGGCGAACAAGAAGGCCGAAGCCGCGGCGGCGGCCACACCCGCGCCCGTCGA
>JBGTBQ010000259.1:0-13438 GCA_041749275.1 Pyrinomonadaceae bacterium | reverse complement strand
GCGGCGCGCATCGTGCCGGTCGCGCTCGGTTCGGAGACGGGCGGGTCGGTGCGCCAGCCCGCCGCGCTCTGCGGCATCGTCGGCGTGAAGCCCACTTACGGGCGCGTCTCGCGCTACGGACTGGTGGCCTTCGGCTCGTCGCTCGATCAGGTGAGCGTCTTCGGTCTGACGACGAAAGACGCCGCGCACGTGCTCGGCGTGATCGCGGGCCGTGACGAACATGATGCGACGACCGCCGACGTAGACGTTCCAGACTACGCGGCGGAGTTGATGGGCGACATCAAAGGCTCGCGCATCGGCGTGCCGCGCGCTCTGTTCGGCGAAGGGCTGGACGCGGAAGTGCGCGCCGAAGTCGAACGGGTGATCGAAGCGTATCGTGAACTCGGCGCGGAGATCGTGGACGTGGAACTGCCGCACGCCAAATACAGCATCGCCGTTTATTACATCATCGCCACCGCCGAGGCTTCGTCTAATCTCGCGCGCTTCGACGGCGTGCGCTACGGCTACCGCGCCGAAGCAGCGCCGGAGCTGCGCCAGATGTACCGCCGCACGCGCGACGAGGGCTTCGGCGCAGAGGTGAAGCGCCGCATCATGCTCGGCACCTACGTCCTTTCATCCGGCTACTACGACGCCTACTATCTCAAAGCGCAGCAAGTTCGCACGCTTATCAAGCAGGACTTTCTCCAAGCCTTCGAGCGTTGCGACGCCATCCTGACGCCGACCACGCCGACGCCCGCCTTCCGTCTCGGTGAGAAGACGGACGACCCGCTGGCGATGTACCTCTCGGACATCTACACCTGCATGGCGAATCTCGCCGGCATCCCCGGCATCAGCGTCCCGTGCGCGCTCTCTTCAGAGGGGCTGCCCATCGGCTTCCAACTCATGGGCGCGCACTGGAGCGAGGCCACGCTCTTCCGTTTAGCCTCCGCTTACGAACGGACGCACCCGCTCGGCGCGCGTCCGCAAGTGATCGCGGACGACCACGCGTCGTAAGTCGCGGCAGCGAATCCGCACGGACTGCGAAGAGTTGAAAAGCGAAGGACGCGAAGAGAGACGGTTCTCTTCGCGTCCTTCGCTTTTCAACTCTTCGCTTCCCGAATCCAGTCGGTCGCCTTCACTTCTCCGATTTATTTGTCTCATCCCCGTGCCGCGAGATTTCCGGCGCGCGGCGCGGCTTCTTGTCGGGGATCAAATCGCCGGTGAAGATTTCCACTATTCCCTTCGCCGTACCGACAAACGGAATCAGGTCGAGGCCCACATGCGCCGCCCCCCTGAGCGCGCCCTTCTTTCTAATCTCGTGGCCCGCCAGCCCGACCGTCACCGCCGCACCGACCACGGGGATCGGTTTCAGCAGACGCTTCGCCAGCCTGAGCACACCCACGCGCGCCACCCTCCGCTTCAATCCCGCCGACTTCTGATTTTTCTTCTTCATTGCTTCCTGCCGCAAAGTCCGGCTAAACCTCTGCCATCAGCAGCCTCTTGAGCATGACGAGCGCGCCGAGGTGATAGGCGTTGTGGTCGGCGACGAGCAGCGCCTCGCGCAGCAGCGTCTGCCCTTCGCCGTGCGGGATGGGCGCGAAGAGGTCTATCGAAGAATCTTCCACCAGACTCTCCAACGTCTTGAGGTCGGCGCGAAAGAGCGCGAGTGATTTTTGCCACGCCGCTTCGTCAGCCTCCTCACCGTCGGCGGGCCAATAGCCCGCGGGCCACGGCGGCGAGACGTGCGCGGCGGCGCGGGTGAACTCCAGTATGTCCCACTGCGCGAGACGCATGTGCTCGATGAGTTGCCACGCGGTGTATGGAACGCCCGCGACCTTCTTGTTAATCATCTCGACGTGGAAATCCGCGACCACGCTCTCGAAATCAACGTGCGCGCCGCCGCCGCGCAAGACGTAGAGCAGGTGTTCGCGCAGGAGCTTATCCTTGTCCATTCGTTTCCTCTCCCGTGTCCACGGTGTTGAAATCGTACCGCGCTTCCTCTCGCCGGGCGAGACCGGGGCCGAAGGTTCGCTCGACGGAAGTGGTCTTCCCTGCCCCGTCAATGAGCACGACGGTCGAGCAGCGTGTCCCATAATCAGGGCTGACGATAAAGAGCGGCGAGAGCGCTCTTTCAATCTCCAGCCCGACGCCCGTGTCCGGCAACGACTCGTCAGCCGCCCGAACGCGGTCGAAAAGAATTTCAATGACCGACTCGGGCGTGAGCGCGTCGCCCTTGCCGACAATCTCGGCGAGAGCCTGCTTGCCGCGCTCGACCTTCGGCCACGGCGTATCGAGCAGGTGGTTGCTCAACCCGTACACGCCCGGCGCTAACTTGCGCGGCGGGCCGCCGCGATTCGAGTAATAGTAAAGCTCGTCCGCGTCGCCCGCGAGCAGGTTGAAGCCGTTGTAAAGGTCGGCCCGCGCGGCGAGTTCATGCATGTACGCATCGGGCGACTGTCGGCCCTTGAGAAAGTCGCTGACGAGCGCGCCGCGCGAAGGAGCGCCGTCTATTTTCGTCGAGGGGTCGCGGTAGTTGGTGACGGCGGCGAAGCGGCCCGCGCGCGTGACGCCGAGCCACGTCCCGCCGTGTTGCAGGTCGCGCCCCGCCAACACGTCGGGCGCGTCCGGCCAGAACGAGGCCGGCTGTGTCGGGCGTTCATAGAATTCATCTCGGTTCGCCGCGAGCACCAGACGATACTTGGGATGCACCTTGTATGCCAGCAGAATGAGACACATGATTTGTATGCGTTGACTTTAACGTCCGCGCGCCTGCTCGCCCCTCAGTGTCATGCAGGTGCTTGAAGACTTGGCGACGAGACTCCCCTGCTCGTCCGTCACGTCGCACTCGACGAGGCCGATAGTGCGACCCCCTTTGACGACGCGTGCGGCGGCGCGCAGGCGTGCGCGGAAGATGGGCTTGAGGAAGTTAATCTTCAACTCCAAAGTGGTGAACGACTCGCCCTCGTCGAGCGTGGCGGCGTAGGCGATGCCCATCGCCGCGTCGGCGATGTCGCACAGGATGCCGCCGTGGAGCGTGCCCATCGGATTGGCGTGCTCATTTTTGGCTTCAAACTCGACGACGGCCACGCCCGGCCCGACCTCGATCAAACGAAAACCGAGGAGCCGCGCCACCGGCGGATGCTCGGCCTCGCCGCGCGACATCTGCTCCAACCGCTCTATCATCTTTGGCATGGTTTTTATTCTAACCGACCAGCGCTTTGCCTTCCTATCGTTGCGGCTTGTAGAATCCGCCCGTCCGGACAGCCGTCCGCCGGATTGCCCCATCGCGGGTGCAACTCCCCACCGGCTCGCGGCGTCTCAAGTGTCGTCCCTTTTCAGACCTCTGCGTCACCCGGAACGAAAAAGATGAATCAAAGAATCCTGCTCGGCGTGGCCGCGTCGCTCTTCGCGGCGCTCTGCATCCTCGCGTGGCCTTCGTCGGCGCACGAGGGCGAACATCACAGCGCGGGCGGCAACGGCCAGCCCGGCGGCGCGCCGCTCAATGCGATGAGCTTCACGCCCTGCGTCAACGGCCTCGCCTTTACGTTCCCGTGCAATAACGTTGACCTCGCCTCGCTGTTGCCCATCGCGGACATTGACGGCACGACCGAAACCAACATCACGGCGAACGAGGTCTGGGGCTGGACTGACCCGCTGACGGGCAAGGAATACGCTATCCTTGGTCTTTCGAACGGACTCGCTTTCGTGGACGTGAGCAACCCGGAAAGCCCCATCCACCTCGGCAATCTTCCGACGCACAACGTCAACTCGCTCTGGCGCAGCCTGAAGGTCTACCGCAACCACGTCTTCACCATCAGCGAGGCGGCGAACCACGGGATGCAGGTCTTTGACCTCACGCGACTCCGCAACGTCGCCGCGCCGCCGCAAGTCTTCGCCGAGACCGCTTACTACGACCGCTTCGGCAGCGCTCACACGCTGGCAATCAACGAGGAGACCGGCTTCGCCTACGCCGCCGGGAGTCGCGCCAACCCGAACGGCACAGCCGGCGTTGACACCTGCGGACCCGCGCGCGGCCTCCACATCGTTGACGTGCGGAACCCCGCCGCGCCCGCCTTCGCCGGTTGCGTTGACAATGACGGCTACACGCACGAGACGCAGTGCGTCATCTATCGCGGCCCGGACGCGCAGCACCGCGACCGCGAAATCTGCTTCAGCGCCAACGAGGACACCGTCACCATCATTAACGTGACGAACAAGTCGAACCCCGTCCAACTCTCGCGCACGACCTACGCGGGACGAGGCTACACGCATCAAGGCTGGCTCACGGAAGACCAGCGAACGTTGCTCGTCAACGACGAGTTGGACGAGAACGGCCAGCAGAACCCGCGGACGAAAACCTTTGTCTGGGACGTGACCGACCTCGACGCGCCGTTCGTCCGCAACGTCCACCAGCACGACACGACCGCGATTGACCACAACCTCTACGTGCGCGGGCGCTACGTCTTCGAGTCGAACTACCGGAGCGGCCTCCGCATCCTCGATGCGGCCAACGCCAACGCCGGGACTTTAAGCGAGGTCGCCTTCTTCGACATCTACCCGTCGGACGATCAGCCGCTCTTCAATGGGACGTGGCACAACTATCCATACTTCGCCAGCGGCATCGTGCTCGTCGCGGGCATCGAGCAGGGACTGCTCGTCCTGCGCCCGCGCATCAACCTGCCGGTGCGAATTGACTACGCGCCCTTCTTCGTCCGTCAGCAGTATCTCGACTTTCTGGGGCGCGAGCCGGACGAGGCGGGGCGCGCCTTCTGGACGCATCCCATCGCCGCGTGCGTGGCGAACCAGCAATGCACGGAGGAGACGCGCGTCAACGTCTCGACGGCCTTCTTCGTCTCCATCGAGTTTCAGAACACCGGCTATCTCATCCAACGCTTTCACGCCGCCTCCTTCCCAAACAGCCTGCCGCAATTCACTCCCTTCATCGCCGACCTGCGGAAGATTGGCGATGGGGTCGTCGTCGGCGCGCAGGGTTGGGAGCAACGGCTGGAGGCCAACAAACAGACCTTCGCCGCCGAGTGGGTGCAGCGGCCCGAGTTCGTCGCGCAGTTCCCGTTGAACATGAACGCGACGGATTACGTGACCGCGCTGTTTCTGAACGCGGGCGCGAACGCGACGCAGGCGGAGCGCGACGCGGGCGTGGCGGCCTTCGGCGCGGGCGGCACGGATGGTCGCGCACGCGCGCTGCGGAGCGTCGCCGACAGCGGCAGCGTCTACAACCGCCAGTACAACTCCGCTTTCGTCCTGATGCAATACTTCGGGTATCTCCGCCGCAACCCGAACGACGCGCCGGACATGAACCTTGCCGGCTATCAGTTCTGGCTCGACAAGCTCAACTCCTTCACGCAGCCCGGCGATGACGTGCGCGACCCGGAGGTGGCGCTGAATCGCATCCGCCGCGCCGAGATGGTCAGGGCGTTCATCTCCTCAAACGAGTACCGCGCACGTTTCGGTGTGAACTGAGACGGAGCATCAACCGCGAAGGCGCGGCGACACAAAGCAGATGCCGTCTGTTCTTGTATTGTGTCGTCGCGCCTTCACAGTTGATTTTTATAGCGGCTTGCAAAAATGCTCAAAGCAAAGTTTGGCGAGACGCCCTCCGCTGGGGGCGCAAGCGTCCCGCTTGCCTTGAGCGCGTGAGCGCGAATAAACGATGCGCTGACCTTCAAGCTTGAATGAACCCGAAACCTTTCTTCGCGCTGTCGCGCTCACTGCAAGCGGGACGCTTGCGCCCCCGGCACGAGCCGGTCGGTGGCTCCATCCACAAACTTCGATTGGTGTGCTCCTCACTACCTACATGACCCGCTCTTCCGCCCGCGCTCACTGTTGATGTATCGGGTATGATGTGCTCGTGAAGAGAAACGCCGGCAACGGCTTGGATGGCGGCGGCTCCGCGCCGGCCCACAGGCGCGTCGCAAATTTCCTCGGGCTTGAGCGCAATGTGTTATCCGTCTCGGCGGTGGTCTTGCTGCTGGGGATGGGCGAGGAGTTGTGGAAGAAGTTTCTCCCCAAATACCTTGAGGCGCTCGGCGCGGGGCCGCTCGCCGTCGGACTGTTCGGCACAGCCAGAGATTTCCTCGATGCCGTGTACCAGTATCCCGGCGGCTGGCTCGCCGACCGCGTCGGCAGACGGCGCGCGTTTCGCGTCTTCATCCTCGTCGCCGCCGCCGGCTATCTCGTCTACTTCCTCAGCCCATCGTGGCCGTTCGTCTTCGTCGGTCTCGCTTTCTCGATGGCATGGTCCGGGATGGCGTCACCCGCCGTCTTCGCCGTCATCGGCGACGCGCTCCCGAAGGAGCGCCGCGCGATGGGCTTCACCGTGCAATCAATCTTGAAGCGCGTGCCAATGACGCTCGCGCCGTTGGCCGGCGGCGCTTTGATTTCGGCGACCGGAGTCGTCTACGGCGTCAGGGCCGGGCTGTTGATTACGTTCGCCCTCGCCGCGTTGACGCTGCTCATTGTGCGCTCCATCAACCTACCCGTCATCGCTGGCGAGCACCTCACACTCCGCGGCATCTGGCGCTCCTTCCACCACACGCTGAAACGTCTGCTTGTCTCCGACATCATCATCCGCACCTGCGAAGCGATGACGGAAATCTTCATCGTGCTGTACGTCACGAACATTACGGGCGTGACGTTCGCGCAATATGGCATCCTCGTCGCGGTGCAGATGGCGACGGCGATTCTCGTCTACATTCCCGCCGCCCGCATCGCCGACTACACGGGCCGGAAGCCCTTCGTCATCGCAACTTTCATCTGCTTCGCGCTCTTCCCCGTCGCGGTCGTCCTTGCCGGAGATTTCTCCACCCTCCTCTTCGCTTTCGTCATCGGTGGACTGCGCGAGATCGGCGAACCTTCGCGCAAGGCGATGATCGTGGACTCCGCCGCGCCGCACCTGCGCGCACGCACCGTCGGCCTCTACTATCTGGTGCGGAGCCTCTCCATCACGCCCGCCGCGGCAATCGGCGGACTCCTCTGGAAGCTCTCGCCGGAAACTCCGTTCTTTGTTGCCGGCGCCATCGGACTCTTCGGCACGCTCGTCTTCGCCGCCACGGTTGAAGAGCAATATGCCGTCTGAGGCAGCGATTTTCTCCGCCACGATTGAGAGTTTGTTGTAGAATGTGGTCGCGGACAACTCCCCCTGTCGCTCTTCCCGCTGCCGAAGATCAACGCGAATGCGCTCCTCCAGACAGACACGTATACTCGCGCTCGTCGTCTCGCATTTGTGCGTCTGCACTCCTCTCATTTTCATATCCCACGGGGCAGCGCAAATCAACACACGCCCCCGCCGCGTCAATCAGAGTTCGAGCGAGTCGCCGCGCGAGTCCCAAACCACACCGCGCGTCGAGACGGGCCACGTCTCAACCGCAACCGATGCACGGGAGCGCATCACAAACGAGCCGACTATCCGCATCGGACTCACGACGAACGCGCGCTCCGTGACCATCTCGACCACGGGCCGACTCATGGACGCCTCGAGCGCGTCCGCGCCGCCCGCCGCTTTCGAGGTTGCGCGCGTCCGCATCGAGCCGCGCCTCATGCCGCCGCCGACTTTACAGACGACGGAGGGGAGTGAACCGACCGAAGTTGCCGCCGCCGCTGAATCACCCGTCCCCGGCATCCCTCCGAAAATAACCTCGACGACTGAACGTCAAATCTCAACCAGCTCCGTAACGAAAAACAACAAGCAGGGCAGCGTGCGTCTCGTCTCGCGTGTAATCGCAGCGACGCGCGGCGCTGTGTTGTACGCACCCGGCGCGACGACACCTCTGCTCGACGCTCGCGCGCCCGTCGTCTTTGCGTCGGACGATGAGAGGCCGCACCCCGTCCGCTACAACGAAAAGCCTTATCGCGGGAGGCTCGAAGTCTTCGCCAACCTGCGCGGATCGCTAACGGTCGTCAACGTCGTCGCGCTTGAAGATTACGTCCGGGGCGTTGTCCCGAACGAACTCTCACCCGGCGGCTTCCCCGCACTCGAAGCGTTGAAAGCGCAGGCCGTCGCGGCCCGCACCTACGCCATCAGCAACCTCAAGCGCTTTCAGTCCGAGGGCTTCGACCTGTTGCCGACGGCGCGTTCGCAGGTCTATGGCGGACGCGCGACCGAGCACCCTCTGACCGACCGCGCCGTGGAAGAGACGCGCGGGCGGGTTGCGACCTACAAAGGCGTGCCGATCAACGCGCTCTACACCTCGACCTGCGGCGGGCGCACCGAGCACGCGGAGAACATCTTTGGCGGCGACGCCGTCCCCTACCTGCGCGCACGCGAGTGCGCCTACGAACCGCACGAAGCATTCGCGCCACACACCGTTCGCACCTCGCGCCCGCTACCCGACATCAAAGCTCACGAACATTCGACGAGTGCGCGAGAGGCCGCGCTTCTCGCCATCCACGGGTTCTCGCTTCCAGCGCGCTTGACCGACGAGTGGCTCTCTTCGCCCGCGTCAATCGAGGATGTCCGCGCGCTGCTCGGACAGGTTTCCGCCATCACGCGGCAGCCGTTCCTGACGATTCCTCACGAAGCGACGCGCCCAGCCGGATTCGCCGTCGCCCTTGCGAATGCCCTCTACGGCGAGCGCCGCGGCGATGTGCTTTTGAATGAGAACGACGTTCAATACCTGCTTTCATTCAAAGACGCCAACGAGATTGCGGAAGCGAGCCGCGCGGAAGTGGCGCTCCTCCTGCGCGACGGGCATCTCTCACTCTTCGCCGACGCGACGCTCCGACCACGCCTGCCCATGTCGCGCGCGCGCGTCATCTACGCCATCGCGCACGCACTTGAGGCGCGCGGCTATTTCCAGTTGCGGAAAGCCACGGCTCGACCCTCCTTGAACGGAGCGCTCACCCTGCGTCCCAACACGGGCAAGACCGCCGAGACAACTCTGGCTGTCACGCCGAACGCCTTCCTCTTCCGCACTTTCGGCGAAGCCCTGTTCCCGGTGCGAGAACTCACGCTTGTCGGCGGCGAGCCGTTGACGTTTCACACGGACGCCCGCGGCGAAGTTGACTATCTCGAAGTGCGTCCCTCACCGAACGGCGCCGCCCCAGATCACTTCTCCGCCTACTCAAATTGGACCGTGACGCTCACGCCCGGCGCGGCGCTGTTACATCTCGGTCGCGCCGCCGCCAACGTCGGCACGCTCCTCGACATGCGTGTCCGTGTGCGCGGCGCATCACGCCGCGCGCTCGACCTCGAAATCATAGGAACGAACGGCACGGCGCACGTCCGCGGCGGGCGCATCCGCGGCGCGCTCGGACTACGCGAACAACTCTTCGTCATTGACCGCATCCACGACGAGACGGGCAAGGTCAAAGCTTTCGTCATCACCGGGCGCGGCTGGGGGCACGGTGTCGGAATGTGTCAGGTCGGCGCTTACGGCATGGCCCGCTCCGGCATGTCATTTGAAAAGATTTTGCAGGCATACTACACGGGGATAAATTTGAACCGACTGTATTAACCGATCCATCGCATGCATTTTTCCCGCGCGCAACTCCTCGGCGCTTTTACGCTGCTTCTCATCATCTGGGCGGTCATCTTTTTCCGCCTCTTCTTCTCAGCTCCGTGAGCGATTCGACAAAGTCAACGCGCCCCATCGTCGCCGTCGTCGGCCCCACCGCTTCGGGCAAGAGCGACTTGGGCATTGCACTCGCGCTCCGTTTCGGGGGCGAAGTCGTCAACTGCGACTCGGTGCAGGTCTACTGCGAGATTGAGATCGCGACAGCGAAAGTGCCGTTTGAAGAGAGACGCGGCGTCCCGCACCACCTGATTGATTTCGTCCCTCCGGAGGTGAACTTCACCGCCGGGGATTGGGCGCGCGAGGCAGTCCGTGTGATTGACGAAATCGAGACGCGCGGCAACCTCGCGCTTCTCGTGGGCGGCAGCGGCTTATATCTGCGTGCACTCCGCCAGCCGTTCTTCACCAGCCAGCCGACGGACGCCGACCTGCGTCGTCGTCTCGTTTTACTTCGTGAACGCCGAGGCGCCGAACATCTTCATAAAATCCTCGCCCGGCTCGACGCACGGACGGCGGCTGAACTCCACCCGCGCGACTGGTCGCGCGTGCAACGCGCGCTCGAAGTCTTTCTCCAAACGGGCACGCCGTTCTCCGCTCAAAAGGCGGCGCGGACTGCGCCGCCGCCCCATGCCGCGCGGCTCCGCGTGCTCGCCCTCAACCCGCCGCGCGAAGAACTCTACCGCCGCATCAACCTCCGCACCGAGGCGCACTTTCGCGCCGGCCTCGTCGAAGAAGTGCGGCGACTGCTCGACAAGGGCGTCCCCGTCGCATCCAGCGCGCTCGGCGCGCACGGCTACCGCCGCGTCGTCGAACACCTCACAGGGACGCGGACGCTCCAGAGCGCCATCGAGCAGACGAAACTCGACGTGCGCCACTACGCCAAGCGGCAACTCACATGGTTCCGCCGCGAGCCGGGCGTCGAATGGCTTGAAGGATTTGGCGACGAGCCATCAGTACAGACGCGCGCCGCTTCGCTCCTCGCCTGAGTGCAAAATTCAAAGTGCGATATTCAAACACAGAGGTCATAGCAATTACTCTGAACCTAGAACTTTGCACTTTGAACTTATTGGTGTACTCTGACTTCAACATTTTTTTCAAACGGAACAGGCGGGTTATGGCAGTGGATACGAAGTCAACTCCCCAGAACATTCAGGATGCGTTCTTGAATACGGTGCGCCGCGAGAAAGACATCGTGACGATCTATCTGATGAACGGTGCAAAGCTTTCAGGCCGCATCAAGAGCTTTGACAAGTTCTCCGTCCTGCTCGAATCCGGCGCGCAGGAGCAGCTTATCTTCAAGCACGCGATTTCGACCATCATCCACACACGCCGCTCCACCGGCGAGCACCGTGCGCCGCACGCCCCCGCCGAAGCGGTTGAAGCAGGCGCCGACCATTCCGGACGCGCCGACTGACGACAACAACCCACACTCTTTAAACCGCAGCCACACACGGAGATTTAAATTATTTTGGCCTCCGCCTTTATCACCTTCGAGGGGATTGACGGGAGCGGGAAGTCAACCCAGATGCGTATGCTCGCAAGCGAGTTGCGTCTGCGCGGACAGGAGGTCGTCTCCACGCGCGAGCCGGGCGGCACTCCGCTCGGCTTCCGCATCCGCGACCTCGTGCTCGACGCCGAAGAACAAGTTGACCCGCTCGCCGAACTACTGCTCTATGCCGCCGACCGCGCCCAACACGTCCGCACGCTGGTGCGGCCCGCGCTCGATTCCGGACACATCGTGCTCTCCGACCGCTACGCGGACGCAACCGCCGCCTATCAGGGCGCGGGCCGGGGCTTTCCGGAAGAACTCGTCTCCGAACTCATCGTACTGGCGACCGGCGGGCTGATGCCCGACCTGACCCTCGTTTTTGACCTCACGGTCGAGGAGAGCCAACTCCGCCAACGGAATCGTTCACGCGGCAACGCGAAGCAAGACCGCCTTGACGCCGAAGACGCCGCCTTCCACACGCGCGTCCGCGACGCTTACCTCAAGCTCGCCGCCGCCGAACCCGAACGCATCCACATCATCAACGCCGGCGGTTCGATTCAGGAAACACAGGGTCAAGTAATGAAGCTGGTCATCCCCTTCATCGAGAAACGGATCTCAGATGTCGGATGTTAGATATCAGTTTTCGACTTTGACTGACATCCGATATCCAACATCCGACATCTGCTTTTATGTTTGACGAATTGATCGGCAACAAGACCGTGAAAGAAACTTTGCGGCGCATGCTCAGGCAAGGGCGCGTGCCCGGCGCGTTGCTGTTCGCGGGCGAAGATGGTCTCGGCAAGAAGTTGTTCGCCGTCGAGTTGGCGCGGGCCTTGAACTGCGGCGGAAAAATCGGCGTCGAGGGCTGCGGCAAGTGCCCGGCTTGTGTCCGCCTAGCACAGTTCGACAGCCCCGCCTCCGACGACAAAGACGCACACAAGAAAGTCATCTGGAGCGGGCACAAGGACGTGGGGCAACTCGTTCCGTACAACCGGAACATTCTCGTGGACGCCGTCCGCGATTTGAACGACGAGAGCAACTACCGGCCCTTCGAGGGCGCCGCCCGCGTCTTTATCATCACGGAGGCGGACAGCCTGAACGAAGCGGCGTCGAACGCGCTTCTGAAAACGCTCGAAGAAGCCTCACCCACGACGCATCTCATCCTCATCACCTCTCGCCCTTCGAGCCTGTTGCCGACGATCCGCTCGCGCTGCCAGACGTTACGCTTCGCTCCCGTGCCCGTTTCCGACCTCGAACAGTTCCTCATCAAGACCCGCCGGCGCTCCGGCGAAGAGGCGCGGCTCGCGGCGCACATTTCGGGTGGACGCCCCGGCCTCGCGCTCGGCATGAACCTCGACACCTACCGCGCTAGGCGCGACGCAATGCTCGGCATCGTCGAATCCCTCGCGGGCAGAGCCGACCGCGCCCGCCTGCTCCGCGCCGCGGAAGAGTTGGGCGATGCAAAAAATAAGGGCGAGTATGAGCCGCGACTCGACGTGCTCGAAACACTCATCCGTGACATCTGGCTGCTGAAGCTCGACCCAGCGCGCGCGGCGGTCGTCAACTACGACCTGCGGGAGCGACTCTCCCGCTTGAGCGAAACCATCAAAGAAAGCGAGCCGCCCCGCTGGCTCTCGCTCATTGAGGAGTTACGCACACAACTCGCCGTCAACATCAATCGCCGCGTCGCGTCCGACACGCTGTTCCTGACGATGGCTGGTAGCTGAAACATGTTTTCGCGCTGGATTTTTGTTTCGCAAACGGCTTTGCACAAATATTCAGAAAGTTTGCATATCAAGCTCCAAGATACCCACTGATGCAAGAACTATGCAGGTTTAATGCATATTCACCCTATTTTTGTGCAAAGCCTTCGCAAACTCTGGAAACAGGGCGGGGATAAAAGCTCCGGAGGAGCGAAATGTTTATAGCTCGCAGTTTGGCGATCAACATAAAGCTCCGTAGGAGCGGCATATCAAATATGCCGCTCCTACGGAGCTTTGAGAGATAATAGCTTCAAAGCTATAAACATTTCGCGCCTGACGGCGCTGTCTTGACCGTCATCGAATTCCCAATCTTAGGTCGGTTTTCGATTCAGTGTATGGGAAAGTCAGAACCGCCTGCGGTAGCGGGCGGTCTGTCAGCGCTCACGAGAGACCGCCCGCTACCGCAGGTGGTTCTGACCCGTACACGCAATTCAAACAAGTAGAGCCGACCTCTCTGAAAGGCCGGCTCTTTTATGTCGCTCCTTGATGTGTTTCTACTTGATCGTGACCAATTCGGGAACGATGCTTTCAACAGCCGCGCCCTCGGCGATTAACTTCTCGGTCTCCGCGACGAACGCCTCGACGATGTCCGCGCCCGCCACTTTCCGCAAGGGCTTGCCATCCTTAAAGATCATGCCGACGCCGCGCCCGAAGGTGACGCCGAGTTGACTGTCGTG
>JBGTBQ010000258.1:0-17043 GCA_041749275.1 Pyrinomonadaceae bacterium | reverse complement strand
CGAGGGGAGCGGCTCGTGGATGGCTCGGCGGGCCTTGCAGGCCGTGGCGAAGGCCACGGACGGGCGCGGGCCGCGCACGCCGCTCGTCGAGGCCGCCTGCGACTTCTTCAACGTCGCCGCCCCGGAAGACCTCGCCATGGCTATCTACGCGCCGAGCATCACGAACCAACCCATCGCCGGCTTCGGACGCCTCGTCATCGAGGCGGCGAAGCAGCGCGACTCGGTATCGCGCGAGATCGTGGACGGCGCGGGGCGCGATCTGGCGCAGGCGGTCGGGGCCGTTATCCGCAAGTTGCGGATGCAGCGCGAGCGCTTCGCCGTCGGCTACGTCGGCGGCGTCTTCCACGCGGGCGAGTTGATCATGGAGCCGCTGCGCGAGGAACTGGCGACCGTCGCGCCGCGCGCATACCTGACGCCGCCCGCCCTCGCGCCAGCCGAGGCCGCCTCGCCCTCGTGGACTAAGGGATTTTAGATTTGCGATTCAAGGCTCAACGCGGCACGGCGCGGCCACCCTCCACGCGGGCCACCTTGTCTGCATACGCCATGGTCGAAGGCCGGTGCGTAGTAATCAGGACGGGGCACTTGTGTTTCAGCGGCGAGATGAGGTTCATGACGAGTGCTTGCGCGGAGGCGTCGAGGGCAGCCGTGGGCTCGTCGAGGATGAGCAACGCCGGGGCTGGTTTGAGCAGCGCGCGAATCAGCCCGAGCCGCTGCCGCTGGCCACCCGAGAAGGTTTTCTGAATCTGCTGTATGGCGTCGTACCCGCCGGGACGGCTCACAATCTCACGGTGGAGACCGAGCTGGCCGGCGAGTTCGGTTAGCTGTTGCTCCTGCCCGTCCTGTGAAGGGTAGGCGAGGTTCTGGCGCAGGTTGCCCGCGAAGAAGAACTGGAACTGCGTGCCGTAGGCCACACGCGCGCGCCAAGCTCCGATGTCCAACTCTCTGAGGTCGATGGCGTCGTTGATGATGACCGCGCCCTCTTCGGGCTGAAGCAGCCCCGCGAGGATGTCTAAGGCCGTGCTCTTACCGCTGCCGCTCGGGCCGACGAGCGCCGTCAACTCCCCTACCTCCATCCGCAGCGAGAAATCTTTCAGCACCCACTCGCGCCCCGGATAGCGGAAGCTGACGCCGCGCCACTCGACCGAACGGACGACATCCGGGGGCGTCCTTCGCCCCGGCCAATGCTCCGGCTCAGCCTTAAAGATTTCTCGCGCGTTGCTGCCGGCCACGGAGGCCGCCTGGTACTTCTTCGCGGTCTCGACGAGCTGCTGCGACGCGAACGAGACGCGCGCCGCGTAGCCCGCAGCCATCAGCAGCTCGCCGAGCGAGATGGCGCGGCGATAGAGCAGATACCCGCCGACGGCGTAGAGGCCGCCGACGCTGAGCGCCTGCAACACGGCGGAGGCCGAGCCGATGAGCGCCTTGACGAGCGCCTCGCGGCTCTGCGCCGCCCGCACCTCGGTCTCGGAAAGGCGTCGGAACTGCTCCGCCTCCCAGCGCGCGCTCCCCATGAAGCGCGTGAACGGCAGGATGTGCAGGCGCTCGCGCAGATGCTCGTTGAGGTTTTCGAGGGCGAGGAGGTTCCGCGCCGAGTGACGACGCAGCGCGGGCAGGAGCAGCGCGGCGTTAACGGCGTAGGCGCAGCCCACCGCGATCACCAACGCCAGCAGCAGCCCGTGGCCGGTCGTGAGCAGGCCGAGCGCGAAGGCGATGGTGAGGGCGTGCTTGATCCCGTCGGCGAACAGCACCCTGCCGTCGGCGAACTCGCGCACGTTGTCCGTGAGGCGCGTAACGAGCTGGCCGCTCTTCGCCGCGTGGAAGTAGGTTAGGGGCAGGTTGAGCGTGTGGCGGAGCAGCCGCGTGCGGAGGTCGGTCCCGACCTTCTCGGCCCAAGTGTCCATGTCGGCCTCGCGCCCGGTGTAGAGCAGCGCCTCCGCTATCGGCAGGCAGATGAGGACGCCCGCCCAGCGCCCGAAGCCGCGCAGGTCTGCGCCGACGAGGCTGTTGATCAGCATCCCTACGGCGAAGGGGTAGGCCAGCAGGGCGAGGACGTGCGCGCAGATCAGCAGCAGCAGCCGCGGTCGCGGCCAGTCAGTACCCTTCATTGACCCCTCACCCTTCATCGCCCTTCTCACCTTCACTCCTTTGCAAACAGTGCCGCGTAACTCTGGCCGCGCTCCAACAGCGCGCGGTGCGAGCCTGCCTCGCGCACGCGCCCCTCTTCCAGCAGGATGATCTGGTTCATGCGGGTCAGCGTCTCCAGCCGGTGGGTGATAACGAGCGTCGTGGCGTCGCGCAGGAGCCGCTCCTGCGCCTCGTACATGCGCGCCTCGGCTGCGAGGTCGAGCGAGGCGGTCGCCTCGTCGAGGATGACTATCTTCGGGTCGCGCAGATATGCGCGCGCCGCGGAGAGTTTCTGCCGCTGCCCGCCCGACAGGCGGACGCCGCCCTCCCCGATGACCGTGTCCAGCCCGTGCGGCAGACCGCGCACGAGTTCGTCCATATCGGCGGCGGCCAAAGCATCCCAGAGCTTCTCAAGGGGCCGCGCCGGCATACCGTATTCGAGGTTCTGTCTGATCGTCCCGTTGATGAGGTAGATGTCCTGCGAGACGTAGGCGACCGCTCTTCTGAGGGCGTTGATGCTCCACTCGCCGAGCGGTACGTCGTCAATTAAGATTGAGCCGCGGTCGGGCTTCTCCAGACCGACGAGCAAGTTCGCCAACGTGGACTTGCCCGCCCCGCTGATGCCGACGATGCCGACCTTCCCTCCCGGCTCGATCTCGAAGGAGACATCCTCCAGCACGGCGTGGCCCGGGATGAAGGAGAAGGCTACGTTCCGGAACGTGACACGGCCCTGCACCGCGCGCGCGCCAGCCGCCTCCGCGCCCGGTTCCGCCTCGCCCTCGTACACGTCCTCCGGCAGGCGGCGCAGCTCCTCTATGCGCCGCATGTGCGCGCCGTGCCCGTCCCGGTGAAAGGTCATGCGCGAGAGGTGCCAGACGAACTGGCGGAACTGCGGGAAGAGAGTCACCACGACCAGCAGGCTGCCTATCGTGGCCCCGCCCGTGTAGACGCGCCAGCCGAGGTAGAGGTAGGCCAGCGCCTCTGGGAACAGGGACATCAGACCGTTGAGGAATATCGTGTAGCAGACGATACGCAGGTAGCGCCGGAACTCCGCGAAGTACCTGCCCTCCGCCTCGGCGAGCTTCCCCAGTTCGTGCGTGGCCGAGTTGGACGCCTTCACGAGCCGGATGCCCTCGACCGCCTCACGCACTACCCGCGCGATGCCGCTATAGGCTTCGAGCTTACTGTCCCAGTTCGCGCTCGTCGCGCCGAGCCTGCGGAAGACGCGCGGCTTGACGACGAGGTAAGGGAGGTAGAGCGCGCCGCACAGCAGGACGAGCGAAGGGTCAATCCGGGCGAGCACCGCCGCCGCGGCCACCGTCGAAACCGCGCCGAACATCAGCTCGCCCCAGAAAAGCACCAGCCCCGCGCGCATCTGCGCGAGTCCGTGCGTCATGCGCTGGAAGATGCCGTCGCTGCCGACATCGTAGAGGGCGCGCAAATCGGTGCGCTGGACGTGCTCGAAGAGTTCGGCGCGCAGGCGCGTGACGCCGCGTATCGCTGCCAGTTCAAGCCAGTAGTTGGCGACCGCTTTCACCAGCAGCGCCAGAAGAGTGCTGCCGGCGATGAGCAACGCCATTCGCCACGCGCCGGCCAGGTCGCCCGAAGGGAGCACGCGGTCGATCAGATGACCAACGAGAAGGGAGGGCGCCACCACGAACGGCGCCCCCAGCACGACGGCACACAACCAAGCCGCCAGCAGCGGCTTGGCAGCCGACAGGACTGAACGGTCGAAACGAACGATCTCCGCCCACGATGTCTTTTGAGCACTGTCGGCCAAACCTGAGACTTCCTCGCTGCCCCTTGTATGCGCCGCGGGGGGCAGCGGTAATTAGCACGCGGCTTTGGAGGCTGTCAACAAAGCCCCGGCCACGCCCCCCGTGCCTTCGGCGCGGGGCCGTAGCATCAGGCCCGCGGAAGCTGTTACCATGCGCCGGCAAACGCCGTACATCTCAAGTGACGCGGATGGTGAGAGGTTGAATGAAAGTTCTGCTCGTGTGGGCAGTCACCTGCCTGATCTGGAGCACCGTCTGGCTCTTCATCAAGCTCGGGCTGCATGACCTCCCGCCGTTCAGCTTCGCCGGCATCCGGCTCGTCATCGCCGTCGCGATTCTGCTGCCTTTCGTCCTCATCCGGCGGACACGGCTGCCGCAAAGCCCGCGCGAGAGGTTGCTGGTGGCCGTGACGGGGCTGCTCCTGCTGGGCCTCAACTACGGGCTGGTCTTCTGGGGCGCGCAGTTCATCACCTCGGGTCTGACGGCGGTGCTCCAGGCCGCCACCCCCGCCTTCACACTCGTCTTCGCGCACTACCTGCTGCCGAACGAACGCTTCACGCTCTTGAAGCTGGCGGCCGTCGCACTCGGCGTCGGCGGCGTCGCCGTCATCTTCTCAGACCAGATGCAGGTCGTCGGGTGGCACGCGCTGATGGGCTCCGCGGCGGTCACGGGCGGCGCGCTCTGCGTCGCCTTCGCCTACGTGCTGGTCAAGGCTCACATCGGCCACCTGCACCCGACGGTGCTGACGACCGGGCAGATGTTGTGTGCGATGGTCCCGCTGGTCGCCTACGGCCTCGTGCGTGAGGGCAACCCGCTCGCGTTCAACTGGACGCCGAAGGCTGTCTTCTCGCTGTTCTATCTGGCGCTGGCCGGCTCAGTCGCCGCGTTCTGGCTGAACTACTGGCTGCTGAAGCGGATGGACACGACGAAGGTCATGTCGATGTCGCTCGTCGAGCCGCTGCTGGCAGTGCTGCTGGGGGCGCTGGTGCTCGGCGAAAAGCTCACGGCGCACGCGCTGCTCGGCGGCGTCTGCATTCTCGCGAGTATCGGGTTGCTCCTCTCGGGTCGCATCAGACCGGCGCGGGCGGCGGAAGGCTGACGAAAGCATTTTGCGGAGTCTCGCCTTTACTGCGCGCGCAGGGCGTGCAGCGGATCTATCTTCGCGGCGCGGCGCGCCGGCAGGAAGCTGGCCAGAAGCGCCACCGCGAAGAGCACCGCCGGGGCGGAGATGAAGGCAAAGAGGTCGGTCGGGCTGATGCCGTAGAGCAGACTTTGCAGCAGGTGCGTCAGCGCCAGCGTCGCCCCGACGCCGAGCACGATGCCCATGCCGACGAGCAACAGCACCTCGCCCATCACGAGCCTGATGACGGCCGCCGGCTGCGCGCCGAGCGCGATACGGATGCCGATGTCGCGCGTCCTCTGCGAGATGAAGTAGGAGACGATGCCGAAGATGCCGCTGGCCGCCAGCAGCAGCGCGAGCAGCCCGAAGAGGGTCAGAAGCCCCGCCGTCGAGCGCTCGGCCCACAGCGAGCGGTCTGTCTGTTCGCGCAGCGTGCGCACGTCGAAGACGGGCAGGCTCGGGTCGAGCCTCTGCACTTCGCGGCGCACCGCCGCGGTGAGTTGCTCCGGGGCGCTCGTCGTGCGCGCGTAGATGGTCGCCGTCGGCGTGTAGTGCTGCGACAGCGGCAGGTAGAGGTAGGGCTGATCCTGCTCGGTGAGGCTGTTGACCTTCGTGTTCCTGACGACGCCCACCACCTCGCGTGCCGTCTTGTCCCTGATGAGCTTCAGCCGCTTGCCGACCGCGTCCTGATTGGGCCAGAAGCGGCGCGCCATGGCCTCGTTGACGATGACGACGGTCATTGTGTCGAACCGGTCTGTGTCCGCGAACTCACGCCCGCTCCGCACGGGGATGCCGAGCGTCTTGAAGTAGCCCGCCCCGACGATGTTCGCGCGCGTGAGCACGCCCTTCTGGTCGTCAGGGTTCTCCGACCCCTCGATGAAGACCGACCGCGAAAAGCCCTTCTCGAAGGGGCGGCTACGCGAGATGACGGCCTGCTCCACGCCCGGCAGACTCCGGACGCGCTCGACGAGTTGCGGGTAGAGCTGTCTCGCATATACCTCCGCCTCCGGCTCGGTGTAGTTTTTCAGGCTGATGTCCAGAGTCGAAAGAAGCACGTTGTCGGCCTTGAAACCCGGGTCGATCTGCTGCGTGTTGCCGAGGCTCCGGATGAAGAGCGTCGCCACCACGAGCGTCACCACGCAGAGTGCGACCTCCACGACGATGAGCGCCTTACGCAGCGTGAAGGCCGAGGCCCGGCCTTCGGTCGCCGCGATGTCCGTCTTGAGCGTCGAGACCAGTTCGGGCTTCGACGCCTGCAATCCGGGGAAGAGACCGAAGAGTAACCCGCTCGCCACAGAGAGGCCCAAGGTGACGAGCAGCACACGCGCATCGAGCGCGATACCGACGCCCTCCATCTGGAAGCTCGGCGGTATCAGCACCCGCAGCAGGTCTTTCGTCAGGTAGGCCAGCCCCAGCCCGAGCAGCCCGCCCGCCGTCGAGAGCAGCAACGCCTCGGTCAACAACTGCCTCACGAGGCGCGCGCGGCTCGACCCGAGCGCAAGGCGGATGGCGATCTCCTTGCGCCGCGAGGTGGCCCGGGCGAGCAGCAGGTTCGCCACGTTGACGCAGGCGATGAGCAGTATCGTCCCGACGATTGAGAGGAGTAGCACCGAGACGCGGAAGAGCACGTTGTTGCCGTCGGGGTTGAGGCGCACCTCCGAGAGTGGCGCCAGCTTGACGCCGCGCCCCGCGTTGTCGTTCGGATACGCCTCCGCCAGTTGTGAGGCGAGGGCGTTCATTGACTCCTGCGCCTGACCGAGCGAGACGCCCGGCTTAAGCCGCCCGACGACGCTCAGGAAGAGGAATCGCCGGTTGGTGTAGCGCGTCTCGGTGCCGGGCGCTGCCTCGTGGAACATCATCTGCGGCAGCCAGATCTCGGGCACGACGTTCAACTCCACGCCGGTGAAGCTGCGCGGCGCCACGCCGACGACGGTGAAGGGATGGTCGTTGAGCTTGATGACCTTCCCGACGGCCCCCGGGTCGGCGTTCATCTGTCGCGTCCAGAAGTTATGACTGACGACCGCGACGGGGTTCGCGCCCGGCGTGCGGTCTTCCTCGGGCAGGAAGGTTCTGCCCAGCGCCGGCCTCACGCCGAGCACGTCGAAGTAGTTCCCGCTGACGAGCTGCCCCGTGACGCGCTCCTGCTGCCCCGCCCGGTCGAAGGTCAAGGGAATCGTAGCGTGATCCATCAATCCCGAAAAGACCTGATTGCGCTCGCGGAAATCAACGTAGTTGAGGTGCGAATTCTCAAGGTTGCCGGGGCTGTTCCGGTCGGTCGTATAGATAGAGACGAGTTGCTCGGGCGCTTCGGCGGGCAGGGGTCTGAGGAGGACTACGTTGACGAGGCTGAAGATGGCTGTGTTGACGCCGATGCCGAGCGCCAGCGAGAGCAGTGCTACAGCCGACAGCCCCGGGCTCTTGCGGAACATCCTCGCCCCGAACCGAACGTCGTGCCACAGCCTCTCGAAGAAACGTAGAATCCCGCCGCTCATCAGTCACCCTCCGTCAACACTTTGGGATCGGTTCGGAAGCAGGCGCGCCCCGCGCGCCACCCGGTTAGACCAAGACCTTCAATTCCTTCAGCCCGCCGAGGGCGGAGGCGAACGCTCCGGCGGCCTCGCCCTGTTCGAGGTTGAGGAAGGCGGCCAGCCCCGCCGCGAGGTAGAAGAAGTCCTTCCTCACGCGATACTTCTCGACCAGCCATGCGAGCGGCGCCGGCACCTCCAGCGAAAGTGGAGGGGCGAACTGGTACGTCAGCCGATAGTCGCCGTTCTCCAGACGGCTCTCCACGTAGAAGAAGTCGAGGGTCGCCCCGTGGAACTCCTTCATCAGCGCGACCAGTTCCCCGAGGTGAGCTTGCAGGTAGAGCTGGCGCCCCCTGATTGTTTCAGATTCGAGATCGACTTCGGGGAAGAACCTCTTCAACTCGACTGTGTCGTCGGCGAACGGCGTCAGCTCCAAGTCCCCGCCGACGGGGAGGAGCGGGCGCGAAGGGGTCGTCCGCAGAAGGTTCTCGTAGGAGGCTTGAAATTCCCGCTCGGGGTCGGCGATTAAGTATTTGTTGTAGCGGCTCTGCTTCTGCTCGGGGCTGGCGGAGTGGTGGAAAATCCTGACGTTGGTCGTCCGCATCATCTCGTCTTTGATGTCGAGCGGCATGAGACGGCAGTGCAGCCTTCGCCTGTCAAAACTGTAGCCGGGCCGGAAGCGGTACATGCGGTCAACCAGCAGTGGCCCCGTGATCTGGTTCTGGTAGATGGCGACCAGCGGGAAGGCGTAGCCCTGTATGCGGGGCGGCTGCTCCATCAGACGCTCTTTATAGACCTCGAAGCTCGATTCGAGAATCTCGTCGGAGTCGATGCACAGCAGCCATTCCGGCTCGTAGGCGTGTGCCGCCCTGTAGAGCAGGTAGCGGTTGGCTGCGTCATCCCATTCGGCGAGGCTCTTGGGCGGCTTCGTAAGGATTTCGATGACCTTGGGCTCCTCTCTGAGGATGCGCGGGGTCTCGTCCGTGCTGCCGTCGTCTAAGGCGATAATGCCGTCAACGGCTGGGCGCAGCGCCTCTAGGCATTGCGGCAACAGGTCTTCGCGGTTGCACACGGGCAGGAGCGCCAAGAGCGCGTACTTCCCCGCGACCGGCGCGCGCCTCCAACGACTGACGCCCGCCGCGCCGTCGTCCGAGGTGGGCGTCTGTGGCGTAGGCGTCTTGTCGCTGTCAGAAGACCCCAACGGCTTTTACCCCCCGCGAAATCAATTCCCCCGTGACGGACGGGCTTTACTTGAGACGCGGACGGAGAGAGCGCTGACGCTTCCTAGACAGAGTCCGCCGGGTCGTGTTAAATGTACGCCTCACGTTTGCGATACCCTCTTGAGCGCGTCTTCAACTGACCGGAGGCTCTCCCCAACGCGACAGAAAGATACGTCTTATGGAGAAGCATAAACTCTGGCCCGCCCTGCAACCCTCCGCCCCGACAGTCATCAGCAGAACAGTCGGCGTGGCCGGCGCCGTCGAGAGGCGTAAGCTGTGGCTGTGGATTGACCCGACGCGGCGTTGCAACCTTTCGTGCCAGCTCTGTTACACCAAGTTGAGCCATGCACAGGCAGACCTCTCGCCCGAGGACTTCGAGACCATCCTTGACAACGTGGAGGGCGACCCTTCGCTGGAGATCAACCTCGTCCACCTCAACTGGCGCGGCGAACCCCTGCTGAACCCGCGTTTCACCGAACTGCTGGATGTGCTGGCGCGCCGCCCGCGCCCATTGCCGGCGCACTGGCACACGAACGGCACGATCATTCACCCCAAGCTGGCCGACGCCATCGTAGCACACTCCGGCCCGCAGATGATTTACGTCTCCATTGACGGCGGCACCGAGGCGCTGCACGACGCCAACCGCGGGCGCGGCACTTTCCGGAGCTCCATCGCCGGGGCTTGGACGCTGCTGAAGGCGAGGGAGAAGAGTGGGCGCGCGGACGACAACCCGCGCATAGGCATCTACCAGCTCGACATGGGGGAGCAGACGGAGCGTTACGACCCCGAGTTTCTTGAGTTGACTACGGTCGTGGACGAGTGGATACGGATCAACCCTGTGGTCTCGGACGGCTCGGACACGCCCGTCGAACTCAGGTCAAGCCCGGACGGCAGCCGCGTGATCGCGAACAGGTACGAGAGCGCGGCTGACCCGCTCGACTGGGGCGCCTGCTTCTGGGCGGGCAACGCCCTCTGCGTCGCGCCCAACGGCGACGTACACGTCTGCCTCCTCAGTCACTCCACTTCGGGCGTAGTGGGGAATCTGGTCAGAGAGCCCGCGGGGGTAGTCGTCGAGCGGGCGAGGGCTTTCCGCGAGCGTCTTGAGACCGAGAAGCGCCGCGGCGTGAGCCATTGCAGAGGCTGTCAGAAGTCCTGCGGCGACGCTTTCTAACAGCGATCACGCGTTAGCCACAAAGAGAGAGCGGCGCAGCTTTCAAATTGAAAGCTGCGCCTCTCTCTCTTTGTGGCTGTCTGCAAAGACGCTCAGTAGAGCAGGAACGATTCGCGCAGACGGCGAAACTCTTCGAGCCGCTCGCGCCAAGATTCCTGTATGGCCTCGATTGAGTCGCCGCGCTCGAAGGATTCGCGCAGCTTGTTCGTGCCAGCAATCACGTCGAAAGGGTTCTTGTCGTAGACGTACTCGTAGGCGTCCTCCTTCCAGCGGAACTCCTCCGGGTACATGTCGTAGGCCAGCTTGACGGTCGCCACTCCGCTGATCACCGGCTCGAAGCTCGCGCGGTCGGTGACGTGTATCTGCACGCCGCCGCAGGTCACTCGCGCGTGTTTCTGGAACGTCGGCTGGAAGTAGTTGGCGCGGAAGTAGACGCCGGGCAGCCCGATGCTTTCGAGCCGCCGCGCGTACTCCGCCGCGTCAATGTAGGGCGCGCCGACCAGTTCGAAAGGCCGCGTCGTGCCGCGCCCTTCCGACACCTGCGTGCCCTCGACATGCACCGTGCCCGGGAAGACGATGGCGCTGTCGAGCGTCGGAATGTTCGGCGAGGGTATGACCCATGGCGCATCGGTCTGGTCGAACCACTGTGCGCGCTCCCACCCGTCCATCAGCACCATCTCGAGATCGCACCCGATGTCGAAATGCTCGTTGAACATCTTCGCCAGCTCGCAGACGGTCATCCCGTGTCGCGTCGCTATCGGGAACTGCCCGACGAACGAGGCGTACTCCGGCTCAAGCACGACGCCCGCCACCTGCACGCCGCCTATCGGGTTCGGGCGGTCGCAGACCACGACCCGCTTACCGTACTTCCGCGCCGCGCGCATACAGTTCGCCAGCGTGTAGACGAAGGTGTAGATGCGGCAGCCCACGTCCTGCATATCGAAGACGAGCACGTCCACCTTGTCGAGCATCTCTTCGGTCGGCTCGCGTGTCTCGCTGTAGAGGGAATAGACGGGCAGGCCCGTCTCTTTGTCAATGTCGTGCGCCGTCTCGATCATGTTGTCCTGCACGTCGCCGCGGATGCCGTGCTGCGCGCCGAAGAGCGCCGTCAGGTTGATGCCGTCCTGTTGGTGGAAGATGTCGGCGACGTGCGCCAGTTCGTGCGTGACCGAAGCCTGATTACAGATCAGGCCGACGCGCGCGCCGCGCAGGAGGTCAAGCCGCTCGTCCAAAAGCTTCTCCACACCGAGAGTCGTCTGCCGGCGTCCGGAACCGCGCGGCGCGGAGGCCGACCCGCGCGGGCGCTGACCTTCAACAGTCGGCGTCGAAACATCCTTATTCACTTCCGTTTATTCTCCTTTTGTAGCCGATAATGTTCTATCGTGAAGCCGGTCCCGGCGGAAGTCAACACGGCGTCCGCGGACGCGGGCGCGTGCTCAACTCCGACGGACGCCCGCCGGCACACAGGCGTATTGTAGTCGCCACGCCGAGACGGTCACGCCCTGCACCCACGCGATCCAAAGGGTCTGCATGTCGGGCGGACAACCCCGCGGCACCGGCACACTGAAACGCGCCTTCCCGTTCTTGACCGCGGCGATTTCGCTCCAGAAGGGTTTACCGCCGAGGTCCTGGAATTGCGCGACGACGTAGCCCGACTGCGTCTCGAAAAACGGCTGTCCGACTGTCGGCCTTGCCTCGACACTGAAGCTGTACAGTTGGCCGGGGTGAATCTCCGTCTTCCCCTTGACGGCGAACCGGACGCCTCCGATCTGCCAGCACTCCCGCGGCCCGCAGTTCGGACAGTCGGTGGCGGCGGACGCTTTGCAGCCGTCCACGTAGTCTGTCGCCTCCGTCAGCACGAGCTCCAGCCCGCACCTTTGACACCGTTCGCCGGAGTTGACGGTTGTCTGAAGCCCGTCGTGCAGGAGGATGCGCGCCAAGTCCCAGTCGAGTATGTACCCTTCGATGACGCGCGCGAGGCATTCGTCCCACTCGCCAGCGTGGCGCTCGGCGGCGTCGAAAAGTATCTCCACCCGCGGACTCCAGACGCCCTCGCAGCGAATGTTCTCCAACCCCCTTAAGCTCCGCTGGGTCGCGGTCAGGAGCTTGCGACCGGCGGCCTCAAGCTCCGCCAGCATCTCCCGGAACTCGGCGTGCTCCCGGTGCCTCTCCCACCAGAAATCTTTGATGAGCGCGGTCGCGCGTCCCAACGTCTGCCCACGGCGGGCAAGGGTCACGATGCGTTCGCGCCGGGCCTGCCAGCGTGCCGAAAAGTCTTCGATCTTCACCCTGCGCCGCTTCGTCCCGTTGGACAGGAGCGCGCCGGAAGACCCTTCGCCCCGGAAGAGAGAAACCCCCGGAGGGTCTTTCGCAAGGCCGATGACCGGGGCCGCCTCCCAGCCCTTGAGGGCGATTAAATGGGCCGCCTCACGCGGGCTGACGGAGAGGTCTCCGGCAGACGCTTCGGACGGGGCGCCGACGCCTGCGCCCAGCGGGTCTCCGCAAAGGACGAAGGGGCGCACCCGGTAGCGGAACATCATAATCCGGTTCAGCGACTGGCAGATCGCGGCAGCCCCGACGCCTTGGCTGCTTAGTTGAAACGCCAGCGCCGGGAGCCTCGTCTCGATGCCGAGCGAACGGTCTGAGGTGAGGAAGGTGGCCGGGTAGCCCTCGACCGCGGAGAGCACGGCACTCACGTCCGTGGGGTACAACTCGCCCACGGTCGTGAACCCGTTACAGGACAAGAGGTATACGTTCCTGGCCCGGAGGTCGCCGAACGAGAAGATGTGGCGGCGCTGCCGCGAGGCGCGTTTACAGTAACGCTTGGCGCCCACCTGTCGGCAGCCGTTAAGCAGCGCCCCGCCCCTCCATGACTCCGCCTCACCCAGCAGCCCGCACAGCACCGCCGACTTGAGGTTGGCGTGCGCCCCCTCGCCGTGCGCGTGGACGACCATGTCGTTGAACGATTGCGTCGTCAGGAGTCTCGTCAGGCTCTCGCCGTCGGTCAGGGAGTAGCCGTCCGCGTGCGCCGCGCCGCCGTCAATTTTGACCGCTTCGGTCGGGGCGTCGAGCAGCAACGCCCCGCCGTCGGCCGCGCGCCGGTTGGCGAGTTGCTTCGCCAGCAGGAAGCTCATCGCCGGGAGGTCGCTGGCCGTCAACACCCCCCACGGGATTTCCAGCGAACGCGCGAACATGTGCACGTTCTCCTTACGCAGATTGTGTGGACGACCGACGAAGACAGCCGAGCCGGCGCGGAGACCTTCGTCGAGCGGCCAAAGCGGGTCGTCGTGTGGCGCGACGACGACCCGCCTGCCCGTCGCCGCGGCGAGCATGGCCGCCGCCGAGCGGTATTCGTCGTCGAAACCCACGACGACATCAGGCCCGTCAGGCTCGACCTCCGTCGGCGGTGCGGCGTCGAGGCTGCCCGCATCTGGCTCCAGCCCGTACCAACGCAGAATCTCTTCCCAGCGTCTCAGGCGTCGGCGCCCAGCCGGGGCCAGAAGCGGGATGACGCCGAGGCGCAGCAGCCCCGCCGCCGCCCCGTACTCGACCGGGCTGTCGAGCCAGCGGAAACTGCTGAAACGTTTTTCGGCCCCGGCGGGCTTGGATGCGCGCACGCTGCGCTTCGAGTTATAGACCATTATCAAACGTCAAGGTAGGTGTTGATAAAGCGATGATAGAGGCCCTTTCTCTCAAGCAGAGAGTGGTGGTCGCCCTCTTCGACGATGCCCCCGTCGTCGAGCACGATGATTCTGTCCGCCCCCCGCACGGTGTGTAAGCGATGGGCGATGGAGATGATCGTCTTCCCCGCGAAGCGTCGCTTCAGGTTACTCATAATCAGGTGCTCGGTCTCCACGTCGAGGGCGCTGCTGGCTTCGTCGAGGATGATGACTTCGGGGTCTGACAGGAAGAGTCTGGCGAAGGCTACCTTCAGCCTCTGCCCACCCGAGAAGCTGTTGTTGTCTTCGCTGATCATCTGGTTGTAGCCGAGGTAGAGACCCTTGACGTGGTCGTGGATGTCGGCCAGCTTCGCCGCCTCCACCACGTCGGCCATCGAGGCGTCGGGGTTGCCGCAGGCGATGTTCTCGGAGATCGTCCCGGAAAAGAGGTAGACCGTCTGCGGAATCATGACGATCTTCTTTCTCAGGAACCGCGGATGGATGCCCTGCAAGTCCACGCCGTTGACGAGGATGTGGCCGTCGTACTGCGTGTAGAGTTTCGTCAGAAGCTTCGCCAGCGTGGTCTTGCCCGACCCGTTCCTCCCGACGATGGCAAGGTGCTCGCCGCCGACGATGGTCAGGTTGACGTTCCGGAGCGCGTACCTCTCGCCCGTCTCTGTGTAGCGGAAGGACAGGTCGCGCAGCTCTATCTTCTCAATGCGCTCGGGGTCGGTTCGCTGACTCAAGAGGTCGGCCTTTTCGGGCGTCGTCGCCAGCACGTCGTTGAGGCGCGAGTAGCTGATAGAGATTTCCGTCAGCATCGGCCAGAGCGCGAAGATGCTGCTGAGCGAGATGAGGACGGTCGTGAAGATGCCGACGAACGCGATGTACTGGCCGATGGAGAGGTCGCCCCGCAGGGTCATCAGCGCGCCGACCCAGAAGACCGTCAACTGGCCGAGGAAGTAGACGCCCCGCACGGTGGACTGGAGACGCGCGTAAGTCTGCTCCGTCCGCAGCACTCTGTTCAGCCCTCTCGTGTAGATGCGCTTCCACTCCCACATCTTCAACCGCTCAAGGCTCAACAGCTTGACCGTCTGCATGCCGAGCAGCGTGTCCATGAAGCGCGCCATCGTGTCGGCGTTCTCGTGGAAAACCTTGTTCTCCAGCCTGCGGAGCTTGGGGGTGAAGACGAGCGCCGTGACCAGCATGAGGAAAACAAAGGCGAAGGCGATGCAGGCCAGCGTCAGGTTGTAGAAGAAGAGCACGGCCACGAAGTTGACAACGAAGAGCAGGTCAACCAAAGGCTGGAGGATGGCGGGCGACAGCACCCGCCTGACCTTCAGGTTCTCCTGAAAGCGGTTGATGAGGTCTTCCCTGCGGTGGCTGTCGAAATAGCCCTGTTCGAGATGGAGGAAGTGGTTGAAGAAGTTGCTGAAGAAGCGCGACTCGAAGTTTGTCTTGAACTGCGCGACGAGCAGATTTCTGAAGTAGGTGAAGGCGACGTGCGTGAGGAAGATGCCGAGCATCCCTAGCAGCGTGGCGTAGAGGAGCCTTTCGTCCCGATAGACCAGCACCCGGTCAATGATGTTCTGCGTGAAGAAGGGCAGCGTGAGTCCCAGCAGTTGCAGGATGAAGCTGACGGCCAGAATCTCAAGCAGCACGAACTTGAAGGGGTAGAGCAGCGACAGGTAGAACTTGCGGAAGACGCTTCGCTCGACCTCCTTCTGCTCCTCGATTAGCTCCTCAAGGTCCTTGTTCTTGAAGACGCTGCTGGTCGGCTCCAGCGTCAGCACGACGCCGTTCCACCTTGAGGAAAAGTCCTGCCGGCTCAGGCGGTCAGCCCCGTAGGCAGGGTTGGCGATCCAGACGTGCTCCCGGCTGATCTTGTAGATAACGACGAAGTGGTTGCCCTCGTAATGGGCGATGCAGGGCAGATGTATCCGCGAGAGCAGGTCGAAATCCCCCTTGTACCCTTGCGCCCGAAAGCCGAAGCTCTCGGCGATCTCGCTGAGCGTTTGCAGGCTCGTCCCTTCTTTGCTGACGTGAGCCAGCTTACGCAGCGTCGCCTGAAGGTTGTACATCCCGTAGTGCTTCAGGATCATCGCCAGACATGTCGTGCCGCACTCGCTCACGTCCCTCTGCCTGATTGTTTTGAAAGCTTTCTGCCTGTGCAGCTTGATGACCATAGACGGATCAGAACTCTCTCAGCGTCTTACATACCGTTGGCTTGCGCCTCGGGCAGAAGGGTCGTGGCGAAGGGGCTGGCGACGGGTGCGGAGGGCGGAAGTGTTCCCCCTCCTTCAGGGCGTGGTAGCCTTCCGAACCTTCTCGAAGACGTAGCCGAAGAAGCTTTTCTCCTCGACGGGGATGGAGAGCTCGCCGTTCATGCCGACCTGTAGTCTGCCCTTCAACTTCCCGGTGTTCGTGATCTCGACCCTGATGGGGTAATCCCCTTTCTCGTCGGGCGTGAGGCTGAGGGTCTGAATCCTTCCCTCCACCGCGCCCCACTCGTAGTGCGGGAAGGTCGCAACGTTGAGGATGACGGGGGCGCCCTCCTTAACGAAGCCTATTTGTTCGGGAGGAATTGAGGCCGAAGCGTAGAGCGTGTCGCCCTCGCCCTGCCCCTGTTCGCTGCCTTCGAGGACGAACTGGCAGGTGACGTAGCGGGCCAGTTTGACGTTCGAGCCGAGGAAGATGAGCAGCAGCACGACCGCCATCAGGAAGTAGGCCGTCCACCGCGCCGCGCTCTTACTCACGTCAATCAGGGGGTGGTCGTCCGCCTGATAAACGTCCTGATACTGTATCGGCCTCATGTCCTCGAAAGGATCACGCTTCTCCATGCAGGTATTACTTTGAAGGGAAAGGGTAGAGACTCTGACGGAGGGTCGCTGTACCGCTTACCGCGCGCATTACTTTCTTGAACGGTCAGCCGACATCACATACGCAACCCGAGGCTGAGTTTCGGCGCCTCGGGTTGCGTATGTGATGTCGGCTGACCTTAGTCTTGAGAGCCTACCAACTCATAACCGGCGCGTTTAACCCGCGTCCGCCGATGATCGTGCTCAACTCTTCGGCGCTCAATTCCTCAAAGCCACCCTTGCGCGCTTTGATGTTATTCTTGACTTCCTTCTTCGTCGGCTTGACCGCCTCTTTCTTTTTTGCCATGCGGATATCTACTCCTTTTCCGGGGTGTGGTTGCAATCGAGGCGGGAGCTTGGCCCCGCCCATCCTCGCGTCGGCGCAGTCTATCACCACGCAAATCTGATGTAAACGTTTCGGCCCGGAACTCGCGCCCACTTCCGCGCCATGGATAGGGCAATCGCATTATGAGATTCCTTTACTAACCGAGCGACAGAGCATAGTTTAAGCAGATTTGTCTCTTTTGAAGGGAGAAGGAGCGATGACTGCGAAAACTGTTGCTGCCGAATCTATTGCTGCGTTGGAGGAAT
>JBGTBQ010000257.1:0-25522 GCA_041749275.1 Pyrinomonadaceae bacterium | reverse complement strand
CACAAGTTACGTGGATTGCTTCCGGTTAGAGAACCAAACGGTGTCGCGGCAATTTGCTGCGCTATCGAAGGGGATTTTCACGAACTTCCGGCGCATTTTACACAGATGATCTTCGAAAACGAAGGTTTTGAAGTAATAAATTATGGGGCAAACATGCCGGTTTACTCGCTTTGCGAGGAAATTTCGCAACGTCCGCCGAGACTAATATGTATTTCTTCGGCAATATTGAGCGATATTGACCGGCTTTCGCGCGATTATAAAACCTTTTCTGAAAAACTTTGCCGCCTCAATGCTACCGTTGTTCTCGGCGGGCGCGCGTTTGAAGAATCTCACATACGCACACGCTTTCCAGCTGATTTTTATGCGGACAGCTTTGCCAGTCTAGCTGATTTTGTAAGACAAATGCCAAAATCTCCCGCGTAATTCTTGGAGCATATATTACTGAACGCAATTTTTGTTCTGATTACCCGTTCAAAAATAACTTTAGATATTAAGCGGGCAACAAATCAGTAACTTTTTTAGTTTTTGATGTTTTGGATGATTTATGCTGATCACTTTCTTGCTAGTTTCATCGTTTATATTTTTCGCTACGATTCAATTATTTGCTTCAACTAACAGGGAGTTGGCACTGCAGGCGCTTTCAGATGATCGCGATAAATCAGAAACCGCGATCGCCGCCTTGCGCAGCGCCGGGCAAAGTGGTTTGGATGAGCTTTTTGATTTGTACTTTGATGAAATCAAACAATTTCGTGAAAATGGAAATCGCTCGGAGTCTTGGCACCGAATTTCAAACGCGATAGACCGTGTCGCGATGCAAAAGAATGCGTATGCTTTTCATTTGTATTGGTTTACGGATTTGGACAAGGTAAAACTCGCGTCAAAACAAACCGGAAAACCAATTGTTTCCTTGCGACTTTTGGGAAATTTAGACGAAGAATTTAGCTGCGCTAACAGCAGATTTTTCCGATCGCTTCTTTATTCGAACAACAGTATTTCAAAAGCGCTTCGTGAAAATTATGTTTTGCATTGGAAATCCGTTCGACCAGCGCCGCGTATCACGGTCGATTTCGGCGACGGAAGAAAAATCGAACGCACGATAACCGGAAACAGCATTCATTACATTTTGGACGAAAACGGAACGATTCTTGAAGCGTTGCCCGGCTTGTACAGTCCGCAAGAATTTGGTCGATATTTGGAAATCGCTACAAATTTACATAGATCGGTAAAGAACCAGCCTGCGCAATTGAAGGTGTATCACCAAATGCGTAGAAATCAACTTATAAATAAATGGCGCGGTGAATTGCAGACTATCGGAGTAAAAATGGTCGAGTCTGAAATCTCGGGGCAAAAAACTGAATCATCGAACAAAAAGCCAACCGCGCTTGAAGCTGTACCACGGGCGATTACGAAGATGGCGGTTGAATTGCCAGTCGCCGCAAATTTCAAGTTTACATTGATCGACGAAAAATTTTTGCAGAAGGAAACGGATTTTGATGCGTGGCAGAAACTCGCTAACCTATTTGGAAAAACAACTTTTGATCAAAATACGATTGACTTCATTCGCCGGCAGACGATTGGAAATACTGACTTAACGGAAGTCGGATTTTCGCAGATGTTAGATGCTTTACGAGATTCTGTCGCGATGGACAAGGTTCGGAATGAGTATTTATTTCACTCGTTAATTTACAAAATGCTGACCGAAATCTCAGACCACGATGTGGAAAATTTCAATGAAATCGTTTATAACAACCTGTTTTTGACACCGCGATCGGATAAATGGCTCGGACTTTATTCGCCGGAAGTTTATTCCGCACTCGACGGGAACGGCATCGTAAAATAACAGAATTCTGATTTTTAAACAAACGGTTTTGTATCGCTTTCATTCAAACGCTCGGCTGAAAGTTTTTCGAAACCGCTCTTTTCGTGTTCCGATTGTTCCAAACGATCAAAAGGCATTATAATCCGCTTTGTAACGATGAAATACCTCTTTATTAAATCCGTTTTTGCAGTTTTGATCACTGGAGTTTCCGCCCTAACCATTGTTTCACAGGACGTTCTTCCGGAATTGGTTAGAAGAATCAAGCCATCTTCGGTCGCGATCGAGACTTTCGATGCGAACGGCAAATCGATTTCACGCGGAAGCGGCTTTTTCATTTCCAGAGATCAGGTCATCACGAACCGTCATGTGATTGAAAAATCGAGTCGCGTTGAAATTCATCTTGTCAACGGGAAAAAATATATGGCAAATGGCGTGGTTGCGATTGACGGCGAAGGTGATCTCGCGATTTTGCAAATTGACGTTCCGTACGATTTGGCAATACCGCTCCAAATTACTCAGGAAATTCCTCAGGAAGGCGAAAGCCTAGTTGTAATTGGAAATCCGTTTGGTTTGGAAGGCTCTGTTTCAAATGGAATTGTTTCGGCAGTTCGGGAATTTCCGGGTTACGGAAGGGTGATTCAAATCACGGTGCCGATTTCTCCTGGTTCAAGCGGTTCGCCGGTTGTAAATATGCGCGGGCAGGTGATCGGCGTCGCGACGCTTCAAGCGTCTGCCGGGCAAAGTCTGAATTTCGCAATCCCGAGCGAGCGAATTGCAAAAATTCGGATCAACGAACTGAAATCGTTCGAATCTTTAAAGGCTGAAACGGTTGAAAATAAACGCGCGGCAGCAGAAAGTTTTTATTCTCAAGGTCTTGGAATTCTTTCGCGCGACGATTATCCGCGAGCCGTAATTTTGTTTGAGAAAGCCGTTGGTATTGACTCAAATTACGCCGAGGCTTGGTACCAAGTAGGATATTGTTACGGGATGCTTGAACGCCACAAAGAAGCGCTTGAGGCTTCGCAAAAGGCCGCAACGCTGCGTCCGCGGTGGTCTGAAACATATGTAAATATCGGCGCTTCAAATTTTGCTTTGAAGAATTATGAAGATGCTGCGCGCGCGTATAGTCAAGCGACAAGACTGAATCCGTATAAGGCGGAAATACAATATTCATTAGGGCTTTCATTAAACAAATTGGGTAGAACTGACGAGGAAATCCTTGCTTACAAACGCGCTGTTTCTCTTAAGCCTGATTTCGCAAGCGCTTTTGAGCTTCTCGGGGTGGCATATTTCAAACGAAAAGACTATTCGCAATCGATCACTGCTTTTGAGCAGTTGAAAACGTATAAACCTGACGCGAAAACTTACAACTATCTCGGTGAAAGCTATTTCGAATCAGGCAAAACGCAGGAAGGTTTTGACGCGTTTAATAACGCAGTGAGTTTTAACCCGAATTTTGATCAGGCTCGATACAATCTGGGTCGCGCATATCTAAAAATGGGTGACCGCGATTCCGCCAATATTCAATACGAAATCCTCAGAAATTCACAATCCGATTGGGCGGATAAGTTGCTGGTTTTGATAAATCCATAAATTCGATCAAGCGTTCTGAGTCCCGCCTTTAGGCGGCAAAAAAGCAAACCCCGCCTAAAGGCGGGACTCAGAACGCTATTGAGAAATCTCAGAGATCAGCGCTGCCAAAAAATTGTCCTGCATTATTTTATTATTTGGCAGTTCATCATGCGCTTCGCAGAAAAATGTCGCGCTGACCGGCAATGATTTTCTAAATATCGGACTGCTTTCATTAATCTGCGTGATATTCGAGGCGAGCAACGATATTCGGGTAACGCGACCGTCGCCCGGCGCAAAAAGTAGCTTTTTCAATTCTTGTTTTGAAATTTTCCTGCCTTCAGAATTCTTAAAATTCCGCGAACTAAACCAGGTGTCACGTCTGTTAAGTTTTTGGTTGTTAACGATCAAGGCACCGTCGAGCGTTTCATCACAATCTCCGCCGAACGCAAAAAACGCGAGTGACGGAGGAACGCTCGTCGGAGCGCTAAGAGCTTTATGAAACGATTTTGTTCGTTTTAAGACATTTTCAAAATACGCGTCTAACTCTTCTAAAGTTACATCAGCAAATTCAGAAGGGTTTCCATTTTTGTCTGTTGCGTTTGGCTGATCTTTGAATTTGTTCAAAAACGATGGGTTTGTATATGCCGACCACCGGTATTTTTTCCATGTTTCCGGATCGTAAAGATCGACCGCAATCGGTCTTAGATTTTCGTCGTAAAAATTAGCCGCTGAATGGTGCGGGAGCAACTGAAAGATCGCCGGAGAAGTAACGATCGCTTCAGGATTGAGACTTGAAATGCTGAATCTTCCGACAGAATAACCTTCAATAATGACCTTTAGCGCTTCCATGGAACCTTCATTTGGCGTTCCGAACATAAAAATCTTGTTAAAAAGTTTCGCACCTTCCCAATTTGGAATCGCGTCTGTTTCATCATTTGGTAAATCGGACGCCCCGTACATCGCAGCGTAGCGAGCGATCAGTCCGCCCATCGAATGGGCAATTACATTAAAACGCAAATCCGGCGCACTCAATTTCTGCTTTAATTCCTCAATTTTTCGGGTCAGAAGCCGTGCGTTTTCAACATTATCGCGGCGCCAATCATACGCAAATACATAGTATCGATCCTTGTCTCCATCAATTCCCGGCGCTTCCCAATCTCCAGGTTTATAACCTCCATAATTTTCCATCGCCTGAATAAGCGCTTGATACACCGAGACTTCGGGCAAAAACCTGAACAACTTTGCGGTTTGGATTATTTTCCTGGCTTCGAGAGAATCCCTGTTTTGCTCAAGATTTGGCGAGATCGGAAGGCTTAAACCGTCGGGCACGACGGTCGAAATATCGAGCCACACCGTCTGACCGGTTTTCGGATTAACCAGTTCGCTTCCCAGAATTCCTGGAATAATAATCACAGGGCGTTTTCCTTTTTGCGATTTAGCTTTCGCAAAAATTCTCTCGAGGTCAGGAAGCTTTTTGCCTGAAAGACAACCGGTCGAAATAATTGAAATAGTGAAAATAACAGTAAGAACAAGCTTCAAACTGGGTGTAAAGTTGTTTTTCATAGTCGATTAATTAAACTGGCGACAAAACCTGCACCGAAACCGTTATCTATATTAACAACAGTTACATTTGAAGCGCAGGAATTTAACATTCCAAGTAAAGCCGCAATTCCGCCAAATGACGCACCATAACCTATGCTCGTGGGCACGGCAATTACCGGAACGCTAACAAGCCCACCAACAACCGATGGAAGCGCGCCCTCCATGCCGGCAACGACAATGACGACTCTCGAACCTTGGAGCATTTCCCGTTCAGACAAAATTCTGTGAATTCCGGCGACACCGGCGTCCCAGATGCGCTGGACGCGGTTGCCCATCGCCTCGGCGGTGAGCGCCGCCTCCTCCGCGACGGGAATATCGCTCGTGCCGGCGGTGACGACCATGATGGCGCCCGCGCCGCGCTCCTCGCGGTCGCGCAGGATGCGAATCATGCGCGCCGACGGGTGCCACTCGGCCTCGGTGCAGACGTTCCGCACCTCGCCGTAGGTTCCCTCGTCCGTGCGCGTGACGAGCACGTTGGGCGCGCGGCTGATTAAACGCTCGACGATCTCGACCACCTGCGCGCGCGTCTTGCCCGCGCCGAAGACAACCTCCGGGAAACCCTGCCGCGCCGCCCGCGCGTGGTCAATGCGCGTGTGGCCGATGTCCTCAAAATGCAGATTGCCGATGGCGCGGGTGGCTTCCGCCTCGGCCAGTTCGCCGCTCTTGAAGGCACGCAGCAGACGCTCTAGTTCTCGTAAATCCATCTTTAATTCATCCGTACACGTCGCAAAGAATCGAGCGGGCATTCTAGCATCCAACCGGCGCGCGACCGCAACGCCCTCACTTGCCCTCCGCGCCTTCCGCCTCGTAAGATTCAGACTTCTGAGATGGAATTGACCGTCGCCATCACCGGGGCCTCCGGCACGATCTACGCGCATCGCACGCTGCTGCACATGGCCGCGAGCGGGGTCGTGGAGCGCATCAACCTCATCATGTCGGGCACGGCGCCCGTCGTCGCGCGCGTCGAGATGGGCGCGAATTTGCGCGATGGAGATGCGAAGGCGGTCAACGAGTGGCTGGGTCTGCCGGCGGAGTCGAAGCTGGTGCGCGTGCATCGTCTGGACAATCTGGCGGCGACGCCCGCTTCAGGGTCACACGCGCAGGCGGGGATGGTCGTCGTGCCGTGCTCGATGGGCACGCTCGGAGCTATCGCCACGGGCGCGGGAACAAACCTCGTCCACCGCGCGGCGGACGTGACGCTGAAGGAAGGACGCAAGCTCGTCCTCGTCGTGCGCGAGTCGCCGTACAACGCGATTCACCTTGAGAACATGCTCCGCCTCGCGCACGCGGGCGCGCGCATCCTGCCCGCCAGTCCCGGCTTCTACCATCGCCCGCGGACGATTGAAGAGTTGGTGGATCACCTCGTCTTCCGCATCCTCGACCAGTTCGGCATCCCGCACGCGCAGGGGACGCGCTGGCGCGGGCTGCCAGACGCCCCGGAACCGGCGACCGTCGAAGGCGCTTGAAGGCAGCCGGTGGTAGAACAGCAAAGCAATAAAGAGCACTTTGCAGCAATGAACACGTCGCGGAATGAATGGCGTCGTGGGCCATACACGATCAGCACCGACCACGCGCGTCTCGACCTAGCGGCCATCCATGATTTCCTGAGCACGGCGAGTTACTGGGCGCAAGGGCGCGCGTTCGAGACCGTCAGCCGCGCGGTCGAGAACTCGCTCCCCTTCGGACTCTACCTTGACGACCGTTTGATCGGGTTCGCGCGCGTGGTGACGGACTATGCGACCTTCGCGTGGTTAGCCGACGTGTATGTGCTCGACGAATTTCGCGGCGAAGGCTTGGGCAAGTGGCTCGTTGAGACCGTGATATCGCACCCCGATTTACAAGCCTTGCGCCGCTGGATTCTCGCCACGCGCGACGCGCACGGCCTCTACCGGCAGTACGGCTTTATGGACATCGAGCCGCCGCCGCGGTTCTACATGCACAAGTTGAGCGAAGACCCACAGGGCCAAGCCGCCGCGCCGGCAGATGATGAAGGGACCGTGTAGGAGCGTTTGGCAGTGTGCCACGCGCGGGCCGCGCACGGTGGCGATTTGCAAAGCGCGGGCCGAGGAGACGGATGATTTTCCGCGACATTTTTACTGGCGCGTGCTTTGCTTTCTCAAAAGCAGTGAATGGAGACAGAGAGAACCGCCTGCGGTAGCGGGCGGTCGCTCCTGAGTGCTTGAGACCGCCCGCTACCGCAGGCGGTTCTGACAACTTCTCAACATCATGGCAACCACCGTCCGGAACATTCGCACGACGCTCGAAATGATTAAGATCGAGCATACTCTGTTCGCGCTCCCGTTCGCCTTTCTGGGGGCGGTGCTGGCGGCGCAGGGTTTGCCGACCGCGCGACAGGCGCTGTGGATCACTTTGGCGATGGTCGGGGCGCGCTCGTGTGCGATGGCGTTCAACCGCATCGCCGACCGAGTGTACGACGCGGAGAACCCGCGCACGGCAACGCGCGCCATCCCCGCCGGCGCGCTTTCAGTGTCGTTCGTCTGGGCGTTCACGATTGTTTCGGCGGCCCTCTTTTTCCTTGCGGCGGCGATGCTCAACCGCCTGACGCTCCTGCTCGCGCCCGTCGCGCTCGCAAGCGTCCTCGCCTACTCGTACACGAAGCGTTTCACTTCGCTCTCGCACATCGTCCTCGGCTGGTGCCTCGCCATCGCGCCGACGGGCGCGTGGATCGCGGTGCGCGGCGCGCTCGACAGTTCGGCGCCGCTCGTGCTTTCGCTCCTCGTGCTGTTGTGGACAGCCGGGTTCGACGTACTCTATGCCTGTCAGGATTACGACTTCGACCGGCAACGGGGCCTGCGCTCGATTCCGGCGCGGGTCGGCGTCGCGCGCGCCATGTGGGTTTCGCGCCTCCTGCACGCGGGGGCGTTCGCCGCGCTCGTTGGGTTATACTTTCTGACATCACTCGGCGCGCTCGCGCTCGCCGGCGTGGTTGTGACGGGCGTGCTGCTTGTGTATCAGCACTCGCTCGTGCGCGCCGACGACCTGTCGAGATTGAACGCGGCGTTCTTCACGACGAACGCCTTCGTCAGCGTCATCCTCTTGGCGACGTTCGGCGGGGCGGTGTTCTTCAAGTTTTGAATTTGAGAGGGTCGCTCCTCCGCATGAAAGGCTCAAAGCTTTATGGCTGCCACACTCACTCCGACCGAACAGGACACCGCCGCGGTCGTCATCCACTTCAACCCGGTGCTGAATAAAATGAGCGAAGAGGAATTCTACGAGTTCTGTATGCTTAACAAAGACCTCAACATCGAACTCACCAGCGAAGGAGACCTCATCATCATGCCGCCGACCGGAATGAAGACAGGGCATCGCAACTTTAAATTGGCCGTCGCTTTCGGCGTTTGGGCCGAGAAAGACGGGACGGGCAAAGGTTTCGACTCTTCGACTCTTTTCACGCTGCCGAACGGCGCAAAAAGGTCGCCCGACCTTGCGTGGGTGCGAAACGAGAGGTGGGAAGCTTTGACGGAAAAAGAGCAGGAGAGATTTTCGCCCATCTGCCCCGACTTCGTGGTGGAGCTTCGCTCGCGCACGGACTCGCTGAAAACCTTGCAGCGAAAAATGGATGAGTACATCGCCAACGGCGCGCAACTCGGCTGGCTCCTTGACCCGTTCGAGAAGAAAGTTTACGTCTACCGCCCCGACTCGACGGTCGAAGTCCTGACCGACCCGCGATCCGTTTCCGGCGAGCCGTTGCTGCCGGGCTTCACGCTCGACGTGCAGACGATCTGGGAATGATTTGCGTTCAAGGTCTTAGCCTTGAACCTTGCGCCTTGAATATATGAGATTTTCACACGACCCCAAGCTCGACGAACTCGCCGCCAAAGTTGAAGCGGGCGAGCGCCTCTCTTTCGATGACGGTCTCGCTCTGTACGCGATGGACGACCTTCCGGCCCTCGGTCGGCTGGCCGACTTCGTGAGGCGCGGGCGGCACGGGCGGACGACTTACTACAACGTCAACCGCCACTTCAACCCGACGAATGTCTGCTACGCCGACTGCAAGTTCTGCGGCTTCTTCCGCACGCCGCGCGCGGCGGACGCCTACACGCACAACATCGAAGACTCTCTACGCATCGCGGGCGAGGCCGTCGCCGAGGGCGCGACCGAGTTGCACATCGTCGGCGGCCTCAACACGAAACTGCCGTTCAGCTATTTCACCGATCTCCTCTCGTCGCTCAAAAAACAGTACCCACGGCTCCACCTGAAGGCGTGGACGATGGTCGAGCTTGACCACTTCGCCCACTTCTACAAGATGACGGACGAGGACGTGATCGAACAGTTGAAAGAGGCCGGGATGGACTCGTGCCCCGGCGGCGGCGCGGAGATATTCGCCGAGCCGACGCGCTCGCGCATCTGCGCGCACAAGACGAACGGCGAACGCTGGCTGGAGCTGGCCGAAAAGGTTCACGCCGCCGGACTGAAGACCAACGCGACGATGCTCTACGGCCACATCGAATCAATCGCCGACCGCGTAGACCATCTCATTCGCCTGCGCGAGCAGCAGGACAGGTCGGGCGGCTTTCAGTGCTTTATCCCGCTCGCCTTCTACCCGCCGGGCACGCAGCTCTCGCACCTCCCCGGCCCTTCCGGCGTGGATAGCTTGAAGACGATGGCCGTCTCGCGCCTCATGCTCGACAACTTCCCGCACGTCAAAGCCTACTGGGTCATGCTCGGCAAGCGGCTCGCGCAGGTCGCTCTGCACTACGGCGCGAACGACCTCGACGGCACGATCACGGAGGGCGGCGAGTTGTCCGAAAGCTACTCGGTCGAAGCCGGTCAGGAAGTGAAAATGACGACGCGAGAAATCGCCGCGCTCATCGAGGATGCCGGATTCGAAGCCGTCGAGCGCGACACGCTTTACAACCCGGTCGAGCGCGAGACCGTGACGGCTTGAGCCGGTCAACTGATTTCCAGCGACACGCATCAAGAGCGAACATGAAGAGACTCTCTCTTATCGTCATCGCGGTCATCGCCGCGCCCGCCCTTTTCCCGACCACACTGCACGCCAAACGTGTGGGCCGCGCGACTCGATTCCTCAATGCGTCCGCGCAACGAAAGTCGCGGAAGATGCCCGCCCCGGCGCCTCCCCCCGCGTCCGCCGCGCCGATGCCCGGAGCCTCTTTCGGCGACAAAAGCGGCGGGGGCATCGGGAGGGTCGAGGTCGTGTGGAAGCGCCGGAAGTTTCGCCGTGGCGACCGCGTCCGCGTCACTTCATGGGCCGGCACGATCAAGCCCGACGAGTCCGGCCACGCCGCCGAACTCAACGCCGACGCGGGCCGCACCGGCGCCATCCTCCGCGGCGAGAAGCGACAGGCCACCACTTACTTCAAACCCGATCCGAACGAGCCGATTCAGATACTGAGAATCCGCTGGGACAAACAGACATGGACGGAGAACGGCTCCGGCAAGAGCGTCACGCTCGACGCCTTCGAGTCCACCATCCACGCGGACTATTTGAAGGTGACGAAGATCGCCAAACCCCGGTAGCTTGTTTTTGGCGGAGCGATTTAAGGAGGCGCCCATTTTATGACGAATGAAGAAATTCAGAGAACGATGGAATTCATCATCAAGCAACAAGAAAGCTTCGCCGAAAGTATGGAGCAGATGCGTGACTCTCATGTGAAAGGCGAAGCCCGCTTGAGCCGTCTTGAGGGAGCGTTCGTCAACCTGTACAACACCGTGATCGAGATAGGTAAGGCACAGAAGGATTTAACGGACAAAGTCGCTGAATTGGCAGAGGCTCAAGCACACACGGACCAGCGGCTGAATGTCTTAATTGACATTATCGAGCAGGGGCGTAAAGGGAAATCCCAAGACTAACCATGACGACCACAACCGAAACACGCACCATCACCGTCGCGCACTCGCCCGACTTGGACGAGGCTTTTGAGTCAACCATCCACGCCGACTATTTGAAGGTTATCAAGGTCGCAAAACCCCGGTAGCCCTATATGGAGTTTGAGTGGGACACAGCGAAAGCGGCGGCGAACTTTAAGAAGCATAAAGTAACCTTTGACGAAGCAAGCACCGTTTTCAGCGATCCCCTTGCTCGTATTTTCGACGATGTGTGGCAGTCCCTTGAAGAACGTCGGGAGATCATTATCGGGCATTCAATTCTTAGCCGCCTCCTTCTCGTCTGTTTTACGGAACGCGAGGCGAACGTGGCGCGCATTTTCAGCGCGCGGCAGTTGACCAAGAAAGAGCGTCAAGATTATGAAGAAAACGCAGACAGCTAATCAACGGAAAGTATCCGACGAGATGCGCCGGGAATACAGATTGGACTACAACAAATCGAAACCCAATCGCTTCGCGGCGAGCGCAACTCAAGGCCGCACCGTCGTCGTGCTCGACCCGGACATTGCGGAGGTCTTCACTACGCCCGAATCGGTCAACAATGTGCTGCGGGCGCTGATTACAACTATGCCTCAACCTCAACGCCGGAAAATTTCCGACGGGTAAAATTGGTTCATCTATCAAACATGTCAACCACAACCGAAACACGCACCATCACCGTCGCACACTCGCCCGACTCCGACGACGCCTTCATGTTCTACGCACTGGCGACGAACAAGATTGACACGGGCGGCCTCAAGTTCGAGCACGTGCTCGAAGACATCCAGACTTTGAATGAGAAGGCTCTCGGCGGCGTCTATGACGTGACGGCCATCAGCTTCCACGCCTACGCCTATCTCGCGGACAAGTACGTGCTGCTGCCGCACGGGGCGAGCATCGGCGATGGCTACGGCCCCATCGTCGTCGCGCGCGAGCCGTTCAAGGTGGAGGATTTGCCGCGTCTGAAAATCGCCGTCCCCGGCAAGCTGACGAGCGCCTTCCTCGCGCTCCGCATCCTGTGCCCGGACTTCGAGTACGAGGTCGTCCCCTTCGACCAGATCATCAAGGCCGTCGAGGAGAAACGCGCCGACGCCGGGCTGCTGATTCACGAGGGACAACTCTTTTATCAGAATCTCGGTCTGCGTAAGGTCGTTGACCTCGGCGAGTGGTGGAAGGAGTGGACTGATTTGCCGCTGCCGATGGGCGGCAACGCCATCCGGCGCGAACTCGGCCCCGACACGATCAAGCGCGTCTCCGGCTATCTCCACGAATCCATCCAATACGCGCTCGACCATCGCGCGGACGCGCTCGACTATGCGATGCAGTTCGCGCGCGACATGGATAAGGGTCTTGCCGACCGCTTCGTCGGGATGTGGGTCAACCAGTTGACGCTCGACTACACCGCGCGCGGGCGCACGGCAGTCCAGCGCCTGCTCGACGAGGGCGCCGCGCGCGGCGTCATCCCGCGCCGCGTGGAGGCGGAGTTCGTCGGATGAGTTCGTCGGATGAACCGTAGGGGCAAGGGCTATTCCCTACCCGCGCCGCTTGATGGTTCGACGCTGCCGATAACTGTATGCGTGCGGGGCCGCGCCTTGCTTCGACCAGCATTTCGCAAGCAACACGCAACTGCCTGAGAGCATCTGAAATTGTGCATTTTTCAATGTCCCGGCAGGCACGCGGCTTCGCCGGTATCGAATCAAAGCTTCAAAAAAGCAGGGACCACCATGACGAGATTCTCTTTGTTAGCGTTCGCGGCGGCCTTGTGCCTGACGCCGCTCGCGGTCGGCGCGCAACAGCAGACGGCGGGCGCTTCCGTCGTCAACCGTTCGGGCGCGCCCGTGGATGTTGACCGCATCATTCGCACGTTCGCGGCCAGAGAGGCGGAGTTCCGCAAGGCGTTCAACGAATACAGTTTCAAGCGCGACGCAGTGATGCAAACCATCGGGTTGGGCGGCCAGATTTCGGGCGAGTACCACCGCACCTCGCGCTTCGTCTTCGACGACAGCGGCAACCTCTACGAGAAGATTCTCTTCTTCCCGATGCCGACCATCACGGCCATCAGCGTCACGCCCGAAGACCTCGAAGACCTCGGCGGCGTGCAGGCGTTCGCGCTCGAAGGCTCGAAGATTAATGACTACAACGTGTCTTATGTCGGCAGGGAGAAGATTGACGACCTCGACCTCTACGTCTTCGACGTGTCGCCGAAAATCCTCTCCGACGAACGGCGTCTGAAGGAGTTGAAGAAGTCGAAGAAACCGGAGCGTTACTTCGAGGGGCGCATCTGGGTTGACGACCGCGACTACCAGATCGTCAAGGCGCGCGGCAAGGGCGTGCCCGAATTCGAGCAGCGCTTCCCCACCTTCGAGACCTACCGCGAGCAGATTGACGGCAAGTACTGGTTCCCGACCTACGCCTTCGCCGACGACGAACTCGTCTTCAAGAACGGTCAGACCGTCCGCATCCGTCTGCGCGTCAAGTTCGAGGACTTCGAGCGACTGCGCGGCAAGGTGCGCGTCATCGCGGAGGGCGAGCCGGGCGTTCTCGACAAGGATGACGAAAAGCCGGAGGCAAAGCCGACCCCGACGCCCCAGCCGTCGAAGCCAAAGCCGTAAGAGTTTCAACGAACGCCGAACGCATAAAGGGAATGGCCGGGAGCATTACGCTTCCGGCCATTCCTTTTATGCGCGCTTTTCCGCCCCGTAGCGGCGATTCACCCACTTTATTCCGGCCTTCATTTCTCTTTCGACTTCACTCCAAGCTCCTCGGCGACGAGTGCGTTGACGTGTTTGGCGAGACGCGCGATCTCCTCGTCGGTCTCAACGCCCTCGGTCGAGACGGGCGGTAGCAACACCATCTCAATGACGCCGGGCCGCGCGACGCCCGTCCCCTTACCCATCAGCGCATCCGTGTTCTTGATGGCGACGGGCACGACGGGAACGCCCGCCTCCGCCGCCATGTAGAAAGCGCCCTTCTTGAACGGCAGTAGCTCGCCGGGACGCGCGCGCGTCCCTTCGGCGAAGACGCCGAACGAGACGCCGCGGCGCAGCCGGTCGGTCGCGGCCCGCATCGTCTCGATGGCGCGCTTCCGGTTCGAGCGGTCAATCGCCATGATGTTGACGTAGCCCATGCCATAGCCGAGGATCGGCACTTTCAACAGTTCCTTCTTGGCGATGACGCCGATGCGCCGCCCCAGATGGTAGAAGAGAGTCGCCGTGTCGAGAAACGAGCGATGGTTGGCGATGAAGACGTAAGACTGTCGCGGGTCGAGGTGTTCGAGTCCGCGCACGCGCACGCGCGCGCCGCTCAGACGTAGCCAGTTACGCGCGCCGAAGAGCGCCCACGGATAGACCCACTCGCGCCGCCCCGCGAGGTACGAAACCAGAATCGAGGGCGGGCCGAAGATGAGCAGGAGCATCGCCGCGACGAATAGAGACCACCAGTACCAGAGTCGCCCCGCGAGCCTTCCCGCGAGCGTTGTGCTAGACTTCGCCCGTTGCACACTCCCGCTTTCGCCACGACTTTCAATCTCATGAGAGAGACTTTCAGGATGCATCACGTATCCCTTCGCCAACACTTTTTCGCTCTGGCGTCTTTCGCCTTCGCCCTCGTCCTCGTCTTCCAACCGCTCGCCCTTGCGGCGCAGGACATGGAAGCGCGCCAGCGCCGGCGTCGAGAAGGCGTGACGACGCGCGCGTGGCCGGCCCGGAACGTTACTTCACCGGCCACCTTCCTCGGCTTCACGCCCGGCGACGACCGCAAAGTGGCCGACTGGACGCAGATCAGAAACTACTTCGCGCGCCTCGACCGCGACAGCGACCGCGTGCGCGTCGAGCAGATCGGTCGGACGACACTGGGCCGACCGCTCGTCGTCGCTTATATCAGCGCGCCTGAGAATATACGCGAACTCGCCAAATACAAAGAGATGCAGCGCCGTCTCGCCGACCCGCGACTCGTTACGTCCGACGCCGAGCGCGAACGCCTCATCCGCGAAGGCAAGACAATCGTCGCCATCTCGTGCTCGATTCACTCGACCGAAATCGTCGGCTCGCAGATGGCGATGCAGCTCGCATATCAACTAGCTTCGGCGAATGACGAGGCGACGCGGGAGATACTGCGGAACACGATTCTGCTGCTCATCCCCTCGGCCAATCCCGACGGTAACGACATCGTCGCCGACTGGTATCGCAAATCTCTCGGCAAGCCGTGGGAGGGGAGCGAACCGCCGGAGCTTTATCACCACTACGCCGGCCACGACAACAACCGCGACTGGTTCATGCTCAACCTCAAGGAGACGCGCGCCATCACGCGACTCTTCTGGAAGGAGTGGTTCCCGCAGATCGTCTACGACGTACACCAGCAAGGTTCAACCGGCTCGCGCTTCTTCATCCCGCCCTTCTACGACCCGCCGAACCCGCACATCGCGCCGCTCCTGTTGCGCGAGGTCGGACTCGTCGGCCACAAGGTCGCCGCCGACTTGCAGGCCGCGGGCTTCCGTGGAGTCATCACCAACGCGATGTACGACACGTGGTGGCACGGCGGCTTTCGCACCGCGCCCTACTATCACAACTCCGTCGGCATCCTCTCGGAAGCGGCGAGCGCAAAATTGATGACGCCGATCACGGTCAAACCCGAAGAGCTTGAGCGTGCGCGCTCGCGCGGGATGGCGAACGGCGCGCTCGTGCCGTTGACTAATTTTCCTGACCCGTGGCCCGGCGGCGCGTGGCGACCACGCGACATCCGCGATATGGAACTCGTCGCCGCGCGCGCGGTGCTTTCGATGGCCTCCGCGTACCGCGAGCGTTACCTGCGTAATTTTTATGAACTCGGACGCCGCGCGCTCGACTGGCCGCCGCAAGGTGCCGACGAAAAGCCGGCGCGCGAAAGCGACGACGCGACGCTCGCCTATCTCATCCCCGCCGGACAGGGGCGCGACGAAGCGGTCGCCAAAATGATCGGCACGCTCGTCGAGCAGGGCGTCGAAGTTCATCGTCTGGAACGCGAGATACACGGCGTTCTCGACCGGCAAATCCACGCCGTCAAACACGAAGGCACCAACGGCGCGGAGCACAAGCCGCAGGATATTCCGCTCGGCAGCTATCTCGTCTTTCTCGCACAGCCCTACCGCGCGAACGTGCAGACGCTTTTCGAGCGGCAGACTTATCCCGAACGCCGCACCGCTACGGGCGAGGCCGAACGCCCCTACGATGTGGCCGGCTGGACGCTGCCGATGCAGATGGGCGTCGAGACGACGCGCGTCCTCCGCATCGTCGAGCCGCCCGCCGAACGCCGGTTGAAATTGATTCCGGGCGACCGGGACGTGCGCCGCGACTTTGGGCTTTCGCTGGCGGCGGATGAAAGGTCGCCTATCCAGAATCCGCTCAAGCGACCCGTCCGGCTCGCGCTCTACAAAAGCTGGACGGGTTCGATGGACGAGGGTTGGACGCGCTACGTCTTCGACACCTTCAACGTGCCCTACACATCTCTGCGCGACGCGGACGTGCGCGCCGGAAATTTGCGCGACAAGTTCGACGTGATCGTGCTGCCCTCGATGCGCGACCGTGAGATCGTCGAAGGGCGTGCGAAGAATACCGCCCCGCCGGAGTTCACGGGCGGCGTCGGCGAAGCGGGCGTCGCCGCGCTGCGCCGCTTTGTGGAAGATGGCGGCACGCTCGTCTGCTGGGACGACTCGACCGATTTCGCCATCAAGCACTTCGATCTTCCGCTCCGCAACGCGCTCGAAGGCTTGAAGACGAGCGACTTCTACTGTCCCGGCTCGATCCTCCGCGTCGAGGTTGACACGTCGCACACGCTCGCGCGCGGTCTGCCGCGTCTCGTGGACGCCTACTTCGTCAACAGCTCCGCCTTCGAGGTGAAGGACGCGAAGCGCGTCGAAGTGGTCGCGCGTTACGCCGAAAAGCAAGAGGAGGTGCTGCGCTCCGGCTGGCTCCTCGGCCCGCATTATCTCGCGGGCAAGGCCGCGCTCGTCGAAGTCTCCGTCGGCAAGGGGCGCGTCCGTCTCATCGGCTTCCGCCCGCAGCACCGCGCGCAGACGTGGGGCACGTTTCCCTTCGTCTTCAATGCAATCCAATAACGGGGATGGATGTCGGAGGCAAAAGGAGCCTGATGTGCGGTTTGAGCGCCACCCGGTCAGCACCCGGTCGCTACGGCTCCCGGTGCTGATCTGTCCGCGGCGAGGCCCTATTATTTCGGGCATCCTCGCGGCGTACCGCACAATCAAAGCTCTGTCCGGCCTCGTCAAGGCGTAAAGTGTTTCCTGCCTCGAAGCAAGGAGTTCATCAGACTATGAGAAAAGTTGCCGCCCTCGTCCTGCTTATCGCGCTTTCCGCCGTCCCGTTTCAGAGCCTCTCCGCGCAGATGCGCGAGCGCCGCGTCGGGCAGACGCCGCCGGCGACCTCCGCGCCACGTCCGCTGCCGCGGGCGACGCCCGCGCGCACGACGCAGGGCGGGAAGGCCGAGACGCCCACGCCACAGGAAATCAACGAAGAGGTCGGTGATGAAGAGGTGGTGCGCGTCAACACGGCGCTGGTGACGATCCCCGTCAGCATCATGGATCGTGACGGTCGCTTTATCTCCGGTCTGCGGAAAGAAGACTTCCGCATTTTCGAGGACGGGACTGAACAGCAGGTCGCCTACTTCGCCACGACGGAAGTTCCCTTCACCGTCGCGCTCGTGCTCGACACGAGCGGCTCGACGCGCTTCAAGCTCGACGACATACAGGACGCCGCCATCGCCTTCCTCGATCAACTCGGCCCCGAAGACAAAGTCCTCGTCGTCTCCTTCGATGACGACATACGCTTCCACGCCGAGGCGACGAGCGACCGCCGCGCGCTCCGCAACGCGATCCGGCAGACGCGCACGGGCGGCGGGACGCGGCTCTACGACGCCGTTGACCAGATCATCAAAAAACGCTTCAACCGAATTAAGGGGCGCAAGGCCATCGTCCTCTTCACCGACGGCGTGGACTCTTCGAGCAAGCACGCGAGCATGAGCGGCAACCTTGCCGACGCCGAAGAGTTGGACGCCATCGTCTACCCCATTCAGTACGACACTTATCTGGATCAGGGCGGCGGTGGGGGCGGTTGGCCCGGTGGCGGGGGCGGCGGGAGAGGCAAACCGGGCATCGGCGACATCCTCACTGACATCATTCTCGGCGGCGGAGGCAGAGGCGGGCGGCTCCCCGGCGGCGGCAGAGGTGGCGGAGGGACAGGCACGACGCGCGAGGAGTACCGGCGCGCGGGTGAATATCTACGTGAGATGGCCGTGCGGACGGGAGGCCGCCATCACACCGCCGACGACCTCTCCCGTTTAGAGTATGCCTTCACCAACATCGCCGACGAACTGCGCCGCCAGTACAGCCTCGGCTATTACCCCACGCGCCAGTCGAGCGCCGTCGAGCGGCGACAACTCAAGGTGCGCGTCAAGCGGCCCAACCTCGTCGTCCGCGCGCGCGACAACTATGTCTACCGGCCCTCCGGCGCGGGCGCGAGCACGACCGCTCAGGACGCCGGCCAGCAACAGCGTCAGCCCCCGGAGCTACGCAAGCGGCAGTTCAACGCCAGCCGTGACGACAGGATGATGAAGGATTGATCTCGTTTGCGCCGCTGAGAGTCACGCGACGGGCTATAAACATTCCGCTCCTCACGGAGCTTCGGCACATGGCTTTTTAGACACGCTCTGAGAGTGCGGGCGGGCCGCTTGCGCTCTCAGGTTGGCTTGAATGATTCCGTTTGAGAGTGTAGCCTCTCATCCCGTGACCCGCTCGCTGCATCAATATCAAGGAAACGAGAACACCACATGAGCGCTTCTGAAAGAAAGCTCTGGGAGAAGTCTGCCCACGAGAGCCGCGTCGAAAATTTCTATGGCGTCGGCGCCGAAAGGTTCGAGGAATATCACGACGGCTATCTGAATTTCGGCTTGTGGGACGAAGGCATCAAGGATTTCGTGCCCGCCGCCGAGAACCTTGTCCGTCACGTCGGCGAGTTGGCTGAATTAAACGGCGAGAGCCGCGTGCTCGACGTGGCTTGCGGCATGGGCACACAGGACGTTTACTTCCTCCGCCACTTCGCGCCCGCGCACATTGACGGCCTCGACGTGACTTGGAAGCACATCGAGCAGGGGCGCAAGCGCACGCGCGAAGCAGGCTTCGGTGAAGACCGCGTCCAGTTTCACCACGGGACGGCGACGGAGCTGCCCTTCCCCGACGACACCTTCACGCACGTCATCGGCATCGAAGGCCCCGTCCACTTCCCCACGCGCGAGAAGTTCATGCGCGAGGCGCACCGCGTTCTCAAACCGGGCGGCACTATCGCGCTCTCCGACTATACGCTGAAGCGCCCGCCCCGGACGCTCGTCGAAAAATCGGTGACGGAGTTCACCCGCCGCATCTGGAACGTCCCGCGCGAGAACATGGACTCGCTCGAAAGCTACCGCGCCAAGATGGAGCGTTCGGGTTTCGTCAACGTGGAATTTGAAGAGGCGGGCGAACGCGTCATCCCCGGCTACTACTTCGAGCAGCGCCGCCCCGAAACGATCAAGGAATTGACGAAGCTGCGCGGCTTCGTCGCCGGGCGTCTCGGCGGCATCATTGACATCATGCTATATAAAACCTACCGGCGCGGCCTGATTGATTACATCTTCGTGCGCGCGAGTAAATAGAGCGCCGGCAAAAAGGTAAAAGGCAAAAGTGAGAGACTTGTGTGTCTCACCTTTGCCTTTACCTTTTTGCCGGTGCCTTAGAGCGTGTCTCAAAAGCCCCGCGAGGGGCGAAATATTTGTAGCTCGCAGCGTGCTATAAACATGCCGCTCCTGACGGAGCTGACTCCAAGCTCACTTTTTAGACACGCTCTTAAACTTTTCGTCCCGTCGGCCTGATCCCTACCCAGCGCAGCATCGCTTCCAGCCCGCGGAAGAACTTCAACCTATGCAGCAGCGCGTTCATCCAACCGTTCGTGATGCAGTAATAGTTGTCGAAGGGGTCGGTGTGGTGCGTCTGGTGGTTAGACGGCGTGAGCACGAGGTGTGCGCGTTGGAGCAGGCGGGCGAGGAGTGGCGGCGCGTCCTGATGCGCCCATTTGTGGAACTGGTTCGTCGCCACCGTAACGAGCGAGACCACTGCCGTCGTGAAAGTTGCAAAGGCCGTCCGCGCCGGCACGTCGTCATCCCACAAAAAGTAGAGGCAGAACGAGAGCAACGGCACGCCGAGGATGCAACTGTTGCCGAGCGTCGTCACGACGTTGTGCGTGCAGATGTCCTTCGGGTAGATGTGGTGCAGACGAAACGGCCTGACGAGGCTGTGCCCGATGATGGGGGTCTCGTCCGTCCCGTAGGTGTCCGCCGCCCAGTGGACGACGCCCGTCACGAGGTCGCCCAGCACGAAACTGAGCGGGACGGCGATGGCGATGAGCCACAGCAGTTCGAGTTCGTAAAGACGCGCCGTCGAGAAGTAGATGACCGCGGCGAAGAGCGGCGGGAAGGCGAAAAACATCGAGTGCTCGATGAACGAGTGAAACGGCTTCGAGTGTTCTTCGATGCCGCTGTAGCCCGGCGCCGGCGCGGCGGGTGCGGGCAACTGAGTGGGCGACTCGCCCCACTCTTCGACGACTCGCCACGCGTGCGCGGGACTCTCGGCTTCCGGCGCAAGTTCTTCGTCCTGCATGAATGATCGCATCTGCATGAGCACTTTTCCAGCGCGCTCCAAGTCGGGCCGCTTCCGAACGGCGGTGCGTCCCTCGGCACGCCGCCGTCAATCTCCTCCTTGTCAGACTACCGTCCCGTCGGTGATGGTCGCGTTCTTCGGGATGATGATGATGCGGTCGCGGATATAGTAGCTGCCGTCCGCGGCGGTGTGTTCCTCGATGCCCGCTTCATTGATGAGGCGCACCCCGGCGCCGATGCGCGCGTTCTTGTCCACGATAGCGTTGCGGATGACGGCTCCCTCGCCGATGCCGATGCGCGGCTGGTCCGCGCGAGAATCCGCATCCAGTTCCTCGATGGACTGGTAAAAGTCCGCGCCCATGACTTGCGAGTTCTCGATGGTCGCGCCGAAGTCTATGCGCGTGCGTACTCCGATTAAAGAGCGGTTGACGGTGGCGCGGTTGATGATGCAGCCGTCGCTGATGATGGATTGCGTGATCTGGCAGTTGTTCATCTTCGAGGGCGGGAGGAAGCGCGCGCGCGTGTAGATCGGCGCCTCTGCGTCGAAGAGGTTGAACTTGGGGACGATGGCCGTCAAATCGAGGTTCGCGGCGTGGAAGGCCGAGATCGTCCCGATGTCCTCCCAATAATCGTCGAAGAGAAACGCTTGCACGTGGCAGCACTCGATGGCCGCCGGGATGACCTCGCGCCCGAAGTCCACCCACTGCTCTTTCTCCGCGAGCAATTTTTCGAGCACCTTATACTGGAAGACATAGATGCCCATCGAGGCGAGGAACGGTCTTCGTTCAGCCTCCTCCGCGCTCAGGCCGAAGGCGGTTGTGTCCACGCGCATCTCTTCGAGCGCCTCGCCCTTCGGCTTCTCGCGGAACTCGGTGATGCGCCCCTCCGCGTCCGCCTTGAGCAAGCCGAAATCTTCGGCCTGCTCGCGCACGAACGGGATGACGGAGACGGTCACGTCGGCGTTCGTCTCGTAGTGGCGCGCGAGAAACTTGCGATAGTCCATCCGATAGAGGTGATCGCCCGACAGAATGAGCAGCGTGTCAATGCCCCAGTCATGCATGTGCGGCAGGACTTGCCGGACGGCGTCCGCCGTGCCCTGAAACCAGAGCGGATTCTGCGGCGTCTGCTCGGCGGCGAGAATGTCCACGAAGCCGTTCGAGAACTGTGAGAAGCGATAGGTCTGCGCGATGTGCCGGTTGAGCGACGCGGAGTTGTATTGCGTCAGAACGAAGATGCGCTGGATGTCCGAGTTGATGCAGTTCGAGATCGGGATGTCCACGAGACGGTACTTGCCGCCGAGTGGCACGGCGGGTTTGGAACGCATTAAAGTCAGCGGAAACAGACGCGTGCCCGCGCCGCCGCCAAGGATTACCGCCAGAACGTTCGGTTTCTTCGCCGCCATCGCTCTTCATCCACCCTTCGTTTGTGACCTGGGAAAGCACGACGAGCATAGTCTTAAAGCGTACACGTTTCAAGACTCAGGGGAAAATTCTTTGGTCAATGGAGTTACGCGCAGCGTCAGGCGAGCGGTTTGGACGCGAGGCGAACGAGCCGCTTTAAAGGAACTTGCGGCATCTCGCCCGTGTTGGAACGCACTTCTTTCTACGCCGCATGAACGATTCGCTTATCCGCTTGGCCTCCCCAAACAGCAAGTTGGTCAGCCGCCGTCGGGTCAATACGCCGCCGTCGAAGCGGTCGTCTTGATGCCCGCCGCCTCCTGCGCGATCTTGACGCCCACGCTCGCGCCGATGCGCGTCGCCCCGGCCTCGACCAGCGCGCGCGCGTCCGCGATGCCTTTGACGCCGCCCGCCGCCTTGACGCCCATCTCCGACCCCACGGTGCGCCGCATCAACGCGATGTCGGCCACGGTCGCGCCGCCCTTTGAGAAACCGGTCGAGGTCTTCACAAAGTCCGCGCCCGCGCGCTTCGCCGCGAGACACGCGCGCACCTTCTCCTCGTCCGTCAAGAGCGCCGCCTCGATGATGACCTTCAAGAGCACGCCGTACTCGTGCGTCGCCTCGGCGACCGCGTGGATGTCGTGCTCGACGAGACAATCGTCACCGCTTTTCAGGGCGCCGATGTTGATGACCATGTCCACTTCCCGCGCGCCGTCCTGAATCGCGCGCCGCGCCTCGTAAGCCTTCACGTCCGGCAGCGTCGCGCCGAGCGGGAAGCCGACTACCGTGCACACCGGCACGCCCGTATCGCGCAAGTTGCACGCCGCCGCGCGCACCCACGAAGGATTCACGCACACGCTGGCGAAGCGATATTGCGCCGCCTCCGCGCAGAGCTTGCGGATATCATCATCGCTCGCCTCCGGCTTCAAGAGCGTATGGTCAACCAGCCCCGCCCAGTCGCGCGCCGTCGCCGCCTCGCCCAGCACCATCCCGATGCGCGCCGCCCCGGCGTCCACCACCCGCTGCATTCTTTCGGGGCAACGGTTGAAACACTCCGACGCGCACCCGCACAGCGCCGCCTGCTCGCCCGCATCGCCATTCAAACGCGCGACGATGACATCCGTGATCTGTTCGACGAGGCGTTCGAGGTCGCCGTTGTTTGAGATTGCCATTTGTGTACCGCTCCTGAATCCCAGTTCGCTTTCGACACTCTCACCAGAGCAGCTTCACCGGGTAACTTGAAAACACGGGATCGCCGCTGACGAGCGAAGCATCCTCGACATTCGCCTGCGCGATCAACAACCTGTCAAACGGGTCTTTATGATGCGGAGGCAAGGCGTCCAGAGCCAGCACATGTTCGAGTCCGACAGGTAACATCTTCAGCCCATTCGTCTGCTCTTGAGTTTCGATCAATTCTCTCAACGGCACGGCAAATTTCAGCTTCCCCAACTGTATTTTGATTTGCATTTCCCAAGCGCTGGCGATGCTCAAGATCAAGCTGTGATTTCGGTCAGCGAGAAGCGCCAGCGCTTTCGCCGTAAGCTTCTCCGGCTCATCGAACCACCAGATGAACGTGTGCGTGTCGAGCAGTAATTTCATGCAGCGCCACCCAACCAAAACTCATCAGGCAAAGGCTCGTCAAAATCCTCGCTCGTCCACGCCGTCCCCCTATGCAAACCCGGCACGCGCTTGTTCTCCGATGAAGCGACAGGCACCAACCGCGCCAACGGCCTGTCACCATCCGAGATAATCACCTCATTGCCTTCCAGCGCCAGCGACAGTAACTCCGGCAACCGCGCCTGCGCTTCATTAACATCCACAGTCTTAGTCATACTTCTTTCGCCCCCATTCTTGCCTATTCAATCGCGCGACGATTGCCTCCGTTATTTGCTCGACGAGGTTCGAGGTCGCCGTTGTTTGAGATTGGCATTTACTTACTCCCTCCCAATAAGCAGGCTTCGCTTCTACACGTTCCTGTACCAATCTTCTTCTACTGTTACTTTCTCGACAATTTCGGTCTTTACGCCGAGGGCGAGTTCTTTGAGTTTATCTACGAGTTGATCACCATCTACCAAATCTATTGGCGGCGCTCCATCTCGCGTCGCCTCTTTGACCGCGTCGCGTGTAAAAGTACCCGTAGTAACGAACAGGCCCTTATCGGTCCTGCCGACCATTGCTCCGCGAAAATCTCGTATTTGACCGGATGTTATTGCGCCTTGATACCTCTTGCACTGGAATATGACGTGAAAGCTAAGGAAGCCGTGAATCCGAGCAATACCTCTGCCGTCAATACCGCCATCCCCAGAGCGCCCTGTCACTTCAACATGTACAAAGCCTGACTCTCGAAGCATCCGCTTAGTCAGGCGCTCAAATGCGGACGGTTCGAGTTGTCTTAAAATAGAATGTAGGGTCGCACGCCAAGTTTGTATCTCTTCAGGGGCTTCAATGGTCTCTCCTTCCGGAATGGCATTCACCCCTTCGTTCACTTGACTCTGTTGAGCCGTCCTTTGTTCTCTAGCAAGATTCCGGACATACCGAACCACTTCCCTCGGGTCAATCTCTCCGACGTGCTCTTTATTTTGGGAGATTGCCCAAACACCACGTCTAGAATTTTCCAATGCCCCATACTTCTTCAGATAAGTCCTCGCCCAAGCCAATCTATACTCAATTTCGGTTGTGTTGCTGGTGTCAGGATCATGTAGCTTGGTTAGGATTTCTTCTGGAAGCTCTAGTTGGTCAACCACCTTCTCATGGATTTCATCAACAGAACCAGAGCCACCTAATTCATGGAGCGCTCTGAGTAGAGGAAGCATCAACTCGTCAAAGGTCGGCACTCTGTCATTTGCAGAATTTCTATCCAACATCTTCGCTGTCCTCAACTTCAATTTGATCGGGAGGAATCAAAACCACCTGTCCGTTTACCCATGAGGCGATTGGATTGCCATCTCGCTTATGCTCAAGCAGCGCATGTCGGACGGCGCGTCTCAGAATGCGCTCGATTTCTTTACCTTGCGTAACGAACAGCTTGTCAGGGATTCGATGAGTCATAACGAGCCGAATTTTATCACCTGTACTGCCGCTCGACCGCCTCAATCTTCGCCACGCGCTTTTTATGCCGCTCCTCGCTGATCTCGGTCGAGAGCCATGCGGCGACGATCTCGCGCATCTCCTGAGCATTGATCGTGCCGCTCCCCAGCGTGAGGACGTTGGCATCGTTGTGCTCGCGGCTGTTCTTGGCGACTTTGACGGAGTAGCAGGCGGCGGCGCGGACGCCCGGCACTTTGTTGGCGGTCATGGCGGAGCCGACGCCGGCCCCATCAATGATGATGCCGAGGTCGGCGCTGCCTTCCGCGACGGCGCGCGCGACGGCGTGCGCGATGTCGGGATAGTCCACGGCGTCGGTCGAGTGCGTGCCGAAGTCGCGGACGCGGTGGCCGAGTTCGGCGAGCAGGAGTTTAAGCTCTTCCTTCATCGGGTAGCCGCCGTGGTCCGCGCCGACGGCGACTATTTTTTCGCTGCTCGTTCCGCGACGGGACGCGCGGCGGACGAGTTCGATGCGGCGCTCGCGCACGATGTCGGCGGCGAGCGGCGTCAGGCGCGCGCCCTCCGC
>JBGTBQ010000256.1:0-2299 GCA_041749275.1 Pyrinomonadaceae bacterium | reverse complement strand
AAAGGTCTGCCGTAACAGCAATTCTCGGTCAGGAATAACGTAAGTCTATGAAAACATTGGATCATGGTTCAAAAGAAGCGCAAAAACTCGAAAGCTTAACTCGCATCTGTAAAGAGCTTACGCGCTGACCGAGAATTGCTGCTGCCGTAAAGCTCGCGGTAGGCCCAGCCGAGCACGCGGATTTCGGCGGTGCAGAGCGTCTCCAACCAGCAGCAGGTCAGGTAGATGTCGCGCTCGCGCCGCGAGGGAATCTTCTCCGCCTCGGCGACGACCGACGCCTCTTCGTCCGGCTGTAGATCGTAAGCTTCTGAAATCGCTTCGTTGGTCTTCGTCGCCTCGTCGAGCGCGCCGAGCAACTCTTTAATCCAGTCGTGGAGCGCGTGCTCCGAGTCGTGTGTGCTGAGTGCCTGCGCGATGCCGACGGCGAGCCGGTCTTCGCCACGGTCTAAGGCAAAAGCGTCCGGGTTCTCGCGCAACTGCTCCTGCCGCTTCCACTGGTAGAGCGCCTCGACCGCGGGGAAGTTGACGACGGCCACGCGCGGGTCGTAACTCAAAAACCACTGGATCATGTCGGCGAGCGAAGACGGTTCGACGCGCCCCTCCGCGTCGCGCCGGAGCGACGGCGGGCCGTTCCCGTCCGTCCGTGTTGTTTCACTCGCTGTCATGTTCGACATGATCGGATAGCGCACAGTCCGAAGTTTAAAGCTCACCGTCACGAGCGCGCTTTCAAGCCCCCTGACTTTGCGCTTCGGACTCCTTGCCTTGAGCCTCTTTCTGCTTCTTCAGGTATTTGCCGAAGAAGCCATTCCACGGCGGGATGACGATGGAGAGCGCGCCCTTCGCCTGAGCCTGACAGGATAGACGTATGAGCGGATACGGATCGTCGGTTTCGATGTAGCCGAACTCCGGCATCTTGCGCCGCTCGCGCGTGGCGACCTCGGTCAGTTTCTCCGCGCCGCCGAGCACGCCGACCCAACACGTGCCGCACGAGGCCGAGCGGCACTGGACGGGAATCGGCCCCTCGTCCACGGTGCAGCGCGCGTCCACTTCATGCCACGGGCGCTTGTCGGTGGCCGCGCCCGAAGCGACCTCCTGTATGTGGATCGCCTTGAAGCGGCGGTCGTCCCTGTTCTCGTCCCACACCACCGTCCAGCGTTTGTCCGCCGTTCGCAGGAAGCCGAGGGCGCCCTGACTGTCGTCGCGCGCGCGCTCCTTCAGAATCTGTTCGGGCGTGCGGCGGGCGTGCTTCGCGTCAAGCAAGACCTCGCCCGGCGTCCGGCCCATCTCGTCGAATCCGACCTGCCGCAAGGTCATCACCGCAACCGCCGCGATGCCGACCAACAGCGACTGTTCCATTTTGCGCTCGGAGGCGGCGAGCGCCGCCACGTCGCGGACGAGGCCCGCCAGCGAGAGGTTCGCCGACACATCTTTCGACTCGGCGAAGCGGACGGCCTCGCGTTTGACCGCCGGCCAGAAGCGGTGTCCGTAGAGGAACGTGTGCGAAGAGTCAATCTGGTCTTTCAGGAAGAACCGCCCCTGCATCTCAAGCTCCTGCGCGAGCTTCGCGGGGTCTTCCGCGCGCTCGAAGGCTTGCAGGAGCGCGAGCGGGAAGAAGCGGAACCAAATTTGGACGGCATTGCGGTCAACCTCGTGGACGTGTGGCAAAAGTTCCGCGAGCGCCTTCGCCCACGCCTCCTCGTCATGCCCGTTCAGGAATTCTTCAAAAGGGGTCAAAGTTTTAGTGCTCATAGCTTCTTTCGGAGATAAATATTCGTTGCAACCAAAACGGAGAGTTTAACCGCCTTCACCCGGCGACACAAACCGCCAGCGGCACACAATCAGGGTCATTCAGTTCTCTGTTTAGGGCAATCGCATTATGAGGGAGCTTTACCCGGCGATGGATAGAGCATAGTTTGAGCAGATTTCTTTCTCTCAAGGAGCAGAAGAGATGCCTGCTAAAACTGTTGCGGCGGAATCTATTGCAGCGCTGGAAGAATATTTTGCCGGTTTGCCCGACCCACGCATTGAACGCTGTCGTCGCCACAAGTTAACGGGATTCTCACCTACCGAGATGCTTGTCACTTCTTGTGGTTGTGCGCCAACGTTTAGAGGCGGGCTAGGCTCGCCTCTAAACGTTGGCCGATTGATTACGCCAAATCGCAAACCGCTCTCATCCATCCCTCTCGATCTACCTCCCAACTATCAAACCACTTTCTGCTTCCAGCGTCCTTTGCGGAAAATGTAAGCGCTCACGACCGCCAGCGTCGAGAAGGCGATGGTCACGGCGAGAAAGACGCCG
>JBGTBQ010000255.1:0-3303 GCA_041749275.1 Pyrinomonadaceae bacterium | reverse complement strand
CCGAAGAGCACGCTCGCCGCGCCGTCGTTCGCCGCCGTGAGAGATAGTTGGCCTTCATCGTCGCCGCCTCCCAACCCGCCGCCGCGCCCCGCACGCAGGCTCACGCCCGCGACCGCCTCCTCGTCGGCCAGCGCCGAAGCGATCTGCCTGAGATTAAGCGTCGTCGCGTCGCCGCGCGTCGGCAGGCGGAACAGAAGGATGCCGAGCAGCTTGCCGCCGGCCTGTTCGCGCACGCCCCTGACGCCGGCGCGGAGGCTCTCGCCGGTCGGCACGTCGAAGACGAGTCGTTCGCCCGCGCGCACGACGAGTCCGTCGGCAGTCGTGTCCGCGAGCGCGCGATAGACGTAACGCCACTCGCTCTCGCGCGCCCGGTCGTCCGCGCCGTCGTTCATCTCTCGACGCTCGAACGCGCGCCGCTCGACGAGTTCAAACTCCTGACTCCGCGCCACGCGCGCCGGGTCGAGGTCGCCGCGCAGTTCGACGAGTTCGCCCCGCTCCGTGTAGAGGAGCGCGTACCCGTAAGCCGCCAGTCCCGCGTAGAAAGGTTTATCGAGCCGGCGCGCGCGTTCGACATCGCGCGCCACCATTGACGGTGAAGAGATTGGCGTTATCCGGTCGAACCGGCGCGGAATCTCCGCGCCGTAGAACTGCGGCGCCCAGAAGTCCACCTCCGCCAGCACCTCTTTCAAATTCGCCGAGGCCATCCATGTCGGCAGGCCCGTCACCGAGAGTTTCACGTCGGGCGGGAGCTGCTCGCGCACCGCCCTGAGTATCCGGGCATAGCGCGCGAGCAGCCGTGTGGGCGAGTCGAAATCCAACTGGAGGCCGCGCACCGTCGCGCCGTCCTTCCCGGCTCTCTCCAGATCATTCCGAAAAGACTCCGCGACGGCGGCGGCCAAAACCCTTTCATCCACGCGCTCGAACTCCGCGAGCAGCTCGCGCGTCCCGTTGTAGACCAGATGCAGCTCAACCCCGCGCGGCATCCGCCCCTCGACCGCGCGGATGCGCTTTACTTTCCCTTCCGCGAAATCGAACTGCCCGGCGCGCAGAAAAATCTCGCGCGCGCCCGTCTCCTTCACGGCTCGCGCCACGTCCTCTTCCGACGGCGCTTCCGTCCGCCACGACCAGAACGCGACCAGCGCTTCGCCCGGCCTCCACGCGCGCGGCGCGCTCGCCCGACGCCACGCCGCCGACCCGCCCACGAGGACGATGACGCACAATCCCCCCAGCATCATCCTCGTCGCGCCGCGCCTGTGACGTGAACCTCTCATTGTCTTTTTGAAATTCGTGCGAGGCGTGATCCTCCCCAGTCCACGCCCCGCACTCCGCGAGCACGGACAGCGCCAACCCACGACTGCGAGAACATGGAATGTCGCTGCCGGAGATGATTATCTTCAGACCTGTGAGACGCGGCGACGCGGAGGCCAACAGTCGTAGTGGGGAGCAGATGCACTACCCCTGTGTGTCTCTCCCAACGCGCGCTTCTGTGGCTAACCACATTCAAAATGCGGATGCCAGATGTCAGACTTCTGGTAAAATTCAAGCCGAGAATCTGAAACGCTCAATTGAAGAACTGACATCTAACATCTGACATCTAGCATCTGCTTTTTATGTCAATCCTGATTGCCGAAGACAACGTGGCGCAGCGGCGCTACCTGTGCGAGTTGCTGGAGCGCGAGTTCGCCGCGCACGCGCCCGTCATCGAGGCGGCGGACGGCGAGGAGGCGACGCGGCTCGCATTGAAGGAGAGGCCGGAGCTGTGCGTGTTCGACATCCAGATGCCGCGCCTGTCGGGGGTGAAGGCGGCGAAGATGATTTGGCGTGAGTTCCCCACCGCGCGCATCATCTTCTGGACGCAGTTCCCGCATGAGATTTACATCAACGAGATTCGCAAGATCGTCCGCGCGGTCGAGCCGCAGCCCGCCTACGGCTTCATCCACAAGAACAATCCCGAATCGCGTTTCCTGCGCTTCGTCGCCGCCGTCTTGGAAGACGGCGCGGACATGATTGACCCGGCCTTCAAGGATTCATTCAAGCGCCCGCTGCTCACCGAGTTCGAGGCCGAGGCGCTCTACTATCTCGCGCTCGGTCTCTCGAACTGGGCCATCGCGCGCAAGTGCTCGCTCTCTTTGCGCGGCGTCGAGAGCCGTCTGGCGACGCTCTACGAGAAGCTCTTCGTCTCGCTCTCGGAAGGCACGCCCAACGAGGCTTACGACAAGCTGGCCTACAACATGCGAACGCGCGCCTTCTTCGAGGCGCTCCGGCGCGGCCTCATCAACAGCGACGAGTTGGAGAAGGCATCCGAGGATTTACAAGTATGGATCGAGCGCGACGGCAAGCGTTATCTTCAGGAGCAACAGGAGCACAAGCCATGAAGAGATGTTGCTTCGCGGCGTGGTCGAGCTTTCACGCGGCGGCGCAATCGCTGTTGCGCGTCCTGCTGTTGGCGGTCTGCGCCATCGCTCCAGCGTGCGGCCCCGGCGCGACGCCGGACGGGAACGGCGGCACGAACGCAGGCGACACGAGCGCTAACTCCGTTACGGCTCCTTCAACTAGCGCCACGCCCGTCGCCGCGAACGACAACGCAACGGCCAGCACGCCGACGCCCCTCCCCGCCGTCACGCCCCGCGAGGCTCCCGTCAACCCTTCGTCGTCCGGCGCTCCTTCGCCCACGCCCACGCCGCGCGCGACTCCCAAGACGAACCAGCCCGTCATCCGCGAAATGCCCGCGCCCGGCAAGAACCCGCGCGCCGACGGTGGGTTGAACAACAACGGGCAAGGCGGCGCGGGCAACGGCAATAAGAGCGCGGCCCGCCCCGCTCCGGAGAAGCGGGTGCAGTGCGGCAGTATCACTTGCCCCACGGGGCAGGTCTGCTGCAACTCAAGCTGCGGCATCTGCACTCCGCCCGGCGACGTGTGCATCCAGATGGTCTGCAACTGAAATGTCGGCCCCCGATTCACGCGCAAGAAAACTCGCACGCGGCGTCGCGCTCTTCCTGCCGCTCCTCCTTCTCCTCGACGTTGCGCGGCCCGCCGTCAGGACTCCCGAAGATTCAAACCTACAGGCGACGAGTCTGCACCGTTGGGGCGCGGTGACGCTCTTCCACGGGATGCCTTCGGATCGCGTGCGCGCCGTGGCGCAAGGCGAGGACGGAGCGATGTGGTTCGGCACCGACGCGGGGCTGGCTCGCTACGACGGGCGGCGCATCCAGACCGTGAGTGAGACGGGGCTTTCGGGGCCGCGCGTGCGCGCCCTGCGCGTGGACGCGGGCGGCGCGCTGTGGGTCGGGGCCGACGGCGGGG
>JBGTBQ010000254.1:0-13581 GCA_041749275.1 Pyrinomonadaceae bacterium | reverse complement strand
TCGACGCCGTCAATCTTGAGGAGACCGCCGACGAGAAAGGGGAGTCCAATCCGTTCTGGCAGAAGGGCGCCGAGTTGGACGAGGATTTAAAAGTCACGCTCTTCACCAAAGCCGCCAATCAGGCGGTCGGGAAGGCGGTCGCACAGCTCAACAAACTGATTCAGGAAAGGATTCATTCCAGCCCGGCAGTCGAAAAGGCCCGCGAAACCGCCGTCGCTTCGGCGCCGGCGACATCGGCTACCGCCGCCAACCAGCCCGCGTCCAAACCGGCGGGCGCTGCTTTGCCAAGCGCTTCTAAAATCGTGAAGCTGGAGGGCAATGTGGTCACTATCAACGTCGGCAAACTGCAAGGCGTCGCGGTCGGCAGCATGTTCGTCGTGGTGCGTGAGGAGATCACGACCGACCCGGATACGAAGGAAGTGCTCGACCGGAAAGAGACCGAGATCGGGAGAATAAAAATCACCGAGGTCAGAGATGGAATTTCAATCGGCTCGCTGGTCGCCGGCAGTCGCGGCGTCAAGCTGCGTGATCTGGTGAAGGCGCTGGAGGGCGCGAATCCTTAACCTACCCCACGGCGCAATCCCGCCGTTCGCATAGCCGAGGCGTCATGCTCACGCCTTGATGCCTGAACCCAATACGCCCGGACACGGCTGCGGCCCACACACCCGTCGGACAGCCCACCCATATAGACTTATGCGTAATATAAAAACGCCCTCGTTCATGCTGCTGGTGATGTTCCTCCTCGTCGGCGCATTTCTGACGCCCGACTTCCGCCAACCGTCTCGTGCCCAGCAAAAGGGCGGGAAGCGGCCCGGAGCAAAACCCAAAGACCGTCAATTGGTTCGGCCTCCCGCTGATGAAGCGACGCCAAAGACCAAACCGGGATCGCCCTCGGTTACGGCGAGCACGGCGGCGGCCAATCAACAGCGGCTCGCTTTGGTGATCGGCAATAGCGCCTACACCAACTCCCCTCTACCAAACCCCGTTAACGACGCGCGACTAATTGACGAGACGCTCCGCGATCTCGGATTCGAAGTGATTAAAGGAGAAAATCTGTCCCGCCCGAAAATGCTTGAGGCGGTCCAGACATTTGGACAGCGACTCGGCGCCGGCGGCGTTGGCCTGTTCTACTATGCCGGACATGGAGTGCAGGTGAACGGTCGCAATTATTTAGTCCCGACCAGCCATGGCAGAATAACTTCGCTGAAAGAGGCGGAAGACGAACTGCTGAACGCGGAACAGGTGCTTGGAGCGATGACGGCCAAGCAGGGACTGAACATTATGATTCTGGATGCGTGCCGTGATAATCCGGTGAAACTAGGGTTCACGACAGCCGACAAGCCGGGCTTCGCTGAACTCAGGAATACGCCCGGCGGCACCTTCGTCGCATATGCGACTTCTCCGAACCACGGGGCATCTGATGGAGAAGGCGGCAACAGTCCTTACAGTCAGGCTCTAGCGCGAAGTCTGCGGATGCGGCCTTCGCGGCTGGAGGACGTTTTCATCCATGCCCGCATTGAGTTGGAGGAGAGCACCGGCGGGGCACAAGTGCCATGGGAGCACTCTTCAATCAAGACCGTCTTCTATTTCAGGCCCGACGTGGTGAGCGCCTCGCCGCTGCCGAACTTCACTTATCAAGGGCCGTTGCGTAACCAACTGCTCAAGGGCTTGCTGGGTGGTTTAAGACAGTCGAACTTTACCGTGCTGGTGGTGGACGCCAGCGGCGAAGTGGAGGGACAACTTAACGGTCGCGCCAGTTTTTTTGTGGAGGATGAGAGTAAGGTCCAGGGGTTGGAGATGGTGGAAATCCCCGGCGGCAGATTCTTGATGGGGACGAACGCCGCCGACGCCGACGCCGCTTACGCGGACGCCAAGCGTTACGACAAGGATGAGACCGAAGAGGTCGTGACGGTCGAGATGCCGCAACACAGCGTTGATGTAAAAGGGTTTTATATGAGCCGGTACGAAATCACGCAGCGGCAATGGCGAGCCGTAATGGGGAGTTTACCGCGCCTGGACGAGAAAGATCGCGGAGACGATCTGCCGGTGGTGCATGTCAGTTACCGTGACGCTGAGAAATTCTGCGAGATGCTGTCCGGCATGACGGGCAGGTTCTACCGCTTGCCCAGCGAAGCCGAATGGGAGTATGCATCTCGCGCGGGAAGCGCCACGCCGTTCGCCTTCGGCCCGACCATCAACCCCCGCGTCTCCAACTACAACAGCAACGCCCCCTTCGGCGACGCCGAAGCCAGACCTTCTCGCAAGTCCTTGCAGCCCGTCGGTCAAAGCGGCTCGGCCAACGCCTTCGGTCTATATGGTATGCACGGAAACGTCTGGGAGTGGTGCGCCGACAACTGGCACGACAATTACGACGGAGCGCCCACGGACGGGAAGGCATGGAAAGCCCCGAACGAAGACACGCGCTCGTACCGGGTTATTCGCGGCGGCTCTTGGGATTCAATCGCGAACAGTTGTCGCTCGGCCAGCCGCCGCAAAGCCGCGGTCACCACCGCCACCAAAAAACTCGGTTTCCGCGTGGTGAGCGGTTAGTGGTCGAGAACGGCGCGGGCGGCGGAGCGTGACGACCGGGTTGACTGATAAATGAGGCTCGCGGCGTTGCCGCATGAGACATCATCTATGGGAGTTAGCATGAACGGGAAGGAATCTCCTGATTTAGGTAGGCGGAAAAAGGTCGAGGAGATATATCACACTGCTTTGACCCTTGAGACTGAGACGCAGGAGGCTTATCTCAAACAGGCGTGTGAGGATGATACGGTCTTGTATGAAGAAATCAAGTCGCTTCTGACTGCCGACCAAGCTTCCGGCGACTCTTTTCAGGAGACCGTGATTAACAAATCGCTTCGCATTCTGGCAGTGGAAGAGGCCGGACGGGATAGGCCGTCGCTCGCTAAGACGATCATGGATGACGACGACATCTGCTCCCTCATGCTGGAGAATCGCTACCAAATCATTGGGCGGATCGGCGGCGGCGGCATGGGCGACGTTTACAAAGCTTGCGACACGAAAATGCTTAACCGCATGGTCGTCGTCAAGGTGCTGAAAGCCGCGGCGGCGGAAAGCGAATGGCTGATCGCCAAGTTCAAACAGGAGATCGAAGCCTCGAACAAGATTGACAACCCCGGGGTCGTGAGCTTTTACGACGTGGGGGAAACACCCGACGGCCACCCCTATCTGGTCATGCAGTACATTGAGGGCCAAGACCTGCGGAAGGCGATTCCGTCGGATCGAGGCATGCCCTTCGATGAGGTGACCGAGGTCATCCGGCAACTCGGACGGACGCTCAACATCGCGCACGAGAAAGGCATCATCCACCGCGACCTCAAGCCGGAGAATATCATGTACCGCCGCGATGAGAACGGCGATCTGCAAGTCAGGGTGATTGATTTCGGCATCGCTAAAATTAAAGATTCGATGATCGCCGCCAGCACCTCGACCGGAATCGTCATCGGCACGCCGAATTACATGTCCCCGGAACAGTTAAACGCGGCGGACGGGCAACGAAGAGCCATCTTGGCCACCAGCGACATTTATTCTCTGGGCATCATCGCCTACGAGATGGTGACTGGCCGGCGGCCCTTCAACGCGGAGACGATCATTCAACTATCCGCCTTGCAGAAAGAGGGGGTTCAGGTCACACCCTGCGCGCTGCGCCCGGCCTTGCCCGAAGCGGCACAGCGCGCCATCCTCAAAGCCCTCGCCTATCATCCGGCTGAACGCTACCAACGAGTCCGCGATTTCTGCGCCGACCTGACACGAGCCTTACTAGCGGATGTCGAACCCGCGCCCTCCCCTGTCCCCGTCCAACCCGAATCCCGCGAGATCGAGACGGTGGAGCGACCGCGACCAGCGAAGAAAAGCATCCTGCTCCTGACCGCGACGGCGATGGCGGCTGTCCTGTTAGCGGCGGTGACTGCCGGCGTCTGGTGGAAGTTTTTCCGCTTTGGGCCGGAGCGGGTCTTTACCTACTCTCTGAAGGTGCAGAAGATGCGCGACGGTCAACCCTTCGAGCAGCCTTTCATCACAGCCGGTCAGGAGATTTACGAGAAGGGTTATAAGATGCAGGTGCTCATGACTACCGAGGCAGCAGGTTATGCGTACCTGTTTAATGAGGGGAAGGACGAAAATAACCAGTACGCATTCTTTCTACAGTTCCCGACGCAGAAACAAAAAAACGGCGTCGCTCAGGTTTCAACCGGGCAACGGTTCGAGTCCGGCTGGAATACTTTCAAATGGGAGCCGGGGACTGAATCAATCTGGTTTATCTGGACGGCGCAGCCGGAGGCGGCGGTGGAGACCGCGCGAGCCGAAGCCCTCACAAGCGACCAGGGGAAAGTCCCTGAATCAGCCGCCGCCGCCTTGCGTGAATTCATCAGCCGGGCGGCTGCGAGTCGGGCCGCAGCCAGTAAGGATGTGGCCGGACAGCGCACTGTTTTGAAAGGCCACGGCGACATCGTGCTGCACCTGATGCAACTGGAGTATAGATGAGCGGGCGACGTGAACGTCGTCGGAACTGTTGGTCGAGAGTTTGACCACTTTGAAAAAAGGTGAAAGGAACTGGCGCGCCATGCCTTTACACATCTTCGGTCTCACCACCCTCGCACTCTTCTTATGTGCGGCTTTAGGTAATCCCGCCCACGCGCAGAACGATCCGCCGGTGCGCGGTATGCCTTCGGATGACTTCGCCAACAGTCGCCCGGAACCAACCGCGAACGCCGCGGCAACGAAGCAGCAACCACCCGCCGCGAAAGCCCCGCGAGGCAAGATCAGCGCTTCCATGCGACGCAGAGAGAGATACAAAGCGGCGCGCATCGAACCTCAAGCCTTTCAATCCAGCTTGACCGGCAAGTCCCCGGTCAACGCCAACCCCAACCAGACGTTGCGTGTCGAAGAACTTGGCGTCACTTTCTGGCGCTTGCGCCCACCGCTCGCCACGGACAAAGGACCGAAGGTCGTTGTCAAAACCGACGACAATCGCCGTGAATGGTGGACGCCGACCCGCGTCGGGGCGGACACGCAGTTTCGGAAGGGTGATCGGGTGCGTCTGACCTTCGAAGCAAAAAGGCGCGGCTACCTGTATGTGATGAATGCCGAAATGTACGCCAACGGCGCGTTGGGAAAGCTCTATCTGATCTTCCCCGCGCCCGCTAATCAGGACGGTAAAGGCCGGTTGCTGGCCGCGCAGTTCAATCAAGTTGGGGCAGGGTTACTGGTTGATATACCTGATCAGGCGGAAGATTACCCCTATTTCAAAATCGAGCCGAGAGGCGCCAACTACACGGGCGAATTATTACTGCTCATCATCTCCCCGACGCCTTTGGAAGGATTGAGGCTCGGCCCGGATCAAGAGGTCGTCAACGTGGATTTCGTGGCGCGGTTGGAAGCAACATTGGGAGGCGAAATCAGTTTGTACGTGAAGGAAGGAAGCGAGCAGGAGACGTTGACAGCCGCGGAGCAACAGGCTCAGTGCGGTGCGAAATCGCGTCAATTAGTCCGCGAAACGTCCTCCTCACAAAATTCCGCCCTATCGCCGTGCGGCGCCAAGAAGCGCCAACTAACCCGTGAAGACCCGCTACCGCAGAACATCTATCGAGTAGCAACGCCTCAAGAAGGGATGCTCATCGTCCCGGTTCGCATTGCGGTGAACATGCACTGAAAAAGGGTTGTTCAGAGTCAGTTCCGCCCTTACCCACTACGCCGCGCTATCCTTCGACAGCCAATCCTCAACCTGCTCGTCGGCAGTGAAAGTTTAGTTTAGCGGCTGGCTTCATCCAGTTCATTTTCTATCACTGCCCCATATTAGCGTCTATACTGCAATGCGCGTCGGCACTTTTATTGTCATTTCGAGGAAGTCTTGAGTGATGCCATTAACAGGCGGCTCCGGCTCGCCGTCCTCGTCATCCCGGCGGTCTTAGTGACCACAGCGTTGTTGCTCCGCGCGCAGGGGCGTCTGTGGCGTTGCGCCTGCGGGCGCATCGTCCCGTGGGTCGGCGACGCGTGGGGGCCGGAGACCTCGCAGCACTTCTCCGACCCCTACAGCTTCACGCACGTTCTGCACGGCGTCATCTTCTGCGGGCTGCTCGCATGGGCGCTGCCACGGCTCGACTGGCGTTGGCGGCTCTCGCTCGCCGTCGCCGCCGAGGCGCTCTGGGAACTGATCGAAAACACGGAGTTCGTCATCCGCCGCTACCGCGAAGCGACCGCCGCGCTCGGCTATTCCGGCGACACGATTCTTAATTCACTCGGCGACATCGTGGCCTGCGGACTCGGCTTCTTAATCGCCCGTCAACTTGGCTGGGTGCGCTCCATCATCTTCTTCGTGGCGATTGAAGTGGCGCTGCTCGTCTGGATCAGAGACAGCTTGCTCCTCAACATCTTGATGTTGATTTACCCGCTGGATGGAATCAGAGAGTGGCAGACGAGAAATTAAAGAGTGCTGTCAACAACTAAAGCCAGCGGCTTGAGATTGAGCATCTCAAGCCGCTGGCTACCTAACCTTGTTAACCGTTCATTTCCTGATGACACGCCCAAGTCTGCGGCTTAATCGCCACTAACCGCCGCGCCGCCCTCATCCGGGTGGTTCGGCATAATCTCGCCGTCGGCCTTGATGACGAGTTGGTGATCGGACGAGACGCGCTCGCCTTCGATGGTGATCTCCTCGCCGGTGGGTGAGATGACGGGCAAGCTATCGAGGAAGCGCTCGGCGTCAATGGCGGCCATGCAGCCGGTGCCGGCGGCGGTGACGGCCTGTCGGTAGATCGAGTCCTGCGCGTCGCCGCAGGCGAAGACGCCGGGGATGTTGGTCGCCATCGAGCGCCCGGCGGTCTTGAGATACCCGACCTCATCCATCTCCAGCCAGCCGCGAAAAGCGTCCGTGTTCGGCTTGTGGCCGATGGCGACGAAGACGCCCTCGCACGGGAAGACGCGCTCTTCGCCCGTCTTGTTGTTGGAGAGCCTGACGCCCGTCACGCCCGTCTCCGGCGTGCCGAGGATTTCAGTCACGTCGGTGTCCCAGATGAACTCGATCTTCGGGTTGTTGAATGCCTTGTCCTGCATGATCTTCGACGCGCGCAGATGGTCGCGCCGGTGAACGAGCGTCACTTGCGAAGCGTAGCGGGTCAAAAACGTCGCCTCTTCCATCGCCGTGTCGCCGCCGCCGACAACGACGATGGGCTTGCCCTTGAAGAAAAATCCGTCGCAGGTGGCGCACGCCGAGACGCCCAAGCCCCCCAAGCCGTGCGGCGCGGGCGCTTCGCCCGGAATGCCGAGCCACTTGGCCGACGCGCCCGAAGCGATGATGAGCGTCTCGGCCTTGATCGTGTGATCGTCGGTTTCCAGCGTGAAAGGGCGATGGGCGAAGTCAACGTGCGTAATCATCGCCTGTAAAAACTCCGTGCCGAAACGCCGGGCCTGCTCCTCAAATTCGGCCATCAACTCCGGCCCCTGAATGCCTTTTGAGAAGCCGGGATAGTTCTCGACATCGGTCGTGATGGTGAGCTGGCCGCCGGGTTGCGGGCCGTGGACGACGAGCGGCTTCAAGTCGGCGCGGGCGGCGTAGATAGCGGCGGTCAGGCCCGCCGGGCCTGAGCCGATGATGACGACTTCGCGGTGCAGGGTCTCTTTAGACATTTCGCTTCTTTCCAGTCTCTCCTTCGGGGATTCCATGCGGGCCGCCGCACGGGCGACGGGCGCGGCGTAGCGGACGGTAGCCTTTTTCCTTGCGCGTGTAGTATAACGTCTCGCGCCGGAAGTAGTCGAACTTGTGACCGCACGACGGGCCGCGCCGCGCGCATTTCGGCCACCCGCTGACGCTGAAGCGATTGAACACCTCCGCCCACAACGAAGTCAGTAATCATCCTTACACCGGCGTGATCGAGCGCATCGCCGTTCTCGGCGCGGGCACGATGGGGCACGGCATCGCGCAGGCCGCCGCCGCCGCGGGCTACCGCGTGACTTTGCGTGACATCTCGGACGAACTGGTCGCGCGCGCGCTTCGCGCCGTCGAGTCGAACCTCGCCAAAGGCGTCGAGCGCGGCAAGGTCACGGAGGAAGAGCGCGCGCGGGCGCTCGGCAACATTCGCGGCACGACCGACATGGAAGAGACGGGCGATGCCGACCTCTTCATCGAGGCCGTGCCGGAACGCCTTGAGCTAAAGCGCGAAACCCTGCGCGAGGTTGAGAGAGTCGCTGGCGGCAAGTCCTTCATCTTCGCCACGAACACCTCCTCGCTCTCGATTACGGAGATCGCGGAGGGGGCGAAAAACCCTGAGCGCGTGGTCGGGATGCACTTCTTCAACCCCGTCCACATCATGCGCCTGCTGGAAATCGTCGTCGGGCGCGAGACTTCCGCCGAGACCGTCGAGACGGCGCGCGAGGTCGGGCTGAAGATGAAAAAGGAGCCGATTACGGTCCGGGACGTACCGGGCTTCGCCTCGTCTCGTTTGGGCGTCGCCATCGGCCTCGAAGCGATGCGGATGCTCGAAGAGGGCGTGGCGAGCGCGAAAGATATAGATACGGCGATGGAGTTGGGCTACAATCACCCCATGGGGCCGCTTAAGTTATCCGACTTGGTCGGCCTCGATGTGCGTCTCAATATCGCCGACTATCTTCATCGCAAGCTCGGCGCCGAGCGCTTCCGCGCACCCGAACTTCTGCGGCGCATGGTCGCCGCCGGCAAGCTCGGCAAGAAGAGCGGCGAAGGCTTTTACAAATGGGAGTAGGCAGCAGGCAGCGGGCAGCGGGCAGTCAAAACCAGACTGCTTCAAGCCGCCGCCAACTTGTGATAAACCGCGCTGTATTCCTGCTGCCCGCTGCCCGCTGCCCGTTGCCTGCTGCCTACTGATTATGACCAAGCCTTACGAAGGAGAGCGACGGTTCGCGCTGCGGATGGCGCTGCGGCTGCCGGTCGTGGTGTCGGGGCGCGCCGACGACGGCTCGGCGTGGAGCGAGCCGACCGAGACGGACGACATCTCGACGCTGGGCGCGCTCTTCCACCTCAACCAGAAGGTGGGCCGCGGCGACCAGCTCTACGTGCGCGCGCACCGCCCCGACGGCTCGCCCATCGAAGCGACGGCGAAGGTCGTCCGCATCGCGCCCGCCATCTACGGCACGGCGCGCGTCGGCGTCCAGATCGTGGAGCCGGCGGACAACTGGCTCCGCCTCTTCGTCTCTTGGGTCGCCGACGAGCAGGGGACTTCTTCGCCGACCGGCGAGGAACAGTGACGCGTGATAAGCGGGCTGTTAGCCGTTAGCCGTTAGCCGTTAGCTTAAAGAACCTTCGGTGAGATTGAAGGGGAAAGGCTGAATGCTAACGGCTAACAGCTAACAGCCCTTTCTCACTCATCACTTAATCATTTTTTTGGAGGTTTGCATGGCATCATACGAGACACTTCTACTTGAGCGGCGCGACCGCGTCGCCGTCATCACCATCAACCGCCCGCAGAAGCTGAACGCGCTGAACATTCAGACGCGGGCCGAGGGCGCGGCGGCGCTGGACGAGTTGCGCGAAGACGAGGGCGTGCGCGTCGTCATCATCACGGGCGCGGGCGAGAAAGCTTTCGTCGCGGGCGCCGACATCGCCGAGTTCGAGGGGCGCACGCCCATCACGCAGCGCGACGTGATGCTGGGGCGCTCGCTCTTCACCGCCGTGGATTCGTTCCCGAAACCCGTCATCGCGATGGTCAACGGCTTCTGCCTCGGCGGCGGCTGCGAGTTGGCGCTCGCGTGCGATTTGCGGATTGCGAGCGAGAACGCGAAATTCGGCCAACCCGAAATCAACCTCGGCATTATTCCGGGCGGCGGCGGCACGCAACGCCTGACGCGTCTCGTCGGTGAAGGCAAGGCGATGGAGTTGATCCTGACGGGCGACATGATTGACGCGCAGACGGCCTTTCAGCTTGGCCTCGTCAACATGGTCGTCCCCGCCGCCGACCTCGAAGGCAAGACGATGGAGATGGCGCACCGCATCGCCGAGAAAAGCCCGGTCGCGCTAAAGCTGGCGAAAGAGGCGGTCAAGATCGCCTCGCGCTCGAACCTCGACGAGGGCCTCAGACGCGAGGTTGACCTCTTCGCCCTCTGCTTTTCGAGCGAGGACAAAGACGAAGGCGTCCGCGCCTTCCTCGAAAAACGCAAGCCGGACTTTAAAGGACGCTAAGAAAAATGCTCACGGCGGAAGGCGCGGACAGGTGGGAGGATGCCTCGGTGACGTAACGAAGGCGTCTTCCCACACGTTCACGCCCTCCGCCTTTGATATTAATTCGTGGTGTGAATCGGAGTGCTCTTTCTGAGCGGGTTGTGGAGCATCAGCCACGCGGAGGGCGCGATGACGAGGAAGATGCCCGCGACCGTGAGGGCATCGAACCGGCGACGCCAGAGGAGCAGGTCGAAGAGCATCGCAAAGACGACCTGCATCAACCCGACGACCGACACGCGCGATGGCGTGCCGAGCGCGAACGCCTTCGTCATCCCCAACTGCCCCAGCGTCCCCGCCGCGCCGACGCCCGCCAGCAGCGCCAGCGTCATCGGCTCTCTCAACACGCCGTAGTTCACCGCACCGCCCGCTAAGAAGAGCGCCGCGAGCGTGAACACGGTCGAGACGCCGGAGAAGTGCGTCACCACCGCGCGCGCGTCCACGCCCTTGAGTTTATTCAACCCGATCATCGCCACCGCCGTGCAGAGCGCGTTTCCGACCGCGAGCATTCCCGCCAGCCGGTTCCCCACCAGTTCCGGCCTCTGCATGAGCGCGATACCGCACAGCCCCGCGACGATGGCGCCCCACACCGGCGCGGCGGGCCGCTGTCCGAGAGCGGGCCACGCCAGCAGCGTCACCCACACGGGCACGGTGTTCGAGAGCGTGAGCGCGGTCGAAATGGGTAGGTGCGTCAGCGCATAGAAGGCGCACAGAACGCCGACGCTTCCGGCGAAGCTTCGCATCCACAGAATGCCGGGACGCAGAAAGACGAGCCGCACGCCCGTCGAGAGCGCGAGGCTGGTCGAGAGGACGAACGCCACCAGCGTGCGCGCCACCGCCACCAACTGCCAGTCGGCGCGCTCGCCCGCCAGATGACTGAGCGCGCCCATCGTGGCGAAGGCCAGCGAACCCGCCAGCATGTAGAGGTACGCGCGACCTTCGCCATCCTCCGCCGTGTGCCGCAATCCGATGTCGGAACTCTTCATCAAAGATCGAGAAGCCTAACACGCTCATAAAGGGGCTGTCAGCCCACACGAGCGCCGCTGTCTCTTTGCCCGCCGAGAGTCGCCCCGCGCATCGTTCAATCGGACGCCGCATCGCGCGTCTTGCCTGTGTTTGCCGTCAAGCGCGCAAGTGTGCTAAGTTTTTTTTCCGCCCGCAGCCGGAGTGCTTCCGCGCGAACGCCGGGTCGTTGATAAGGGGCCGTAGCTCAGCTGGGAGAGCGCCGCGCTGGCAGCGCGGAGGTCAGGGGTTCGATCCCCCTCGGCTCCATCAAGATTCCACCCTAAAACATTTCACGCTCATTATTCCGCCTCGGATTATTTTCTCATCTCAATCGTATCAAGGGAGAATGAGCATCATGCTTGCCAAACCTGAGTTGAAGGCCGAAGCGATTCGCCTGCGTCTTGAAGAGAGACTCTCGCTGAGTGAAATAGAAACCGCTATCGGGGCTGCGAGGAGTTCACTCAGTGTATGGTTGAAGCCTTATCCTTTGACCGACGAGGAAAAGCGAACGCGAAATAAGCTCGCCAACCGTTATGCGACGCCGAAAAAGAGTCACGGCGAGGAATCAAAACATAACCGCGCGGTTATCTGGCAAAATCTCAAGCCTTATCACAAAGGTAAAATTGCCGAGGCCGCTGTTCTTTTTCGCTTGGCTCTCCACGGTTTCAACATCTATTCCGCTTTCTTTGACGGAGACAAAACGGATTGGATGGTTCAAGTGCCTGAGAGCGGGAAAATCCTGAAGATTCAAGTCCGTTGTGTAAACGCGACGAATCAACATGGGTTGCCGAATGTTTTGCTCACCTGTACGGAAGGACACGGCAAGCGCAGGAGATACCAGCCGGGAGAGTTCGATTTTATCGTCGGTTATTATCTTTTTAACGACACAGCATATATCTTCTCATTCGACGAAGTAGCGCATCTCAAAACCTACGTCACCATCGCGGAAGCGTCCGCGGAGCGGTGGGACAAGCTACGCTCTTAAAATCGAAGCCGTTTCTTTCTCCATCCAGAGAAGCGCCGCTCGCTCGTCCTCTTCAATCGCCATCTCAACGCCCCGCTTGGCAATATCGAGCAGCCGCTTCGATTCCTTTTTGACTTTTCGAGAATTTTGCACCTTTTCCACGATCTCTGTGCGCGCTTCATCTGAAGGAAGCGTGATGGGGATATGCAAAAGGTCTTCAGTCGAGATGGCCGGATACATGGAAGCTGTGGTGTGTAGGTCAAGAATTTCGCAGATGATGGGCGCACGTAGAAAAACCAGCAACACTTCCGGCTCGATGTGCTTTGGTCTTAATACGGCAAAGCCTGATGAGCATACGTCGCCGCTTTGTTCTGCTTCAATCATGGCTGACAACCGCCGGATAGGGCGCACCGTCGAAGTAATGACATCATCTGCTTTCACAACCCATTGCGCCCTGCTTGGCGCATCTTCAATCAACACTGGTTCCGCCTCCGCGCTCCCACCTCCGCTCAGACTACGGGTTTACTGGATTTTGTCCTGTACTGAGTGCTTTAAGAAAAACAGTCATGAGGTCAGGAGTTCGATCCCCCTCGGCTCCATCAAACCTGTTGGATTGGAAAAAGCAAAAGTGATAGAGAAGTTCGCCGCGTCACCTCACGGACGGTAGATTCTGTCAGTCCAATTCCGGGCTTTTACAAATTTCCCAGACCCGCACGAAATAACGCTTGTGCCGCGGGGCGTCGTGGTGATAAATTGCGCGCCGTCGAAAAGTGGATGCCCGCGCCGTCTCACCCCTCGCCGCGGTGAATCCAAGACCGAAAGCAGCCGACGGCACCCGACGCTGAAACGGCTTTGCCCAGACTCCTGAACGGGGCCGCGCCGCCTCGCGCGCGACTCGCGTTTTCACTCACAACCCCTCAAGGAGAATTGACAATGTGCAGCCTCACCGCCTTCGCCGCCTCGCGCTCTTCCCATCCTGAACCGCGAACCGTTCGACGCGTGGCAACCTTCGTCTCCCGCTGCGCGATTTCGCTTCCACTCCTCTTCGCTCTCTTCGCTCCACGCGCGCCGGCAGCCGCGCAAGACCTCGACGACGTTTCGATCAGCGGAGTCGTCGTGGACCAGAACGGCGGCGCACTGCCGGGCGCGTCCGTCATGGCGACGCACGTCGCCACGAAAGCCGCGCGCTCCGTCGTGACGGACGACGAGGGGCGCTTCCGTTTCGTTGAATTGCCGCCGGGCGCGTACACGGTGCGCGTCGCGTGCGCGGGGTTCGCGGTCGAAGAGAGGACGGGGCTTGAGCTGTTGGCGGGCCGTGGCGCGCGGCTCGATTTCGCGTTGCGGGTGGCGAGCGTGGCAGACGAGCAGACGGTCGTGAGCGAGGCGGAAGCGCCGCCCGTTGACA
>JBGTBQ010000253.1:0-3065 GCA_041749275.1 Pyrinomonadaceae bacterium | reverse complement strand
TGCGCGAGCGTCTGTTCGCGCGCGCCGCGCCGGAACTCTTCCGCGCCGTGATCCGCGAGGGCGAGGAGCGCGCCGTGCTCGTCGCCGAACGCGATGTGGTGCGTTCGAGCCGCCACAGCCTCGATCTTTCGCCGGAAGACGCGCACTTGCGCGAGCGGCTGGAAACGATCTACCGCACCGCCGCGCTCGAAGCCCCCACGCTCGAAGAGGCGCTTGCCGCCGTCGCCGGGCCGGGGCGCGGGCGCGAACATGCGCGCAAACTTCTCCAATTGTTGATTGATGCGGGCGCGCTCGTCCGCGTCCGCGAAGATTTACTATTCCACCGCGACGCGCTCGCCGAACTTGTCGCCGCCCTCCGCGACTACGCTGCGCGCCGCGAACCAGACCGGCTGATTGATGTCGCCGCTTTCAAAGAACTTTCCGGCGTCTCGCGCAAGTACGCCATCCCCCTGCTCGAATACTTCGACCGCGAGCGCATCACGCGCCGCGCCGGCGATAAACGGATAATCCTTTAGCGGTCAGCATTCAGCCAAGAGCTTTCGACTTCCCCGGTTGAGCGCTTTCGATCAAACACGAACGATGCCGTTGTGGTAAGCTGATGGCCGATGGCTGACCGCTGCAAAAGTCTTGCTTCTCGCGTGCGGCGGCTGTAACATAAGCCTCGAATCCGAGCAATACCGGCAGACGATTGAATACCCTGACCCCGGCAGATTCTGCGAGTACGTAAAGCAGTATCGTTGCTTTACAACTGAATCCGTTCTATCGAACTTAGCGGACCTTGGAGGTTCAACATGAAGAGCATGTTAGACATTGTGTTAGGGATCATCGCGGTGGCGGCGCTGGGCTTCTCGATCTGGCAGTTCTACCTATTCGCCGCCCCGCCCGGCACGGAGGGCGCGACGCCACACCTCTGGAAGGCTATCATCGGCGCCGTCGTACTGTGTGTGTCCGTGCTCGCTATCTTCCTGCGCCACTCCGGCGCGGAAGAGGAGATACACATCACACAGTAGCGCGGCGTCAGACTTTGTAGCTGCGAGTGAGTGCGACCGCGCGACCGAAGCCGCCGCCCCGCGCGGCGGCGGCTTTCGACGCACCTTCGATTACCAATTCGACTCCGACGCCGTCTGCGCCAAGCGGTCGGGCCGGTCACCGGCGACCGGGTGCGGACGGCGTTCGGTTTATGTGGTTAATGCTTAAAGGAGAGTTCGTTTGATGCTCGTCGCGACGATGTTGGCGCTTCAGGCGCCGCAGGATCAGGTCTTCCGCGCGCCCTCGTACTTCGCCCCGGTGTTACTCATCCTGCTCGCGCTCGGCGCGCTTGGCTGGCTGGTGGCCGCCATATTAGGCTTCACGCGCGCGCGCGTCTTCGGCGCGTCGGCCCGCTGGTTCGCGCTCGCCGCGGTCTGCCTCGTCCTCTTCCATCTGCAACTGCTGGTGCTGGGCATCGGCGTCTTCGGCAACGACACGAGCCTCGTCCTCAGCGTCGGCGCCTTCCTTAACCTCTTCGTCGTCATCGGCGCCGTCTGCGCCATCATCGGCTTCACGCGCCTGACGAACCCAAGACCGTAAGAAAGGGATGAAGGATGAAGGATGAGGGATGAATAAGAAAACGCTCAACGTGCGTTGAGTTAACTTAATTTCATCCTTCATCCTTCATCCCTCATCCTTCATCCCTCATCCCTCATCCTTCATCCCTCATCCCTCATCCTTCATCCTTCATCCTTCATCCCTTTATAATTCCCGCGCCGCTTCCACCGCATAATAAGTAATGATGATGTCGGCCCCGGCGCGTTTGATGCTGGTCAGCGACTCCATCATCACGCGCCGCTCGTCTATCCACCCGCGCGCGGCGGCGGCCTTGAGCATCGCGTACTCGCCGGAGACGTGGTAGGCGGCGAGCGGCAAATCGAAACGGTCGCGCACCATCCGCATGATGTCGAGGTAGGGCAGCGCGGGCTTGACCATCAGGATGTCGGCCCCTTCCATCACGTCGAGTTCCGCCTCGCGCAGCGCCTCGCGCACGTTTGCGCCGTCCATCTGGTAAGCGCGTCGGTCGCCGAAGGCGGGGGCGCTGTCGGCGGCCTCGCGGAAGGGGCCGTAAAAAGCGGAAGCGTACTTGACGGCGTAGGCCATCACGGCGACGTGTTCGAACCCGGCGTCGTCGAGCGCCTCGCGGATCGCGCCCACCTGCCCATCCATCATCGCCGAAGGCGCGACGATGTCCGCGCCGGCCCGCGCTTGGCTCACGGCGGTCTGCGCCAGCAATTCCAGCGACTCGTCGTTCAGCACCTCGCCCTCGCGCACCACGCCGCAGTGGCCGTGCGAAGTGTACTCGCACAGGCAGGTGTCGGCGATGACGACCATTTCGGGCGCGGCGCGACGCACAGCGCGAATCGTCTCCTGCACGATGCCGCTCGCGGCGTAGGCGCCCGAAGCCGTCTCGTCTTTCGACTCCGGCAAACCGAACAGGATGCAGGCGTTCACGCCCGCATCGAAAGCCGCCGCGGCGTCGCGCGCGACCTCGTCGGTCGAGAGGTTGAAGACGCCGGGCATGGACGTGACCTCGCGGCGCACCCCCTCGCCCGTGCAGGCGAAGAAGGGGAGCACGAGATTCTCGCGCGAAAGACGCGTCTCGCGGACGAGCGCGCGCAAAGGTTCGCGCCGGCGGAGCCTGCGCGGGCGGTGAACAAGATTCGTCATAAACGGCAACTCACTTCCAGAGAAAAGTGACCGAAGAATAACAGACGACCCGCCACACACCCAAAACACCAATCGAAATTAGAGCGGTTTGCTTGTGAATGTACGGCAGAGTGTGAGTCTGCCGCATGGTGCTGAACAGGCGGCAGACTCACACTCTGCCGGACACCCCATCGCAAATTGCTCTAGCAGCGCATGATGCGCTGCTAATCGGGGCAATCGCATTCGGCATCGCTCAGATTTGAGGCAACGCCCGTCATAATGTCTTCACAGTGTAGCTGGACACACCTCACCTTTGCGGCTACCGCAGCCGTTCGCGTGTTCGACAGAGGAGCTTAAAGCGGTGGGTTAGGCCGCGACCGCAGCCG
>JBGTBQ010000252.1:0-46707 GCA_041749275.1 Pyrinomonadaceae bacterium | reverse complement strand
ATGTCAAACGCGCACGTCGCCCGCTTCTCTCGCGGCGCGCGCCTTCTCTCTCCGCGACTTGAGATACTCGTAGAGCGGAGGCGTGAGCGAGAGCAGGACGACGACGATGACGACCTTCTCGATGTGGTCTTCGAGTTTGATACCGAAAGCGTTCTCGACGGCGGAGCCGAGGAAGTAGCCCGCGAGGATCATGCTGAAGACCCAGAGGAAACCGCCGACCACGTTATAGGCCACGAAGCGGCGGTAGGGCATCGCGGCGGCCCCGGCCACGATGGGCGCGAAGGTGCGAACGATGGGGACGAAGCGCGCGATGATGATCGTCTTCCCGCCGTACTTCTCGTAAAACTCGTGCGCCTTTTGCAAGTGGCTCGGTCGGAAGAAAAAAGACTTCTCCCGTTTAAAAATGCGCGGCCCGAGCTTCAACCCGGAGTAGTAACCGACGGCGTCGCCAACCACCGCCGCGATGAAGAGGCAGAAGAGCAGGAGCGCCACGTTCAACTGTTTCGCGCGCCAGATGAGACCGGCCACGACGAGCAGTGAATCGCCCGGCAAAAAAAAGCCGACGGCGAGGCCCGTCTCCGCGAAAACGATGAACATTAAACCGGCATAAGTAAACAGCAACCCCTTCGTCGTCAGAAAATCAATGATATTCTTCGGGTTGAGTAGCTCTTTGAGCTGATGTAAAAGTTCGACGATTGATTCCATGTTTTTTAAGTTCAAGGTTCAAAGTTCAAGGTTCAAAGTTCAAGGCCGGCCTCCCGACTTTGCACTTTGAACCTTGAACTTTGAACTAATCGTTTGTCCAACCATAGCGTCCGATGAGCGGGACGAAGGCGCATGCGCCGTGATCTTCGTGCTCGTATCCATCTTCGGTGCGGACGACGCGGACGAGGCGCTGCGCTTCGCGCGAGGGGCCGACGGGGACGACGAGGCGACCGCCCACTTTGAGCTGCGCGAGGAGCGGGCCGGGGACTTCGGGACCGCCCGCCGCGACGAGTATCCCATCGTAAGGCGCGTGTGCGCTCCATCCGAGCGTGCCGTCAAAACACTTCACGGTCGCGTTGTAGATACCTAGCGCACGGATGCGCGTCTGCGCTTCACGCGCCAGATCGGCGATGCGCTCGATGGCGTAAACCTGACCCGCGAGACGTGAGAGCACGGCTGTCTGGTAGCCGGAACCGGCGCCGATCTCGAGCACACGACTCGTCTTGTCAACTTCGAGCAGCTCGCTCATCCGCGCGACGATGTAGGGTTGTGAAATTGTCTGGTTGGCGGCGATAGGAAGCGCGTGGTCGCCGTAGGCGCGGCCCGCGAGAGCTTCAGGGACGAAGAGATGGCGCGGCGCTTCAGCCATCGCTTCGAGCACGCGCCTGTCTTGGATGCGATAGTGGTCGCGCAGACGCTCGACCATCCGCTCGCGCGGGATGCGGTAACCCGATGTGTGTGCGGCTGACAAGTTGGAAGCGGAAGGCTCCAAGAACTTTTACCCTTTGTGAACGCCTCGGCTCAACACCCAGCGACTTACCTTCCCGCCGGCTGATCCTCACCCTCGCGCTGGACTTCCGCGGTGCTGATCTTGTTCCATGAGTCGAGCGCGACCAGCGAGTTGTGGTCGGTCATGTCGCTCCGCATCGGCGTGACGGAGACGTAACCGCGCTCGATGGCATGGTAGTCCGTCCCCTCCTCGCTCGGCTTCGTGTAATACTCTTCGCCGATCCAGTAGTAAGCCTTGCCGCGCGGGTCAATGTGCTCGCTAATGATGGGCCGCGCATGTTTGATGCCCTGCCGCGTGACACGCGCGCCGCGTATCTCCCCGCGCGGGATGTTGATGTTGAGCAGCGTACCTTCGGGCAGCCCAGTCTCTAACGTATTACGCACGGCGACGACGGCAAAACGCGCGGCCTCCGTGAAGTCGAAGTTCTCGCGCGCGACGAGACTGAAGGCGAGGCCCGGTACGCCGAGGATGGTCGCTTCGAGCGCACCCGCGACGGTGCCGGAGTAGCTTGCGTCATCACCGAGGTTGCCGCCGTGGTTGATACCTGAAACGCACAGGTGGGGCCGCTCCTCGTCGCCGAGGATGCGGTGCAGAGCGAGCGTAACGCAATCGGTCGGCGTGCCGTCTACCGTCCAATGGCGCTCGTCAATCCGACGGATGCGTAAGGGGCGCGAGAGCGTCAGGCTATGCGACGCCCCGCTCATCTCGGAGGCGGGCGCGACCGTGTACACGTCGCCGACTTCCCTGAGCGCTGCTTCGAGTTTGGTGAGTCCGTCCGAGTGTATCCCGTCGTCGTTTGTCAGAAGAATGCGAACCATAAATTACCGAAATCCATTACAACCCATGCGACCGATTTATTCAAGCGGTCACTCGTTCGACATGTAACAACTGGTGCGGAGTTGTTATTTGAAGTGGTCGTTGAGCCACCCGGCGAATGTCGTCCAGTCTATGCGCTTGAAGCCGCGCTTGCCGCTCGCTTTTCGCCACCCGAACGAGCCATGCCCGATCTCGATGACGCCGAGTTTCTCTCCCTCGGCGAAAACCTCCAACTCAATGCCGCTCCCTGCCTTCGACAGTTCGAGCACCTGCACCTTCACCTTCACTTCGTGCTTCTTGTCCAGTGACATGAGCGTCCCCTCCTCCGAGAGTTGATGGATGAACGTTGAAACAGAGCACCGTCATCTTACCCTTCAGCCGCGAACGGCAAAAGCCCCGCGGAGCCGGGTCGGCGTCCGCGGGGCTTCGGCGGTTGACGAGACGCTCGCTGTTTAGACGTTCGCCGTCTCTTTCTTCGTGCGCGAGAGGCTCTTGATCTGCACCGGCGTGTTCTTCTCCACATCGGCGCCGAGTTTCTTCTTCAAGATCATCTCCTGATAGAGCTTCCGCATCATCGCGGCCTCTTCGGCGGCGGTCTTCGGCCCGGCCATCTCAGGGCGGTTCGGGCGCTGGAGGTCAACTTCATTCAAGACGAGGCCGACCGGAGTTTCGGTCATCGGCACCTCTTTGCCCTTGGCGAAGATTTCGTGCCGCCCGTTCTCTTTGTACCACTTCGCCACGGTCGCATTCTGGTGCATCTGCTCGATGATGTTGCGCCAGCCGATGCCCGTGTTGTAAGCGCAGAAAGAAATCTCGCCCTCTTGCGTGCCGTAGGGAATGATGCACATCTCCGTGCGGCGGAAGTCGTAGTTGAACAGGTCTTGGAACCACATCCCGGCGATGAAGAGGAAGTTCCAACGGTCGGAGCGGCGCGCTTCGATGTCTTTGACGGAACGCTTGCCGTCTACGCGACCGTAAGAGCGGCCCGTCAGACCGAACGACTTGTCGAACTTCTTGAACAGCTCGTAGAGCGTGAAGTGCGTCGGCGCGTTGTAAGAGTTGTAGTGCTTCAGAAGTGCAAGCCCCATCATCAGGTTCGACGCCCATTTGCCGCGCGCCGCGTCCGTGATCTTCTGCATGTCCGTAACGAGTCCCGGAATGTTCAGGAAGCTCGGCACCGGGGCCATCTCCTTGGTGTCCTTATCAATCATCACCGCCGTGCCGACACCGCAGTTCGGGTGGCAGCCGCAAGAGACCTGACCCCACTCGGCATCCGGGCCATGCGCGAGGTCGGCGAAGTCCGCGAAGGCGCCCATCAGAGAGAGCGGGAACCAATCGCGCGTCGGCTCCGTGATGCCGACCTGTTTTTTCACGTCATGCGCGAGGTGCGACAGGGTGTAGCGCTGCGCCATCCGGCGCTCGTCCGTAATCTCCTCGTCGCGGCCCGTAAACGAGACGGGCTGGAACGAAAGGAAGGCGATCTTCTTCGGATTGTCGAGCGCGAAGCGGATGACCGAGCCGACCTGATCGTTGTTGATGTTGTTGACCAGCGTGATGACGAGCACGATCTCGACGCCCGCTTCGTGCAGGTTGTCAATCGCGCGCAGCTTCACGTCGAAGAGGTTGCCGACCTGCCGGTGCGAGTTGGCGTCGTTGCCGATGCCATCGAACTGTAGATAAGCGTAGCGCAGGCCCGCCTCGGCGGCCTCGCGGCAGAACTCTTTCGACTTGGCGAACTCGATGCCGTTCGTCGCGCACTGCACGGAGTTGTAACCGACCTTGCGCGAATAGCGGATGGAGTCGAGGAAGTAGGGCGAGATGGTTGGCTCGCCGCCCGAAAACTGCACCGACATTTGCCGGCGCGGCTTGATCGAGATGGCCTTGTCGAGAATGTCCTGAATCTCCTCCAGGCTCAACTCGTGGACGAAGCCGACTTGGTTGGCGTCCATGAAGCACGGGTCGCACATCATGTTGCAGCGATTCGTCAGGTCAATCGTGAGCACGGAGCCGCGCCCGAATTTGATTGTCGAAGAACCGTGGTTGTGGAGCTTCTCGTCGTTATGCGCCTGAATGTCGCGGCCCGGAAACATCTTCTCGATGTGCTTGAGGAAGTTCGAGTCAATCGCCATGATGTCCTCGAAGTGGCCGTGGATGGGACAGTCCTTATCCATCCAGATTTCCCCGTTGCGCTCGACGATGGTCGCCTTGATCTCGCCGACCTTCTCGTTGACGAGCACCGAAGGGTCAATCACTTCGGCGCTCAGAATCTTCGTGCGCGCCTCGATGACGCACTTCGGGCACAGACTGTCGGTCGTGCGCGGGAAGCCGAGCGGTGGCTTCGACTTCTGCCATGACTTCAGGAGCGGCTTTTCAGACCACTTGGGCGTGAAAGATTCGTTTGGCCTGTACTTGTTGAAAAACTGAATCGAATTGAACAGGCCGCCCGCAACGTAGGTCAGGCCCTTCTCGAAGTGTTTAATCGGTCGCATTTTCTCTTCCTTCTCTCAAGAATTGACTTATTAAGCCGTGGGAGGTAGCCCGCAAGAGCGAGCGCAAACCCGCAATAAGCGGTTGGTATTTTTTCTTATGGCAATGATTGTGCCAATAGCGCACACTCCCGTAAATGTTGAAATGATTAGATTATTTGGAATGCACAGGAGATGGGAACTGAAGAAATAAGGCTTGATTGCGGGTCATTTAGCGTCACAGAAAGCTTTCCTTGACGCCCCGTAGCCTTCTGACCCGCTTAGATAAACATTACTGGAGACTTGGGGATTAATTGACTCGTCTGTATTTACAGATAGGGATTCTACGCCGAACGCACTATACCCATAACTTCCTCGAAAAGCAGGCTATTAGTCGCAACAGCGTTACCGCCTGAGATGGTTCTCCGCCCCCGCCAGTCGGTGAAAGTTCCGCCCGCCTCTTCGATTACGGGCAACAACGCCGCGCAATCCCAGACGTTCATTGCCGGGTCGAGCATGACATCCGCCCGGCCCGTGGCGACGAGCACGTAGCCATAGCAATCGCCCCACGTGCGTCGCGCCGCCGCTCGACGCTGCAACTCATCAGCGGCTCGACCGAAGCCGTAGCCCTCGCATGACCCGAAATCCGTCGAGAGCAACAAGGCTTCTTCGAGTCGAGCGGTTTCCGAGACACGCGCATCCACGCCATTCAGGAAACAGCCCAAGCCGCGCGCGGCGTAGACCATCTCACCGAGCGCCGGCATATTTATCACGCCGACGGTCGGCTCGCCGTCAAGTTCTACGCCAACGAGGACGCCGTAGAAGGGTACGCCGTGGACGAAAGAATAGGTTCCGTCAATCGGGTCAACGATCCAGCGCCTGCCGGATGTCCCCTCACTCGCCCCCTCCTCTTCGCCGAGGATCGCGTCGTTCGGGTAACGCTCTCGAATAGCACGTCTCAAATATGCTTCCGTCTCCAAGTCCGCATCGGTCACGAAAGACTTATTCGCCTTGCGGTAGGTGTCGAATTTTTTGCGGAAGTAGTGCAGGGTGAGTTCGCCCGCGCCGCGCGCAATCTCGACGCTGAAATCCAACAACTCTCGCAATTCCGTCTCGCTCATGCTTCACCCCGCGACGCACCGCGTCGCTCAAGTTCGCGGCCAATGTCCGCGAGCGTCAGCCCACGCTCGACCAACAGCACAACGAGGTGATAAAGCAAGTCCGACATCTCCGCCGCCAACTCACCGGCATCATCGTTCTTCGCCGCGATGATCGTCTCCGCCGACTCCTCGCCCACCTTCTTCAGAATCTTGTCCAGCCCCTTCTCGAAAAGGTAAGTCGTATATGAGCCTTCAGGCATCTCCCGCCGCCGCGCTTGCACGACCGCATAAAGTTGCTCAAGTGTTTCGCCTAAAGGCCGATGCTCTCCTGCTGTATCTATCGAGTCCGCGCCCTCGATGCCATGATGGAAACAGGTGCGCTCGCCCGTGTGGCACGCAGGCCCGGCAGGTTCTACCAACACCGCGAGAGCGTCTCGGTCACAATCCACCTGTATGCTGACGACGCGCTGTGTGTGGCCCGATGTTTCCCCCTTGTGCCAGAGTTCAGAGCGAGAGCGAGACCAGAACCACGTCTCGCCGCTGTCGAGCGTGCGCCGCAAACTCTCGGCGTTCATGTAAGCGAGCGTCAGCACCTCTCTCGTCTTCGCGTCCTGCACGATGACCGGGATGAGACCGCTCTCATCGAACCGAATCTTTTCCACGTTCATCTTCATCGCACGACGACCCCGCGCGCACGGAGGTAATCTTTCACCTCCGCGACCTTGAATTGCCCGAAGTGGAATAGCGACGCGGCGAGCACGGCACTCGCCCCTCCCGCTGTCAGCGCCTCGTAAAAATGTTCAAGCGCGCCAGCCCCGCCAGACGCGATGACCGGGATTCGCACTGCGTCCGCCACGGCTCTCGTCAACTCTATATCGTAGCCGTCTCGCGCGCCGTCTCTATCCATGCTCGTCAAGAGAATTTCGCCCGCGCCGAGCGCTTCCGCGCGCGCGGCCCACTCCACCGCGTCCCAGCCGACGGCCCGCCGCCCGCCGTGCGTGAACACTTCCCAACCCGCTTGCGCCTCACCCGCGATGCGTTGCCGCGCGTCAATGGCGACGACGATACACTGGCTGCCGAAAACCTCCGCGCTCTCGACGATCAACTCAGGACGCTCGACCGCCGCTGTGTTTACAGAAATTTTATCAGCACCGGCGCGTAGCGCCGCGCGCACATCCTCAATCGTGTTCAGCCCACCGCCGACCGTGAACGGGATGAAGACCTGATCGGCCACGCGGCGCACGAGGTCGGAGACGATGGCCCGCTTGTCAGAAGAGGCCGTGATGTCGAGGAAGACCAACTCGTCCGCGCCTTCCGTGTCATAACGCCGTCCCTGCTCCACTGGATCGCCCGCGTCAATTAGCGACACGAAGTGGATGCCCTTGACAACGCGACCACGGTCAACATCGAGACAGGGGATGATGCGTTTGGCAAGCATGACATTTTCCGGGACGGGGCGACAGGCTGATGGGGCAAAAAAAGTTGCTTTATCGAACGTCTCCCCTTCTCTCAATCGCCCTGCCTCTCCGTCTGCTTTGGATTAGCTCTCCGCGAAATTTCCGAGCAAGCACAGGCCCGCGACCTGACTCTTTTCGGGGTGGAACTGAACCCCGTTGACATTCCCGCGCGCGACTACTGAAGCGTACTTTTTGCCGTACTCGGTTTCTCCGAGCACGTCCTCCGCATCCTCCGTGTCGCAATAGTAAGAGTGAACGAAGTAGAAGAACTCTCCACTCTCGACACCAGTCGCAAGGGTGTGCTCCTTTTTCCACTCAACCTGATTCCAGCCGACTTGCGGCGCCAGCAGTGAGTCATCGAAGCGACGCACACGCCCGCGCAGGAAGCCCAGTCCTTTCGTGACACCGAACTCTTCCGACTCCTCGAACAGCATCTGCATGCCAACGCAGACGCCGAGGAGCGGCGTCCCTTCCGCCACTCGTTCGCGGATCAGTTCGTCGAAACCGCGCTCGCGGAGCGCCGACATGCACGCACGGAAAGCCCCGACGCCCGGCAGCACAAGTCTCTCCGCGCCGCGCAGTACGCGTTCATCAGAGCTAACGACCGCCTCAACGCCGCTCGCCTGAAAAGCCTTCTCCACCGACCGGAGGTTGCCGACACCGTAGTCAATAATCGCCACGCGAGACAATTTTCTACAGCACCCCTTTCGTGCTCAACACGCCTCGGACGCGCGGGTCGCGCTCGACCGCCTGCCGGAGCGCGCGCGCCGTCGCTTTAAACGTGCCTTCGAGGATGTGATGTGTGTTGCGCCCGCGCAGGCAGTCAAGATGCAGATTGCATTTCGCCGCCTCGGCGAACGAGCGCCAGAAATGCTCGGCCAACTCGACCGAAAAATTGCCGATAGTCTGACGCCGCGTCTCCACTTCATAGATCAGATAAAACCGCCCCGACAGATCAATTACGGCGCGGCACAGCGCCTCGTCCATCGGCACCAAGGCCGCGCCGTAACGAGCGATGCCGTTCTTGTCGCCGAGCGCCTCCGCGAGCGCCTGACCGAGACAGATTGCGATGTCTTCGACCGAATGATGATCGTCAATCTCCAAGTCGCCGCGGCACTCGACCTCAAGGTCGAACAATCCGTGGCGCGCGAACAACTCCAGCATGTGATCGAGGAATGCAACGCCCGAAGACACGGACGCCCGTCCGCTCCCGTCGAGAGCCAAACGCACGCGCACATCCGTCTCCTTCGTCTTACGGCTGACTTCACCCACGCGGGATTCTGTTTGAAGTTCCATGCTCATATACAGTTCCATCCTGAATCTGAAAACTCAATTTGAAATCTCACGTCGCCCCGATGTAGAAAGCTTCGAGTCGCACGTCTCCTCTTACATGAGAGTCTCCGTCAGGGCGCGTATCAATCTGTCGTTCTCTTCCGGTGTCCCGACGCTCACGCGAAAATATTCCTTGAGCATCGGGTAGCCGCTCACGTCGCGGATGAGGATGTCTCGTTCCAGCAACTCTTCGTAGACGCGGCGCGGCTCGACGGCTGTGCGAACAAGCATGAAGTTAGCCTCCGAGCGCACGGGCGAGAGGCCGTGCACACGCTTCAACTCTTCAAAAAGTCGCTCGCGCTCGGCGATGATGTTTTGGATCGAAGGAAGAATTTCCGTCTCGTACAACTCAAGCGAGACCTCCGCCGCCGTCCGCGAGAATGCGTTGAGGTTATACGGCAGCACGGCTTTCCCGACTTCCCGCGCGAGTTCCGGCGCGGCGAGCAAATATCCGACGCGGAGCGCGGCCAGCGACATCGCCTTCGAGAACGTGCGGAAGACGACGAGGTTCGGGTGATGTTCGAGCAAGGGCGCGACCGTGCGGCCCGCGAACTCGAAATACGCTTCGTCCACGACGACAAGGCCGTGCGTTCGATCCAGCAGCGTTTCAAGTTCATCGTCCTCAATCCGGCACCCCGTCGGGTTGTTCGGTGAGCAGAGGACGGTCACGTCAGGTTTCGACTCCGCGACCGCTTTCAATAACGCGGGCACGTCGAAGCTCAGGCCGGCATCAAGCGGCACGGATACAACCTCGCCGCCGAGCACGGTCGCCACCTGTCTGTAGAGCGCGAAGGTCGGCTCCGAGATGAGCACGCGCCGGCCTTCACCGACCGTCACCATCAGCAGCGCCTGTATCAGTTCGTTCGAGCCGTTCCCCGCCACCACTCCGTCCGGCGTCCAGCCCGCGAAAGCCGCCAGCTTTTCGTGCAGGCTCGCGGGCACGAAATCCGGGTAGCGCGACCACGCGCGCGACGAGAAGCGCCGGAGAGTTTCGCGCTTGATCGCCTCGGTCGCGTCCCACGGATTCTCGTTCTGATTCAGCTTCACCGCCGCGCGGTCTGGCGACAGCGTGTAGGCGCGCAACTCGCGCACGCGCGGTTTGATTATTTCCAGCGACTTCGCCATGAAATTTAATGCGTTGGCAGGGCTTGTCCCTGCCCGTGTTCCACACACACTCGTCTTGAATCGAATCGAATGGAGCAGGCAGTGACAAGCCCTTCCATTCCAATCATTCTCCGAGCCGCACGAGCGCCGAGCGCGCGTGCGCGTCCAATCCTTCGGCGGTTGCAAGTGCGGCGATTTCATGCGCCGTCACGTTCAACTCATCGCGCGTGTAATGTACGACACTTGTGCGCCGCAAAAAGGTATGTACACCGAGCGCGGACGAGAAGCGCGCCGTGCCGCCGGTCGGCAGGACGTGGTTCGGTCCGGCGATGTAATCGCCGACGGCTTCGGGCGAATAAGAACCGAAGAAGATCGCCCCCGCGTTCCGTATGCGCGCGGCAACTTCCTCCTCCTTGTGGGTGATGATTTCGAGATGTTCAGGCGCGAGTTCGTTGACGATCTCGCAGGCTTCTTCGATGTCGCCGACGACGATTGCCGCTCCGTAATCCTCAAGTGAGCGCGCGATGATGCGCGCTCGCGTCAACGTCTTCAACTGGCGCGCTACTTCCTCGGCAACGCTCTCAGCCAGCGCCTCACACGTCGTCACAAGGAGGGCCGAAGCGTCTTCACCGTGCTCGGCTTGCGCGAGGAGATCGGCGGCGACGAAACTCGCACGCGCCGTCTCGTCGGCCAGCACCACCACCTCGCTCGGCCCCGCCACCGCATCAATCCCGACCGCGCCGTAGACCAGCTTCTTCGCCGCCGCGACGTACTTGTTGCCCGGCCCCGTAATCACATCCACGCGCGGGATCGTCCGTGTCCCGCAGGCGAGTGCGGCGATGGCCTGTGCGCCACCCACCTGATAAATCTCCGTGATACCGAGTTCGACGAGCGCCGCCGCGACCGCGGGCGTCTCGGCGAGGGTCCGCGGTGGGGTGCAGACAACGATCCGCCGGACGCCCGCGACCTGCGCCGGCACAACGTTCATCACGACCGACGATGGATAGCTCGCCGTGCCGCCCGGCACGTAGAGTCCGGCGGATTCGACCGGCGAGATGCGCTGGCCGAGGCGCACGCCGCGCGCGGTTTCAAACTCCCACGATTCCACGCGCTCGCGCTCGTGAAACTCACGGACGTTTCCGATTGCAACGCGCAGAGCATCGCGCACCTTCGGCTCGACGCGCGCCGCCGACTCGCGCAGCGTCGCTTCATCCAGACGCAGGTCGCCGGATGTCAGTCGCACGCCGTCGAAGCGCGCGGTGTAGTCGAGCAACGCGGCGTCACCCAACCGTCTCACCTCTTCGATGATCTCGGCGACAACACTCATCAACTCCGGGTCGGCGGTGACACTCCGCCCCTTGACGCGCGCAAGCTTTTCGCGCCGCCGCCGCGAGTCGCCTTGCTTGATTACTTCGATCACGCTTTCATCCTCGTTACAGCCGCTCCCTCATTGACTGCTTCGTTCAACGCATTGATGAGTTCCGCAACAGCCCCGGCCTTCAGTTGATAGCTCGCGCGGTTGACTGCCAGCCGCCCGGTTGATTCCGAGATGGTTTCGACTACGGCCAGTCCGTTTTCTTCGAGCGTGCGCCCGGTCTCCACCAAATCAACGATGCAGTCGGCGAGGCCGAGCACGGGCGCGAGTTCGACCGAGCCGGACAGTTCGATAATTTCGACGGGCACGCCCCGCGCGCCGAAGTGCGCCGCCGAGATGCGCGGGTATTTTGTCGCCACGTGCAGCAGCCCCGACTCTCTCGCCCGCGAGCCGCGCGGCGCCGCGACGGCGATGCGGCAACGCGCGATCTTGAGGTCGAGCGGCTGCAACAAGTCCGCCTCGGATTCGAGCAATACATCCCGGCCCACGATGCCACAGTCCGCAATCCCATGCTCCACGTAAACCGGCACGTCCGCGGGCTTGACGAAAATGAATCGGTAGTCGCCCGACTCGTCTTCGACGGCGAGACGACGCGACGCGAGCGCCTCCGCGTTCAAGCACACGCCCGCTCGCGCAAGGAGTCTAAGCGCGTCATCCTGCATCCTGCCTTTTGAGATGGCGACTGTCAGCATTCTTCTTCTTCGCCTGTCACTGAAAGCATAAGCCCCTCGCCTGCCGCGCGTCTTCTCAACGCTTCGCGGAAAGTCTCGCTTTCGGCGCGGCCTGAGATGAGCGAGGGCGGCTGCTCCCCGTTTCGCCGCCGGAAATATTCTCCCCGAGCAAGCACCTCCGCCAGTGCATCAAGCTCAAGCACGAAGCCAGTGGCCGATTCACTCCGACCGAAGTTGGCGGTGAGGTCATCATAACGACCGCCGCTACCGACACGCGCGCCCGCGCCCGCAACATAGACGCGAAAGACAAGCCCCGTGTAGTAATCCAGCCCCGACACGTCGGCAAGGTCAACTTCAAAGTTTTCAGCGAAGCCCAACTCTTCGACCATGCCCCACAGTTTTTCGAGCGCGTCGAGCGCGTCTCCCACTCCCTCGTCGGCCATGCCGCGCGCGGAGATGCCTTCAGCCGCGCGCCGCGCCTCCGCGAGCGTCTCGCCTTTGCCCGAAAGCCGCGCGAGCCGTCCAGCCAGTCCGATTGCTCCGGCGCCGGGGGCGCGCTCGTCCAGAAACCTAACGAGTTCTCCGGAGTTTCTCGTGTCAATCAACAGGCGCATCCTTTCTCGCGCATCTTCGTCGAGACCGAGCAGACGGGCGACGCCGTTAAAGACGCCCACGTGACTAAGCGTGACACGGTAATCGGCCCGCAGCCCCAGACGGTCGAGCACCTCCGCCACGATGAGGAGCATCTCCATGTCCGCGCCGAGGCTTGCGACGCCGATCAACTCGCAACCCACCTGACGGCTCTGTCTGCGCCATTCGGCGCGCGAGCGCGGTTGCTGGCGGAAGACCGTAGCTGCGTAGCAAAAGCGCAAGGGGCGCGGGCGCGCGGCGAAGAGCGTGGCGGCGGCCCGCGCGACCGAAGAGGTCACGTCCGGCCTTAGTGCGAGCATACGTCCGTCCGTATCCGTGAAGCGGAAAGCGCGATGAGCTTCGCCGTGCCCCATACCACGCTCGAAGAGTGCGTAATAATCCACGGTCGGCGCGGAGATTTCCTCAAAGCTCCAGCCGTCGAACACCGCCATCGCCTCGTCCTCGACCGCGCGGCGCAGCCTCGCCTCCGCGCCGAAGTGATAGCGCATGCCATTTGGAATTTTTGAAAGCGAATCGGTCATGGGTAGCATTCAGACATTCAACACTCAGTTTTTCTCGTCCATCGAGCTTCTTTCTTCCCTCAAACGTTGGAGCCGCTCAGGGCTGATAGCTGAACGCGAAAACAAAAACGCTGCCGGATGCGTGTGTCGCCGGCAGCGTTTCTTCGATTCGTTGCGCGTCCGCTAGGCTCTTGAGCTTCGCGTTCGCCAGACCGAGACCGCCGTCAACACGACGCCGCGTGGCGATGGTGCTCGCCATGATGCAGCGTAATGTTGGACGCGTGGTAGGTCATCAATATTTTACCCCCGCGGCTGCGGGAAGGTTTCTTATAGCTGAGTGAGAGGAAGTCTGTCAAACCCAGATGAAAATGAGCCGTGGGCGGAAAGTATTGGCGAGAAAAAGCAGAGGGCTTGAGATCGAATGACTCAAGCCCTCCGTGGTTACTGCTTTCTGTTTACTCTTACCGATTCGGTGCGCTCGCACGAATCGTCAACTCCGTGCCGCTCAACAGTTCGATGTCTTCGCGGCCCTGCACGTAGACCGAACCCGCGCCCGCGCCCGCGCCGACGATAGCGCCGATGGCCGCGCCCTTGCCGCCGCCGGCTATCGCGCCGATAATCGCGCCGACCGCCGTGCCGATGGCCGTGCGTTGCACGGTCGTGTTGCCGCGGCTGTCGTCATCTTTCACCGTGCCTTCGTTGTCCACCTTCACGGTCTCGCCGTTCGGTGTGCGGACGGTATCAATCAAGCCCGCGAAACGGTAGCTGCGACCATCGGTCATCCGAATCGTCTCGAAGTCGAGCGCGATGTCGGAACGGCCCGTGATGCGCCCGCTGCGGCTGACGTTGGCGACGCGCCCTTCGATGACCGAGCCTCGATACTCCGCAGGCTCGCGCACAGTCATCGTGAAACGGTCGCCGACTTGCGCCGTCTTACTCGTCAAGTCGGTGTTCATCGTGGCGACGATTGTCTCGCCGTTGCGAACGCCGTACTCGCCGCTCACGCCGCTCGTGTCGGACGGATAGGGCGAGGTGGTCGTGCCTCGATAGATGTTGAAATCCGCCACATCGGAAGTCCGGTCGTAGAGATTTCGCACGACGACGGGATTCGAGCCGAGCCGGTCGGAATAGATTTCGCGCGTGACCTGCAATTGCCGCCCGTTGTTAATCGGATCAAACGTCACCGAAAAGTCGTTCTCGCGGAATCCGGTCGAGCGGACGACCAAACGATCACCGCTCAAAGTGGAGGTGACGCGTGAAGTCATCCCATTCGGAAGTTGTTCCCTGCTCTCGCGCCCGTCGGCGTCGAAAGTGGTCTGCGGCGCGCGGGTCGAAGCGATGGTGACGCGCGCACCCGTGCGCTCGATGGCGAGCATGTCGGGCGATTCGAGCCTCGTCAGCACGCGGTCATAGACGCGCTGCCGCTCGTTGGAGGGCAGGTTGCGCGTCGCGCGGTCGGCGACATCGCGCGGGTTATCGCTGCGCGACACGTCGAGCCGAAAAGTTCCCGTCAGGCGATTGTACGCGGTGGAGCCGCCGCCGGGCGTGGGGAACGTGTTCGGCGCGTCCCAGTTCCACGCGACGCTGTAGGCGCTCGCCAGTTCATTCAAGTCTGTACGCAGCAACGTCCATTGGTTCTCCACCCGGCGGTTCAAACGGTTCCGCCGCATAAAGCTGTCAATGGAGGCCGCGCGGCTGAGAACGCTCTCCACGTCCGAGGCAACCGAACGACGATTGTCAAAACGGTTGCGTAACTGATCGGTCGCGTTCTCGAAGTCGCGGACAAATTGATTGATGTTGTTCTCCGCATTGGTGCCGTCATAGACGCTCCGGTCGAGTGCTCGATCAATGCTCGTGCGGAAAGTATCCGTGCGATTCTCGACGCGACGGATGATAGCGCTGACCTGTTGGTCAGTAAGGCGATACGAACCGCCAGCACCAACCGGCGGCAGTTGCCCCGGCTGATTCCAGCGCCACGAGACGCCGTAGGCACTCGCCAGCGCGTCGAGGTTCGTCCGCACCGCTACCCAATCATTTTCGGCGCGACCCGCGAGTCGGTTGCGAAGCATGAAGTTGTTGATGTCGCCGGCCTGCCGCAAAACAAGCTCTACGTCAGACCCGACTGAAACACGACGGTTAAAACGGTCGCGCAACTGATTCGTCGCGTTCTCGAAGTTCTGAACGAAACTGTTGATGTTGTCCTCTTGGCGAGTCCCGTCATAGCGGCTCCGGTCGAGCGCAGTGTCGAGGCTCTTGCGGAACACGTCCGCGGAATTTTCGACGCGGCGGATGATGTTGTCAATCTGCCGGTCAGTCATGCGGTACGGGCGTCTCTGCGCCTGCGCCGCTGTCAGTCCCATGCTCAACATTGCGAGCACGAGCGCGAAAGAAATTGTCTGTCTGATTCTTCTCATAGTGTCTTCCTCCAGCTAAATGTTTCCCGGTTTTTCTTTAGTATCAAAGGACCGTGTTCGGCGACGATTTGGAATGACAAGCTTATGCCCAATCCAATGTCATAATGGGGAACCTCGCATCTTTAAATAAGGGAGAAACCTACTGATTCAGGGCAAGGCGAGCCTCCAACTAATACTATTAACAAGCAAGACTTGTGCCGGTATCTTCTTGCTCACTCAATGATAGAAAGTAAACGCGCGAACAGCAGGGAGAGGCGCAACTTATTAGTGTGATTCAATGAAAAGGCGTAGAGGTTGCCGTTTGTGATTAATATATATGCATTCAATATGAACCCCTTTTCCACGACATATTCTGTACGAATCAGAGCTTTGATGTTCTAGTTAAGTACAACGATAAATAGATATTTACCCGCTGCCTACGAAAATTAGCGGCGTCAAGAAAAGGAGTTATCTTTGTGCGATTTTTTTGTGCGCGCGGATAATTGAGATGAGTACAACTCAACGCTTTATGTTTTGCGAAAACTCATCAGCCTCGGTGGGATACGCTTGTAGGCAAGAATGCTTGCAATCACGACCGCGTGTTATTCTTTGCCCACGGAGGCATTGTCGGATGGCTCGGAAAGACACGAAAGCGGTCGTCTATACCGCGGGCATAGACCTTTTCGTCGGCATCACGCCGAGCGGGCACGCACAGGTGCTCGAAACCGACTCGGAGCGCGCGAGCGCCGCGACGCCGATGGAGTTGCTGCTGCTCGCGCTCGGCAGTTGCACGGCGGTTGATGTCGTCTCCATTCTGCGAAAAAAGCGCGAGCAGGTGACCGGCTATCGCGTGGAAGTCAGCGGCACGCGCCGCGACGAGCATCCACGCGCTTATACGCGCATGGTGGTGCGCCATATCGTCCGCGGCCACAACGTCTCGGAAAGAGCCGTCGCTTCCGCCATCGAGTTATCGGAGACGAAGTATTGCAGCGTGGCGGCGACGCTCCGGCCCGCCGTCGAGATCGTTTCGAGTTATGAGATCATCGAGGATTCGGACAAGACAGCGGAAGATTGACCGTTGTTTTCTTTCGACGAAAATTTACAGGCTCCCCTCTTCCATCAACTCCGCATCGAATACCAGAGCTTCGCTGTTGCGAATCAAAAACAAAGGACGAAGTAGATTCAGCATGGTCGCACTCGCATATTTTTTCTCCGTCTGCCTGCCCGCGCTCGCGCTCTCTTTCGCGTGTGCGCGCGTCGAAAATTCAACGCCCACTAACACGTCGTTACCATACACGGCGGAGGCTATCGTCCTTACCGCCGAAGAGCAGTCGGAGGACGCGCTCAACACGACGAGACGCATGGACAGCACGGGACGTGGCGCGGACGGGCAACTTCAGAAACTCCCGGCGACGGAGCACTTGCGCCGCGCCGCCATCTACCACGCCAACCGCGCCTTCGACGAAGCGCGGGCGCACTGGCGCGCTGTCATCGCTTATTACCCGAACGACGTGAGCGTTCCGAACGCACACTTCCTCATCGGTCGGTCGCTTTTTCAGGAGAAGCGCTACGAGGAGGCGCTGCCTGTCTTCCAGACGCTCGGAGAGACTTACTCGCAGACTCCCGGCGGGCGCGAGGGCTTCTACTATGTCGCCGCCACTCTCCTGCGGATGAACCGCGCCGGCGAGGCAGCGGCGCGCTACGCTGAATACGTCGAGCGTTTCCCGAACGGCGAGCGCATCGAGAATGCCTATCTGAACATCGTTGACTCGCTGCGCGAAGCGGGTCGCCCCGACGACGCGCTACAGTGGGTCGAGCGCACGCGCGAGCGTTTCAGAGGCAAGCCCGCCGAGACCAACGCGCTCTTCGCCCGTCTCCGTCTCGACGTGGCGCGCAACGACTGGCCCTCCGCTCTCCGCGCGGCGGACGAACTGAGCCGCGCCAGCTTCGGACGTGAAACGAGCACCACGCAAACGGAAGTCGCCTACCTGCGCGCCTACGCGCTCGAACAGGATGGTCGGAAGGAACAGGCCATCAGAGCTTATCAGGGTATCTCGGACGGATTGAATGCCTACTATGGCGCGCGCGCGACGGAGCGGCTACGCAAGTTGGGCGCGGCGGCGAAGAGCGCGGCGGCGACGCGCGAGGAGCGTGCTCATGCCGAAGCGAAGCGGCTCGCGGGCAGTTACCCCGCGCCTTACCGCGACATCATTCTGCGGGCCGTGAAAGGGCGTGACGTAGACCCGCGTCTGATGCTGGCGATCATGCGTGAGGAGAGCAGTTTCAAGGAGCGCGCCAAGTCCCCGGCGGGCGCGCGCGGGCTGATGCAGTTTACGCCCGACGTGGCCGCGAAATACGCACCGCGGGTCAAGCTCGGCAAGCTGTCGGAGGACGATCTCTACCGCCCCGAAGTCTCGATTCTGCTGGCGAGCGCCTACCTTGATGAGTTGTGGAAGATGTTCCCCGGCCTGCCCGAAGCGGTGGCGGCGTCCTACAATGGCGGCGAGGAGAACGTCGCTCGCTGGGTGCGCCGCGCCGTCCACAAAGATCGCGGCGTCTTCAACTCCGAGATCGGCTTCACCGATTCAAAGGACTATGCCATGAAGGTGGCGTCGAGTTATCGCGCCTACACGGAGCTTTACACCGAAGACCTGAAGCCGAAGCGTTAGGCCCGAAAGAGAAATGAGCGGCGCTTTCGGTATTCGGAAAGACGCCGCTCATTTTCTGGCGTGCAAGGCTTCAGTCCTTAGCCCTTCGCGGGAATCTCACCTTGTTCAGCAGATCACCCTTCGTCTCTTGCCTTACCAGACGCCCTCTGATTTCCGCGTAATCTTTTTCTGTCATTGCCTGTCCAACAAGTGGCTCGCGTATCGGTTCAAGTCGAGCCGGCTCTACGACCAGCACGCCTTCGTTGGTTATCGGGTAATTCGCAACCATGACCCCAACCGTCTGGCGCTCAAACATAGTGTCGTTCTCGCTCCGGTTCAGCGCAAAGTTGAACCCTACCCCGGAGAGGAAACCGAGCACGGCGGACATGGTCGCCCGTGCGACGCGTGAGGCGCGACGCTTCAACGCTCGCAGGCCGACCGGGCAATTCTTCGTCAGAATCGTCCCGTCTGCGCGCGAGAAGTAGCGGACGCAAAGACGCCCTTCCGTGTTCGTGACGAGCGCCTCTGCCTCGCGCTTCGACATCCCCGAAAGGTTGTAGACGTTCAACTGGCACTGGCCGCAGAAGCGCACGCGCTCATTGCCGATCATCGCGTCCCAGTCGGCGGGGCAAGGCGAGGCGACCTTCACGTGGTCGAGCGGATTGGTACGAAAAGACATGGCTCACACCTCATCAGATACGAAACAGCTTTCCGGTTTAGACGCGCGCCGCGAAGAAAGGTTCCAATTCTTCAACGCGGCTCAGGGCTGTACCGCGGGTCTTCAAAGCCGCGCGCACGCTCGCGCCTTCGCAGGGCGTTCTCATCCGTGCGCGGGCGCGGCAGCACGCCGAGTTTGTAGAGCGTGTCGCCATACTCGTAACGAATGGAGACTTCGGCGGCGGGCTGACGCATCAAGTCCATGCTGATCCAACTGACGTTGTTCGTGACCGAGCGACCGATGCCCGTCGCCGCGTAATCGTCATCGTGTCGCATGGGGGCGGCGTTCCTGTCCTGTCCGGCCCGGCCCGCGCTGTCGGCCTGCGCGGTAGAAGACTCGGACTTCCTGCTCTCGGAACGCTCGCGCGGAGATTCCTCATCACGACGGTAAGGCGGCCTCGGCGTGACGGGCATTGGTGGGCGAGACTCCCTTTCACGGTAGAAGACGGCGGTGATGACGCCCAAGTCGGTCTTGCGTCCGAGTTTCGCGGCATAAGAGTCGCGCTCGGACGTGAAGTAGAAGCGGCGCGCGCGCGACGAACTCATCTGCCAGCCGCCGATGCGGATTGTCCCATACGGCTCGATGACCCATTTGCTCGCGTCCCAACTAGACGTGTGGCGCGCGTCAATCGTGTTGAGGCCGTCCACCGAGAGCGCAACCGCGACGCGGACGGGCAGCGGGTTCCTCACGCGCAGTTCATACTCAGCGCCCTCGACGGCCTCAACGTAACGCCTGCCGCGCCCGTAGAGCGCATCGAGCGGATAGCCGTTCACGAGCACTTCAACTTCAAAATTGCTTTGCCGGATAGGCCGCGTATATCTGTCCTGCGCGACGCCTCCGCCGACGCCGCCCGCGTGCGCCTTCATGTAACCCGTCGGCGAGGCAAGGGCGCCGAACACCAGCAGCCCGACTCCGCACATTAAAGCCCCCCACATCCTGCTCATTTTGAATCCTCCTTTTCGGGGAGTTTACACCCCGGCGTCATGGGAACGCCTGAAGGCGACGCTTCTTGCGTCTTCCTTGAAGGACGATGCCGGGAGTTGCCGTCTCGATTTCAGGCGAGGTTGCGCCGCCTGCTCACAAACCACTGGATGAGGACGAGGGCCGTCAGGGTTGTCGTGATGGCGGCGGAGAGAAGGCAGTACGAGCAGAAGGCGCGCAGGACGAACGCCTGAACGTAGAGGAGCCAGAGCGAAGCGGCGAACATGGCGACAACAAGCGGCGCGAGAAGAGGGCGCGCCCAGCCGTAGCCGAAGGCGGCGAGAATCACCAAACTGAAAGCGGTGAAATAGGCGAGCGCGCCCAGCGACGCGAGCGGGATACCGCCGGGGAGAGTGGCATAGCTGCTCGCCAGTACCTCGTCGCAGCCCGTCGTCACAACACAGAGGACGCTCCGCCCGGAGAGGTGCTCGACCGTCAGATAGGTCGCGTCAAGAAGTCCAACGAGGGCGAGCAGCGCGACGAGACCGTCCCACACGACCGACGGCGAGGGCGCGGCGCTCTCCGTCGCCGCGCCCTTCACATCTACCCCTTTGCCGCGCGCCGTCATTATTTTTTGCTCGCGAGCGTGGCGTCTATCTCCGCCCGGAGCTTGGGGTCGGAGAGTGTAACGTCAACCGGAAGCTGGCGACCGTTGAGAAAGATCGAAGGCGTGCCGGTGACGCCGAGCGAGTCGCCGCGCTGGAAGTCCGCGACGACCCGCGCCGCCGTCTCCTGCTTCTCCATGTCGGCCTTGAACTTCTCCGCGTTCAGATCGAGACGCCGGGCATAGCTTTCGAAAAGCGGGCGCGGCTCAGGTGAATCTTTCCAATCGTTCTGATGATCGTAGATCATGTCGTGCATTTCCCAAAACTTCCCCTGCGCCGCGGCAGCCTCCGCCGCACGCGCCGCCGTGAAGGCGTTCTTGTGAAGTTTTTGCAAGGGGAAGTGACGGAAGATAAGCGCCACGCGATCACCATAATCGTCCTCGATCTTTTGCAGGACGGGGTGCATGGCTCCGCAGGGCGGGCACTGGTAATCACCGAACTCTTCGAGCACGACCGGCGCGTTTTGCTCGCCCTTGATCCGCGGCGGCTGCGCGCCCGGAAACCCTTCACGCCGGGGGCTTGTCACTTGTTGCGTGACGCCCTCTCTTGCCTTTGGCGCCGCGTAGTTTGAAGAAGTGGCGGGTGTGTTCGAGTCGCCTTGGCGGAGCGTCAACACCCCGGCGGTGACAACGGCGATCAGGACTCCGCCGATGATGATAAACGGAACGATTTTTTTTCCATTCGATGTTTTCTTGGGACTCATTGTGCTTTGTACCGTCTCGAATTTTTATTGAACCACGCTGAAGTAGCAACCGGCGCGAGGAGCCGGCGACTTAAAAGCCATGCGCCCTCGCGTACTATTGACTTGCATGTTAGCACCGTCGCGCGCACCAGCGGAAACACGCACCGTCGGGCGCTCCGCCTCCACGCCGGCGCGCCGCCCTTTTTGCATCAGCTTATCAAAATCCGGCGGATGTGTTAATTTTTTGCGAACTCTCACGGCACGGCGGTGTTCGCCGGGCTGTTATCATTTAATGTTCGACGCGCGGCACGGGAACTGATGAATCAAGGCGAAGCCACAACACAACTACCAGATAGCGTCGTCTCGGTCTATGACCGCTTCACAAATCTCTACGACCTGATGTTCAGGTTCAACCGCTATGGGTACTCAATCGAGCGCTACCTGCGGGAGAATCCGTTGTCGCTCCCTTCCGGCGCGCATGTTCTCGACGCGGGCTGCGGAACTGGACTCTTAACGCTCACACTGCTTCGCGTACTCAGGCGTCCGGCCCAAATTACCGCGGTTGACCTGTCAAGCCGGTCGCTGCTGACCGCCCGTCGCGCGACGCGCAAGGCGAACTCCGAACAGCGCCACCGCGTCTCCTTTCTACAAGCCAACGCCCTCGCGCTCCCCTTCCCCGCCGAGTCGTTCGACTTTATCGTGACGAGCGGCGTGCTCGAATACCTGCCCTTGAATGAAGGCATGGGTGAACTAGCGCGCGTGCTCAAGCCCGGCGGCTATTTCTTTCACCTGCCCATCAGACCTTCGTTTGCATCCACCATGCTCGAAATCATGTTCCGCTTCAAGGGCCACCCTCCCGAAGAGGTCTTTGAACAGACCCGGCGTCATTTCAGCGTCATCGAGCATTATCGCTTCCCCCCGCTTGAACCAATCGGCTGGACCAAGACCGCATTCCTCGCGCAAAAGCTGTAAAAACAGTCTGGAGTATCGAAAGGTGCGAACGCAGACATGGAGCAGACGACCGACGCCGGACTGGTCAGAGGAATACGAAGGTGGGACCTCGTTGCGCTCATCATCAACAGCATGATCGGGGCCGGCATTTTCGTCCTCCCGGCGAAGGCGTTCGGACTAATCGGCCCGTATAGCCTGCTCGCCTTCATCATCTGCGCGCTCGTCGTCGCACTCATCATCCTCTGCTTCGCGGAGGTCGGCAGCCGCTTTAAAGAAACGGGCGGCCCGTACCTTTACGCGCGTGAAGCCTTCGGGCCAGCCGCCGGGTTTCAGGTCGGCTGGATGTTCTGGCTCGCGCGCCTCACCTCTTCCGCCACCAACTGTAACCTGCTCGTCGTCTATCTCGGCTACTTCTGGCCCGGCGCCAACACCGGCGGCTGGCGCGCCGCGATCATCATCGCCGTCATCGCCTCGTTGACGGCGATCAATTACGTCGGCGTGCGCGACGCGGCTGTGGTCAGCAACCTGTTCGCCATCGGAAAATTACTGCCGCTCCTGCTCTTCATCGTCGTCGGCATCTTTTTTATCAACCCCTCGAACTTCTCGGCGGCGACGCTGCCGGACAGCGGCTCTTTCTCGACCGCGGTCTTGCTGCTCGTCTATGCCTTCACGGGTTTTGAGAACGCGAGCGTGCCCACCGGCGAGGTGAGCGACCCACGACGTAACCTGCCCGTCGCCATCCTCATCGCCGTCGGCATCGTCGCGGTCTTTTACATCTCGATTCAGGCCGTCTCGGTCGGGACGCTGCCGAGTCTGGCGACTTCAGAAAGACCGATTGCCGACGCGAGCCGCGTGTTTCTCGGCGCGGCGGGCGCTTCGCTCATCGTCGCGGGCGCGGTCGTCTCAATCATCGGCAACCTGAACGCGGGAGTATTAACCACCTCGCGCCTCCCATTCGCCATGTCCGAACGCCGGGAGTTACCGGCAGTGCTCTCCACCACGCACCGACGATTCCACACCCCGCACGTCTCGATTCTGCTGACAGGCGCTCTCTTACTCGCTCTGACGCTCGCCAGTTCCGTCATGGCCGCATTGACACTCAGCACCATCGCGCGGCTCCTCGCCTACGGCGCGACGTGTCTTGCGCTGCCGGTGCTGCGCCGCCGCAAAGAGGTGCCGCCGCCACTCTTCCGAGTACGCGGGGGCGTCTTTGTCGCGCTCGCCGCGCTGCTGCTCTGCATCTGGCTGCTCTCGCAAATCAAAATGGAAGAAGCGCGTCAGGCCATCATTGCCATTGTCATTGGCCTCATCGTCTATGCAATCTTTCGTTGGAAGAATCGCGGGGAGATGAAAGACGTTGCAGACGACATGGGCACGCCCTAACTCTCACACCGCGCCTCCAGAGCCTGCGCTCTTCCCTTTTTGCACCTGACCTTTATGAAATTGTTTGGAACGGTAGCTCCGTAGGAGCGGAATGTTTGTAGCCTGCCTGCTCAATTCTTTCCCAAGCTCCGTAGGAGCGAAATGTGATTGACATTCCGCTCCTACGGAGCTGCAAACTGTTAATCATGTCGGGCTATAAACATTCCGCCCCTGACGGGGCTTTGAGCACGGCTTCATTTCTCATAGACGACTCGACCATCAACGATGGTCATCGTCACGCGCACTTTCTCGATCTCGACCGGGTCAATCTTGAAAATGTCGCGTGAGGGAATAACGAGATCGGCTGCAAATGTTTGGGCTTCGGTTTGTTGCGAAACTGTGGACATGGCGAGACACGCGAAGATAATCAGAGAGAGTGTTCCGACTAATTTCATGGGTGTGAATTTTTCGATGTAAGTCTGATTTCATGGGTGTGAATTTTTCGATGTAAGTCTGAACCACAGTCGGCGATGCTGATTTCGCCGACTGGAATTCCGGGCACGTGATACTCAAACGACGTGACCGTATTGTATCATTGAGCTTCCGCCGTCCGGCAGCTAAAGCTTTGTCGTCAGACGTATCTTTGTGGACACTTTAATCAAGAGCCTGCGCGCGCTACTCAGCCGCGAACAGATCATCTCCGACCCCGAAGAACTGCTCGTTTACGAGTGCGACGGGTTGACGCATTACAAGGCGCTCCCGCGCGCCGTCGTCCTTCCGCATTCAACCGCGGAAGTCTCGGAAGTGATGCGCCTGCTCGCGCGTGAACGCGTCGCGTTCGTGCCGCGCGGGGCGGGCACGGGTCTGTCGGGCGGGGCGCTCGCGCTCGACGGCGGAGTCCAAATCAATCTGGCACGGATGCGTCGGCTGCTCAAGGTTGATACTGAGAACCGCTTCGCAATCGTCGAGACGGGGATGGTCAACGCGCAGCTCTCGCGCGCCGTCGCGCGTCACGGGCTGCACTACGTCCCAGACCCTTCGAGTCAGGCATCGTGCACCATCGGCGGGAACATCGCGGAGAACGCGGGCGGCATCCACTGTTTGAAGTACGGCACGACGGTTGACCACGTACTCGGCGCGCGCGTCGTGCTGGCGGGCGGCGAGATCGTTGACCTCGGCGGCGGGGGGGTCGAATCAATCGGCTACGACCTGCTCGGCGTGTTCGTCGGTTCCGAAGGCACGTTCGGTATTGCGACCGAGGCGACGGTGCGCCTGACGCCCGTCGCGCCTTCGGTGCGGACGCTGCTCGCGGACTTCACCGACATCAACGATGCGAGCCGCGCCGTCTCGGCCATCATCGCGGAAGGCATCATCCCCGCCGCGCTCGAAATGGTTGATGGCGCGACGATCCGCGCCGTCGAAGCGAGCGTCTTTGCCGCCGGTCTGCCGACGGACGCCGAGGCGGCGCTGCTTGTCGAGTTGGACGGATTAGAGGCGGGGCTGGATGAAGAAGCATCGCGGGTCGAGGGCATCTGCCGCGCGAGCGGCGCAAGGGGTGTGCGCCACGCGGCGGACGAGTTCGAGCGCAAGAAACTGTGGGCGGCGCGCAAGGGCGCGTTCGGCGCGATGGGGCGCATCATGCCCGACATGATGTTGCAGGACGCGGTTGTCCCGCGCTCGCGCCTGCCGGAAATTTTAGCCGACACCTACCGCATCGCCGCGAAGTACAAACTTCGTCTGGCGAACGTCTTTCACGCGGGCGACGGCAATCTACACCCGATCATGTGTTACGACTCGCGCGATCACGCGGAGGTGGAGCGCGTGCGCGAGGCGGGTCGAGAGATCGTCGAGACCTGCGTGCGCGCGGGCGGGACGATCACGGGCGAGCACGGAGTGGGCTTGGACAAGAGCGACTACCTGCCACTCGTCTTCTCGGACGATACTTTGCGGGCGATGCTGCAAGTCCGCGCGGCCTTCGATCCTTCGGGGCTGTGCAACCCCGGCAAGGTCATCCCCGTGCTTCGCGGCTGCGGCGAAGCGCGCGCCGCAATCGAGGTGAAAGAGCAAGCGACGAACGCAGGGGGCAACGGGCAACGGGCAACGGGCAACGGGCAAAATGTTTCTTCTCAAGTAGCAGCCTTCACCGCCGGTTCGATTGAGCAACACGCGACCGCCACGAGAAGCTCCGTGCCGGTCGGCGTCTTTCGACCTGAGCGCGCTCGGGGCGCGATGTCTTCCATCGTTGGCGGCGAGCACGTCGAATCGTTGAGGGGGGCGGCGGAGACGCTCGTCGTTTCTCCCGCTTCGATTGAAGAAGCAAGTGAAGTCCTGCGTCTCGCTTCGCGGGAAGGTTGGAAGGTCGTGCCCGTGGGCGCCGGAACGTGGCTTGACGAGCGCGGCCTGCCGCCAAGTGCCGCCGTCCGCATCAGCACAAAGCGTATGGCGCGCCTCGTCGAGCACGAGCCGTCCGATCTGGTGGCGACGGCGGAAGCGGGCGTGACGCTCGCCGACTTCAATGCAACTATGCAAAGCGCCGGGCAATGGCTCGCGCTCGACCCGCCCGGCGACGGCGTGGCGACGTTGGGCGGTGTGGCGGCGACCGGACTCGGCGGCGCGCAAAGCTTTGGCTATGGACTGCCACGCTCGAAGGTGCTCGGGATGAGCGTCGTGCTTGCCGACGGAAGGATGATTCGCGTCGGCGGGCGGGTGGTGAAAAACGTCGCGGGCTACGACCTGTGCAAACTGTTCATCGGGAGCTATGGCACGCTCGGATTGATTACCGAGTTGACTTTTAAGCTGCGCCCACGCCCCGCGTCAGAGCGGACATTCGTCGCGTTCGCCGCTGACTACCAACCCCTGCTCGACGTGGCACGCACAGTCATCGCGGCTCCACTCTTCCCTGCCGCCGCCGAAATTCTCTCTCCACAAATCGCCGCCGCCCTCGGCGCAAGCCGCAAGCGCGTCGAGTTCGCGTTGATGCTCCGCTTTGCCGGCAATGACAAAACAGTGTCGTCCCAGATCAACCGCGCCAGAGAGTTTTTGCGGGAGCGTGCGGAGAGCGTCCACGCCGAGGAATTCGTCGAAGACTCTCGGCTCTGGTCGGGGTTAGCGGCTTTTTCAATTGAGACGAGTCACCCGCTCGTCTTCCGTGCAGGTGTGCCGCCGAGCGATCTCGGCTCAATCCTCTCGGCGCTCCGCGCCGAGAGAGAGGAGAACGCCGCCGCTTGGCACGCCGGTATGGGTGATGGACGGCTCCGCGTTTTTGAGGATGCAAAAAGAGATAGAGCAGCGAATTTATCAAGGCTCGACTTGATCCGGCGCATGGCGCGTGAACGTGGCGGGAGGCTGGTCATCGAGCGAGCGCCAGCCGAACTACATCGTGAGTTCGATGCCGGGGGCGAAAAAGTCTCGGCCTCAAGCATCATCCGAAAAGTGAAGCACCAACTCGATCCGACTGACACGTTCTCAAGTGAAGCCGCTTTTCTCCCCGCGCCTTCAACATAGTGTTGAAGGGGCAACGTATTACAGAGGTTTCACGTCTGGCTTTCTTCTCCCTAACGTTTGCGCCGCGGGAAACGCATACACAACGCGCTCAAAAAGATGATGACGCCGATGCCTGACGCCGCGACACAACTCGCCGGCGCTTTAAAATCCGAAGAGCGGAAGCTGCTCGCCTGCGTCCACTGTGGCCTCTGTCTCGAAGCCTGCCCGACCTACGTCCAGACGGGCGATGAGAACGACGGGCCGCGCGGTCGCATCTACCTGATGCGCGCCGTCGAGGAGAATCGTTTAAGCGTCACTTCGACCTCGTTCACACGCCACATCAACCGCTGTCTCGGCTGTCGCGCCTGCGAGAGCGCGTGCCCCGCCGGCGTCGAATACGGGCAACTTCTCGAAGCGGCGCGGGCCGACATCTCCGCACACAGCCGCGCGCGTGGGCTAACCGCGCGGCTGCTCGGCCTCGCGCTCCGCCACGTCTGGACACACCCAACGCGCCTGCGTCTCGCGTTCAGCCTCGCGCGTATTATCCGCGACCTCGGCGTCCCGCGTTTTCTGCTGTGGACGAAGATAACGCGGCTGCTGCCGGCAGGAATCGAGTTCGCGACGGCGCTTCTCGATAGCTCGTCGCCCGTCTCACTCGGCGGCGATGGCGGCAGCGACGGGGAGCGCATCTCTGATTCATCTACGTCTACCTCAAACGGTTTCGCCATCGCGTCATCCGAAGGCAGCGCAAACGAATCGAGAGCCTTGCTTTTCACAGGCTGCGTGACTGAAGGATTATTCGCGCGCGTAAACCGCGCCACGGCGCGTGTGCTCGAAGCAAACGGGTGCGCGGCGCGCGTTCCTGAAGCTCAGGTCTGTTGCGGCGCGCTGCACGCGCACGCCGGAGAGCTTGAGGGCGCGCGTGCGCTGGCGCGACGCAACATTGACGCCTTCGACGACGCCCCACAGCCGCCCGTCATCACGAACGCGGGCGGTTGCGGGGCGATGCTCGCTTCCTACGGGCAACTGCTGGCGCATGACAAGGAGTACGCCGCGAAGGCGCGCAACTTCAGCGCCCGCGTGCGCGACGTGAGCCAACAACTCGCGGCGACCGGCATCCGCGAAGGCGCAACGCTCGGCGACCGGGCCGCCACTTACGACGCATCCTGTCACCTGCTGCATGGGCAGCGCGCCGCGATTGAACCGCTGCGACTGTTGGGCGCGGTGGGTGGGCTGCGGGTCATCCCCCTCGAAGGCAGCGACGTGTGCTGCGGCGGCGCGGGCGTCTACAACCTTGTCGAGCCGGAACTCTCCGGGCGGGTGCTCGACGAAAAGTTGAAACATGTCGAGGAGACCGGCGCGCGCGTCCTCGCCACCGGGAACCCCGGCTGCCACATGCAGATCGGCGCGGGCGCGCGGCTCCGTGGCTTGCGGCTCAGTGTGTGCCATCCCGTTGAACTCCTTGACGAAGCGTACCGTCGCGCCGGTTTTTATGGGGACGCGAACTCTGAATAAAGGCATCACCGGCTCGCACACTTTTATTTTCGGACGATGAGACTCTTCCGCCTTTCAATGTGCATCATGCTTTTCGCCTCGAACGTCGCGGCGACGAAGTGGCAGCGCGGAGATCGAGAGACGGTCGAGCGCGTGCGCGTTCTATACGAGACCGCGCGGGGCCATGAGGGTGCGGGCGACTGGCCTACGGCGGAAAAGGTTTGGTCGGAGGTCGTGCGACTCGCGCCTGACGATGCGCGGGCATGGGTGAATCTCGGCGACGACGCGCTATGGTCTCGGCTATCTCGAACGCGCCAAACAGCTTCACGACGCGAAGCGCGCGGCGGAAACGAGAAAGCCTCTGCCCCCCGCCCCCTGATGCACCGCGCGTCACACTTCCCCAAAAGCAACGCTCCCACCGACGAGTGTCAGACGCACGCGCCCATCCGCATCGAGCGCGACGAGGTCGGCTCGCTTCCCTTCTTCGATTGAGCCGCACTCGCCGTCAATGCCGAGCAGCCGCGCCGGATTGAGCGCGGCCATGCGTGCGATGTCGGTTTCCGAAACGCCGAGTTCGGACATCATCCGTGCCGCGTCGCGCATGGTGATGACCGAACCGGCGATGCTTCCACGCTCGTTGCTCGTGCGTCCGTCGCTCACGCGAATGGTCTCGCCCCAGACGCGGTACTCTCCATCTCCCAAGCCCGTAGGCGCAACGGCGTCGCTGATGAGCGTGATGCGCTCCGCACGTTTGCAGCGCAGCACCAACTCAAGGATGAGCGGGTCGCTATGGACGCCGTCGGCGATGATGTCCACGCTCACTTCATCATGGAGCAGTCCCCAACCGATGGGGCCGGGGGCGCGATGGTGGAGCGGCGACATGGCGTTCGGGAAGTGCGTCATGTGACGCGCACCCGCCGCGCGTGCGCGTTCGAGCGTCTCGACATCCGCGCGCGTGTGACCGATGGAGACGACCCAGCCGCGTTTTGAAAGCTCCGCAATCAACTCGATGCCGCCCTTAACTTCCGGCGCGAGCGTTATCATGTGAACCGCTCCCTCGACCCCGATCCGCAACAGTCCATCAACGTCCGACGGCGAGCGAAACGTGCGGAAGAATTGGACGCGCAGCGCGCCGCACTGTTTCTCGTTGACGAAAGGGCCTTCGTAATGGACGCCGAGCGCGCGCGCCGCGGCGGGAAGCATATTCTGATCTTGAAGCAGGCTGGTTATTTCACCAATCGCCCTCGCGTAATCTTCGTCGGGCGCGGGGACGAAGGTCGGAAGCCATGCGGTGACGCCGTTGCGAGCGAGGAAGCGCGCGACATGATGAAGACTCTCGGCGCTCGCCTCCATCACGTCAACGCCAACCGCGCCGTGGATGTGCGCGTCTATAAAGCCCGGAAAGATCGTCAGACCTTCGAGACGCGGTGTGCTTCCATTGGTGGCGGCCAGCGTGTCTTCGTCCACGATGCGTGTGATGCGCCCGCCCTCGATGCGGAGCGCTTTTCCCTCGACGACCCCTTCGGGCAACACCATGCGCGCGCCTCGAAGAAGCGTTATTTCAGTGCTGTCGTCCTTCATATTTTCATTGTAATACGCCCGGATGCGCGTGTGCCCGCGAAGTTTGAATGAACTTCGCGGGCACGCGTCTTTAAGTGTGAAAGGCCGGCGTCAGAAAGAGAGTTTCGCGCCGAACTGAAACTCGCGCGGCAGGCGTGCGCCCGTCGGCCTGCCAAACGCCGTGCCGGTGGTTGAGAAGATCGTGCCCACGCCGGTGAACTGCCAGCCGCCGAGGAAACCGCGCTTCCATGCATTAGTGTCACTCGTGATTCAACATACACCACGACACGGCGACTGATTGCGTCAAACAACTCATCGTGAGGCGGCGCGCGCAGGCATGTCGAATGCCTCTCGGCTCACACGTTCGAGGTAATCGCCCGCGGGGTTGAGTGGCCCCGTTTTGATCGTTGAGTCGTAGGAGAAAAGTATCACACCGTCCGCGCCCGCGCCGCGCGCCGCGTTGATTTTTTCGATGGCCGATTCAGGCGTGATGCGGTACGCGCCGATGCCGGCCCACACACGTTTGCCCGACGCATCGGCGGCGGCACGCGCGACCTCGATCTGTTTGCGAAAGACCTCGGTGTCGGTCGAGTAGGCCATCGGGCAGACCACGTCGAGATAGCCGAGCGCCAGCCAGCGCCGCCAGTCCTGAAAACGGCGCGAGCGGGCGTTTTCGTCGTTGGCGAAGACCGCCGCCGAGACGACCGTGGCCGGGCGGCGCTTCTTCACTCCATGAAAGATACGCTCGACGAGCGAAGAGACCTGCTCGCGCTGGAAGTCGGCGAAGCGTTCGGGGTAAGCATTGGCGGCGGCGAGCGGATCCGTCTTGAGCGCATCGGTAAGTTTCAGTCTATCGGCCTCGGCGAGGTGCGGGTCGAGCCATGCGCGGAAGCGTTCGAGCGAGGCGCGGCTGTAGTCGAAGTCGGGGCTGGCGAAGCGGACATAGTCGAAGTGCAACCCGTCCACCTCGTAACGCGCGAGCAAGTCCATCCAGATCGAATAGATGTGTTCGCGTACTTCGGGCCGGGCCGGGCTGACGTAGACGCCTTCGAGTTCGGCGCGGTTGGCCTTTGACCACTCGACAATCGCCGCGCGGTAGCGCGCATCCGTCGGCGACATCGCATACAGTTCGGCGGCGACGGCGCGCGGCACGGCCAGCCATTCGGGGCGCGCGTTATAAATGTGATCGGGTTCTTGCGGCAGTTCATCAAGATTGGCAAGGAGGTTCGTGTTGATCCACGCATGCACCTTCAGCTTCTTTCGCTTCGCCTCTTTGAGCGTAAAGGCGAGCGGGTCGAAGTCTTTCTTTTGATCTTTCAGAGCGGCGGCGCGCGGCTCCCACCGCGGGCGGTAGTAGGCGTCGCCGCGCCCGCGCACTTGGACGATGAGCGTGTTGAACCCGTTCGCGGCGGCGCGCTTCACCAACTCACGAATTTTATCTTTCGAGGTGAGCGTCGTCCGCACGACCCAGAGGGCGCGCACCTCGCCGGGCGGTGGAGCCACACGCACCGAGGTCGCGGCGGCTGGATGTGGCGCGGCCTCTTGCGCGCGGAGCGCGGGCGACGGAAACAGGCAGAGGAGCGCGGTGTAAAGCAAGTGAGCCGCGAACCGTCGCGGGGGCGTTGGTGATTTTCGCAAGTTGTCGCTTGTCCCTTCGGCGAATAAAAAAAGTGGGCGGCAGGCTGACTGGCCCCCGCCCACCTGTGCGAGCCGCGCGTCCCGTTAGAACTGGTAGCGCATCGAGACCTGTATGGTGCGTGGGGCGTACTGCGTTGCCAGCCCGGTGGTAAAGCGCGCGAAGTTGACGCTTGTGATGTCGAGGCTGGCGGGGAAGCCGTACTGGACGTGGTTGAAGGCGTTGAAGAAGTCGGCCCGCACCATGAACCGGTGGCTCTCCCACGGCAGCAGGAAGTTCTTGGAAATGGCGAAGTCAACGTTCTTCACTCCGTCGAGGAAAAACGTGTTGCGCCCGACGAGCGGGACGTTCCTGCCGATGTCCAGATTGTTCAGCGGGCGGAATGCCGATGCCGGTAACTGTTGCTGCGAGTTGGACGGGTGGTTGATGCTTCGCCCAAGTACGGACGGGTCGAGCAGGACGGGCCGCGTCTCGCTGAAGCCGTCGAAGTTCAAATCGAGGGCGGTGGTGCTGACGGTGAAGGGCGTGCCCTTGACGAGTTTCACGACCGTTGAGAACTGCCACCCGCCGAGGGCTTGTCCGAAGAAGCCGCGCTCGCTTTTGAACCAAGGCGTGCGGTAGGTGCCATAGAAGGTGAAACGATGCGGGGTGTGAAAACGCGAGAGGCCGCGCGCGTCGCGCGAGTTGTTGCCCGTCTGGTTGGTGTCGCCCGCGCCGACGAACGTCGCTTCGGAGGTCGTGTCTATTGACCGGCTGAAGGTGTAGTTCGCTTGAAAGTTGATGTTGTGGCTCAGTCGTTTCGTCAGTTCAGCCTGAAAGCCGTGGTAGTAGCTCCACGAGGCGTTGCTGACCTGCACGTTGGTCGTAAACAGACCGTCCGGACGGCGCTCGTTGGTGCGCGGGACACGCAGGCTGTATTCGAGCGGGCCGAGCGTGACGGCGTTCGGGCATTGCGTGGTTGTCCCAAGTCCGGGCAGCCCCGTGCCGGCGCAGAGAATGTCGGCGGCGGGGCGGAGCGACTGACCACGCACATCAACGCCGCGCGGGTCGCCCGCTGTTCGTTGAGCCGCCGAGTAGAGCACGGCAGGGGCATTGTTCGGATGGTTTGAGACAAGCACGCCAGCCGGGTTGTTGTCGGGCAGATTGTTGAGCGAGTAGCGCAGCAGTCCGATGCCGCGGTTGCCGGTGTAGCTCAGGCGCAGGGCTGTGGCGAAAGGCAATTTCCGCTCGAAGCTCAGATTCCATTGCTGCGTGTAGGGCATCTCAAGACCGGGGTCAATCAGCGTCTCGGTGTGGCGCACGGTCTGCGGGCCGGGCACGAAGACAAAGCCGTTGGTCGGGTCGGCGAAGTTGGTCGCGTTGTAAGTCGCCGTCGAGGGAGCGGTCTGGTTGTAGAAGAAGGCGTTCGGCGGGTTGAAGCGCACGGTCGCGCCGCCCTGCGAGAAGACCGACTGGAAAAGCCGCCCGTGGTAGATGCCGTAGCCGCCGCGAATCGAAGAGTCGCCGGCGCCGCCGAAGAGCCGTCCGAAGAAGCCGCCCTCGAAACGCGGGCTGTAGGCGAAGCCGATGCGTGGTTCAACGTTGTCTTTATCATCTTTGAAGATATAGTCGAGGCGGCCCGCGGCCTCCTCCGGCGCCGAGACGTACTCGTAACGGAAGCCGAGATTGAGCGTCAGGTTATCACGTACCTTCCAGTTGTCTTCGACGTAGAAGTTCGACTCGTTGATGCGGTTCTCAAGAAAGAACGGGCCGTAGCCCCTCTGGAAATTGTTGAGGCAGCCGTTGAGAAAGGAGTAGAAGGCTGACGGGATGCCCGTCGGGTTCGCGGCGTTCGTGATGTTCGGGTCGCGGTAGATGACGGTGTTGCAGGTGGCGCTGTTGAAATTGTAGAAGCCGCGCGAGAAATTGTCGGCGAGGTCGTCGAGTTTCTGGCGGCGGATGTCGGTGCCGGCCTTGAGATAGTGCTTGCCGCCGAGGAGCGTCGAGAGGTTGTAGACGAACTGGTTGTCGGTCTGGTAACGCTGGATGGGGAAGTTGCCGGCGCTGCCGATGGTTGACTGTGTCCCGACGGGCGCGGGGTTAGTGATGCGGAGAATCGGGGTGTTGTTGCCGGCGGCGATGTTGACGAGCGTGGTGCGAAGACCCAACCCGTAGCGGAACTCGCCGACCGTCGTGGGCGAGAAGAGGTGCGTCCACGTGAGGCCGAAGTTCTGCTGCTTGTTGTTCTGGTCGGCGCGCTCGCCGATGATGAGATCGTCGGCGACGAAGCGCTGGCGCGTGTACTGCCAGCGCCCGAAGAAGTTGTCCTGCTCGCGCGGGTTCCAGTCGAAGCGCCCCGAATAGTCGCGCGCCGGGAAGTCGAAGCCCTGTTGGCCGCGGAAGGTGCGCGGGCCGCTGGCCGGGTCGTTCGGCAGGACGTTGGCGAAGCGGTCTATGACCGACTGGATGAAGGCGCGATTACCCGGCGTGTTGTTGGCCGGCGTTTGGAGAAACCAGTTGGCGGGGTTGCGCTCGGCGACGGTGAACACGTCGCGTGAGATGTTGTTGGCGCCCGTGTTCTCCGTGTGGTCGAGGCTGACAAAGCCGAAGAGCTTGTTCTGGATGACGGGGAAGCCCGAAGTAAAGCCGAACTGGTTGCGCCGCGCAACCGCCTTGCGCGCGCCGGGGTTGAAGACGTTATTGGCGGCGTTCAGAGCGCTGTCATTGTGATACAGATAAGCGTCGCCGTGAATTTTGTTCGTGCCCGATTTTGTCTGCACGAGCACGACCGCGCCGTAGCCGCGACCGAACTCGGCGGTGAAGTTGTTGGTGATGACCTGAAACTCTTTGATCGTCGAGAGCGAAGCGCCCTGCCGATTCTGGTTCTCGGAGGAGTCGTCGTTGTTGACGCCGTTAATCTGGAAAGTGGCGCCGCGCGTGCCCGTGCCGTTGAAATTGACCGACGAGCCGGAGGAGGCCGTCGGGTTGTTCTGTCCTGATGTGGGGTTCTCCTGAAAGCCGCTGAAGGTTTCGGCGAGCGTCAGGAAGTTGCCCTGATTGAAGACCGGCTTGTCGAGAATCTCCTGCGCGGTGAGCCGCCCCTTGATCTCGGCGTTCGTGGTGTTGATTGGCTCTTCGGAGGTCAACACCGTGATCGTCTCGCCGACGGTCGGGTTGAGCGTCAGGTCAACGACATGGGTTTGATTGAGGTAGATGTTGACGCCCTCGCGGACGGCTGTCCCGAACCCCTGCGCCGTGGCCGTGACGTTGTACTTGCCCAGCGGGAGGTTCGACGAGATATAAAAACCTTCCTCGTTGGTGTTGAGCGTCCGCTCAAGGCCCGTCTCCGTGCCACGGATGGTGACGGTCGCGTTCTGGACGACCGCGCCATTCGTGTCAACCACGACGCCTTGCAACGTGCCCGTTACAGTCTGCGCGCTGGCGGCGGGCAGCGCGACAAGGGCGACGATGAGCGCTGCGATGGCGATCAATGTTTTCGGCAAACGTCTGGTTGTGTCTGGCATGGGTGTTTCTTTCCTCTCTCAATCGGATGCTTCTATGCTTTTTGGAGAATCGGGTTTGACAAAAGTTCAGACCTCAGGCGGAAGTCTGCACGACGTAAGAGCGCAACTACTTCGTGCGTGTTTCCGCATTGAGGAGAACTCACATACCATCCCTTGCACGGTGCTGCTTCGCGTCTACTGATGACCCTCGCGGCGTAGCGCCGCGCCGGGTCGCGCCGTGGTCATCTGCCCTTCGGCGACGACCAATTCGCCGTTGACGAAAACGTGGCTCAAGCCGACGGCGTACTGGTGCGGCTGCTCGAAGGTGGCGCGGTCGGCAATCTGCTTTTCGTCGAAGATGACGAGGTCAGCGGCCATCCCCTCGCGGACGAGTCCTCGGTCGCGCAAACCAAAGGCTTGCGCCGGGAGCGAGGTCATCTTCCTGATGGCGTCTTCGAGCGAGATGATTTTCAGGTCGCGGACGTAGAGACCGAGGACGCGCGCGTTGTTGCCGTAGCCGCGCGGGTGCGGGACGCCCTCGCCGAAACGGCGGACGCCGGAGTCCGAAGCGATCATCGTGAACGGCTCCGCCATGATGCGGCGCACGTCCTCCTCGCCCATGCTGTGATAGACCATCGAGGCGCCGCCCGCCTCGTACATCTCGATGATCTGCGCGATCTGGCTCTCGATCTCCTTTTTATTACGCGCGAGTTTTGTAATCTCGGCGATGGATTTGCCGTTGTACTCCGGCTTCGAGCGGTAGCTGGCAACCATCGCGTAAGAAAAATCTTTGAAGCCGCTCTTCTTCAACGACTCCTTCATCTCCTTCAACACGCGCGCGCGCTGTTGCGGGTCGGCGAGCCGCTTTTTCCCTTCCTCGCGCCCGCCTTCGAGGAGCCACGACGGTAGACGCGAATCGAGCGAAGTGGAACTGGCTGTATAGGCGTACTGGTCAACGGTCACGGAGAGGCCGCGCGCCCGCGCGTCGCGCACGAGACCGAGCGTCGTTGTGCTCTGGCCCCAGAGACGCTTGTTGCTGATCTTGAAGTGTGAGATTTCGACGGGCAGGCCCGCCTTCTCACCGATCTCGATTGATTCGCGGACCGCGGCGGCGACTTGCTCGCCTTCGCTCCGCATGTGCGTCGCGTAGACGCCGCCGTGTCGCGCAACGACGCGCGCGAGTTCGACGATCTCATCCGTCTTCGCGTAAGTGCCGGGCACGTAGATGAGACCGGTGGAGAATCCGACCGCGCCATCCTTCATCGCCTGTTCGACGAGCGACTTCATCCGCTCCAACTCTTCGGGCGTCGGCGCGCGGTCAACCTCGCCCATCACCTCCTCGCGCACCGCGCCGTGTCCGACGAGCGTGGCGAGGTTGACCGCGAGCGGCGTCTCGGAGGTGCGACCGAGGAATTTTCCGACATCCACCGCCGACCCGCCGCAGTTGCCCGTCACCAGCGTCGTCACACCCATCCGCACGAAGTTCTCCGCCGCCGGCAAGTTGTAGATGCTCTCGACATGAGTGTGCACGTCTATGAAGCCGGGCGCGAGGATTTGTTCGCGCGCATCTACGACGCGGCGCGCGTCCGTGGCGGCGATGCGTCCGATGCGCGCGATGCGCCCGCCTTTGATGGCAACGTCGGCGCGGAACCACGGATTGCCCGCTCCGTCCACGACGCGCGCGTTGGTGATGACGAGGTCGTAGGCGGGAGCCGTCGCGTCTTGCGCGTGCGGCAGGCCAACCGGAGTGGTCGCCAGCAGGGCGACGGACATGAGAAGCGTGCGGAGAGCGCGACTCGACAAAGGGAGTGCTTTCATGTGTCCAATATTTTGAAGATGTGCGCCGCTCCGGTTGTCATGCCGCCCCGTCGCCGTGCGCGAGTATAGGGTTAATTCTCGGCAAGGGCGGGGCTGATCTTTAGTTAAGACCCGGTTTGAAGGCGAAGAACTGAAGCGGCCAGAAACCTATTGCTGTGTTCGTGCGGCGTATTCTATCCAACGCCCTTGCAATAATCAAAACTAAAAGATTTTATCATCGGGATAAGCAAAAGTATTGGATTCAATGTAACCGAATACCGTCGGGCAGAAGGAAATATCAACCGGTTGCCTGCTGCTCGAATCTATCACCGATGGATTTCGCCAACCCTTTTTAGATTAAACTCTTGACGTAGAGGTCTCACCCTTGTACCTTTCGCCTATCACAGCGCGGCGGCAAGCGCGGCCAACGATCTTCAGATTGCTTCGGCCAATGTTTTCCAGCTTAACCGAAACATTTCGAGTTCCCTGCCACGCCTCCACGCGCGCGACCCGCGTTCCTGTAACCTGCACCAGTTTGTAGACCGGCACGGATGGCTGAACGACAACCGCCGCCCGCGCCCGCCCCATGAAGGAGGGATTCCCAATGATGAAGTTCTTCCACACAACTCTTTGCACCTTGATTCTCTTCGCGTGCGCCGTCGTCGGCGCGACGGCGCAGACCAGCACCTCACGCATCGCGGGGACGGTCTCCGACACGACGGGCGCCGTCGTGGCGGGCGCTTCCGTTACCGCGCTGAACGAGGCGACCGGCCTCTCACAGACACAGACAACCACGGATGCCGGCCTCTATTCTTTCGCCTTGCTGCCAGTCGGCAACTATACGATCACGGTCGAGAAGACCGGCTTTAAGACCGCCAAGCAGACCAGCAACGTGCTTGTCATCAACACGCCGCTCACGGTTGATGTGGCGCTGGAAGCGGGCGAGGTCTCCGAGGTCGTCACCGTCCAGTCCGGGGCCGAGCAGATTCAGACGGCCAATGCGACCATCGGCAACGTCATCGAGCACAGAGCCATCGAGCAGTTGCCGCTCAACGGACGCAACCCGCTCAACCTGATCGCCTACGAACCGGGCGTCACGCAGCGCTCGCAGGGCGGCGTCGGTTCCGGCGTCCACGTCAACGGCTCGCGCGACCGCGCCTTCAACGTCACCATTGACGGCATTGACGCCAACGAGTCGTCGGTGCCCAACCCCACGTCGAACATCTACCGGCTGACGCCCGACAGCGTGCAGGAGTACAAGGTTACGACCAACAACGCCACCCCCGAAGAGGGGCGCAACTCCGGCGCGTCAATCTCAGTCGCCACCCGCAGCGGCACGAACGACTTCCACGGCAACGTCTTTTTCTTCCTCCGCAACGACGCCCTGAATGCCAACGACTTCTTCTCCAACGCGCAGGGTAATGAGAAGCACAAGGTCAGGCTGAACCAGCCCGGCTTCGACGTGAGCGGCCCCATCAGGAAGAACAAGACCTTCTTCTTCTTCAGCTATCAGCACACCAAGGTTGATTTCACGACGCCCATCGCCGAGACCTTCGGCATCCCCACCGTCTACACGCCCGGCGCGCTCGCGGGGAACTTCCGCTTCTTCCGCGCCGACCCTTCCTGCAACGCGACGACGGGCGCCGGCAACTGCTTCCGCATCGGCACGACGATTATCACGCGCAATAACACGCTGCTGGTCAACCCAACCACCGGCGCTCTGCGGACAGACCTCGGCGTGCGTCCGTGCACGAGCGCGTCGGATGTCAACTGCATTGACACTTACAACATGCTGGCGGCGGCGAATAACCCGCGCGGCATCGGATTCGACTCAGTGATGAGCGCGTTCTTCCGCGCCTATCCCACCCCCAACAGGTACGATTGCGGCGACGCGCTGAACACGGCCTGCTTCGTCTGGGACCCGCCGACGCAGCACAAGGGGCCGGCCTACAACGTGCGTATTGACCACGCCATCACGCAGAACCAGAGCATCTTCGGGCGCTATCTCCAAGCCACTTACAACACGCTAGGCGGCGACCCGCTGAACAGTCGGCCCGTCGTCTTCCCCGGCTTCCCGCCGCAGGGCGAGGTCTTCCGCGACACGAAGAACCTCGCGCTCGGCCACCGCTGGACGATCTCGTCTCGTCTTGTCAACGAACTGACGCTGGGCTTTGGACGCTTCCAGTTCCTGTTCACGCAGGGCGAAGCTAACCCCGCCTTCCCGGATGTGCCGCCCTTCTCCTTCACGAATGTTTCCAACCCATTCCTCAACACGCCGCGCACCGAGCGCGCCGTGACCGTGCCTCAGATTCTCGACAACATCCACTTGACGAGCGGCGCGCACCAGATCGCCGCCGGTCTCAACTTCCGCTTCTATCGCCACATTGACCGGCGCGGACAGCCCGGCGGCACCAACGTCACGCCCTCGCTCTCGTTCAGTTCCGGCATCCGCGCGCCGACCGCCTTCGGGTTCGTCCTCCCGACCTCCGCGACCACCACGCGGGCCGGCATCAACGGCACGGACAACACCCGGCTCCAGAATTACATCAACGAGTTGGCCGGCATCCCGGCGCGCCTCAGCCAAGCTTTCATTGGCAATCTCAACGAGGACGCCTTCCTGCCCTTCCAATCGAACGGCGTGGTCTCGTTGCAAGCCATCCGCACCGACCTTAACCAGTACAACTTCTACATTCAGGACGAGTGGAGACTGAGACCCAATCTGACGCTCAACTACGGCGCGCGTTGGGAGATCAACCCGCCCGCCAACACGCCCGGCTACACGTTCGTCCCTTCGACCCCGATAGCCGGGACGCCGGGGCCGGCCAACCCCGTCGTCAACCAACCCGGCGCGGTCACCTTCGTCAGTTCCGATAAGTGGTGGGAGCGGTCGAACTGGGGGGCCATCGGGCCGCGCCTCGGCCTCGCTTGGTCGCCCGATTACAAGGATGGTTTTTTGCACGCCCTCTTCGGCAATAGCGGGCGCAGCGTCGTGCGCGCCGGCTACGGCCTCGCGTTCGACCCCATCAGTTCGTTTCAGGTGACCGCTGTCGCCGGCAGCGTCCCCGGACTGCGGACGAGCTGCTCCGCGACCGTGGCCGGAGCGACCACCAACGGCTGCACGCCCGTGCCCGATGTGAGGATCGGCGATGGCTTCCCGCAGGCACTCAACCCGCCGGCCATCAGACCTTCGTCGTTCCTGACGCCGCCGCTTCAACTCAACACCAACTCGCCGACGATCACCACGTTCGCCCCCGACCTGAAGCTGCCGACCGTGCATCAATGGAACCTCAGCTTCCAACGGGAGGTGCCGGGTGGGTTCGTCATGCAGGCCGCTTATATCGGGCGGCGCGGTCTGCGTCTGCTGATGGCCTACAACGCCAACCAGATAAACGCCGACGCCATCCTGCCGTCGTTCCTCGCCATGCAGCAGAACGTGGCGAGAGGATGCACGGCTGCCGGGACGGGCTGCCCCACCGGTGTTACAGGCACGACGCCCGCCGTCGTCTCACAGGGCATCGTCAACGCTGCCTTCGTCAACTCCGCAACCACTTCGGGCGAGTTGTCGCTCAACGCCGCCGGTGCGTTCGCCCAGCGCATCGAGAACACGACGCTCGCGCTCAAACTCCGGCCCAACCAGCAGTTCAGCACGATCACCTACATAGACAACAGCGGCAGCTCTTCCTATCACGCCGCGCAGTTCACTCTGCGCCGCCGCTTTGCCACCGGGTTGGGTCTGAACATGGCCTACACCTTCAGCAAGTCCATGGACAACCAGTCGGTTGACCCTGTGGGAGCGACTTCGGGCGGCGCTCTCAACACCACCACTTCGCGCGCGGTCGCGGACATCCGCAATTTCCGCGATGAGTGGGCGGTGTCCGACTTTAACCGCACGCACGTCCTGACGGCGGCCTCGGTCTGGGAGTTGCCCGTCGGTCGGGGCCACCGCTTTCTTGGCGACATCCCCGGCCCGCTCAACCAACTGCTCGGCGGGTGGACGATCAATACGATCTACACCTACATGACCGGCGAGCCGTTTCAGGTCAACAGCGGCCAGCTCACCAGCAACGCCGCGCACGTCTCGCGGGCGCTGGTCGTGGACCCGAACATCCGCGCACGCTTACAGCAACTGCCGAACGTCATCGGGCCGGTGGTCTTCGAGAACAATCAGGCGTTCACCATCCCGGCGCCGGGGTCGAACGGGTCGGGCCGCAATATCTTCCGCGGGCCGAACTACTGGAACGTTGACCTCGGCATCGTGAAGATGTTCAACCTCACGGAGCGGTTCCGGTTGCAGTTCCGCACCGAGATGTTCAACGCCTTCAACCATCCGAACTTCGACAACCCGCGCAGCGCCTCGGTCGGCTCGCCCACCGTCACCTCCACCCAGTTCGGGAGGACTTGCTGCACCACGGTCGCGCCGAACACATCTACGAACGTCATCCAGACGGGCGAGTCGGCGCGCATCATCCAGTTCGGCCTCAAGCTCCAGTTCTGAACCGGACTGAAGGCATAGACAAAAGAGGCGCCCCGCGCGGGGCGCCTCTTTCTTTATCTGTCCGCAAGGATTGTGGTTCAGCCCACGTTAAAAGTTGAACTTCGCCGCGAGCTGCACCTTGCGCGAGCCGCTGTTGACGTTGCCTCCGACGAACCCGAAGTTCGTGCTTGAGATGACGAGGTTGGCGTCGGACGGGACGGCGAACGAAGGCGTGTTCGTCGCGTTCTGAGCTTCCAGACGAAGTTCGAGGTTACGGCTCTCGTCGAAGCGGATGCGCTTGGCGAGAGTCAAATCGAGCGAGAAGAGCTTGGGGCCGATGAAGAAATTGCGGCCCGTGTTGCCCAGTTCGCCCGCCGCCGGAGCGAAAAACATGTTGCGCTGATCCTGCGTGAAGATGAAGTTGCGCCCGCCTTCCAGCAGGACGCTCCCCAGATCGCGCGAGCAGCCGTTGCAACTCGTCGCCGATTGCACGACCTGCGAGACTGAGTTGATGCCGGAGTAGACTGTGAACGGACGGCCCGACGTGTAGGTCAGGATACCCGCCAACTCGAAGCCGCCGACGAGATGATTCACCAACCCATTGGAATCGCTCAGGAATCGCTTGCCCTTGCCGAACGGCAGCTCCGCCGCGAAGTAGCCTTGCAGCGAATGGCGGCGGTCGAAGTCCGACGGCGCGTAGTTGGCGTCGCGGTTGTTGAGGTCGTAGGGCGTATTCGAGGCGGACTGCGCGGTGCCGCGATTGGCGACCGCGAAGGCCGGGTCGAACGAGCGCGTGTCCTCCGACTTGGCGAGCGTGTAGCTCATCTGAAAGCCGACGCCGCGATTGAAGCGGCGGCTGAACTGGACTTCGAACGCGTTGTAACGCGAGCGGTCGTTGTTCTCGATGACGTTGACCGCGCCGGCGTACTGCGGGAAGGGCTGGAAGAAGAAGGGGCTGAAACCGTTGAGAATGAACTGCCCGTTCAGGAGCTGCCCCGTCGGCGTGCGCGTGCCCTGCGTAACGAGGAAGGCGGCCTGCGCGACGCTGCCGGCGTCCACGATGTTCCCCGCAATCGTCCCGTTGGCGAGACGGACGTTGCTGCTCGTCGTCTGGCGGATGAGGAACTGCGAGCCGGTCTCGCCTGTGTTCAGCCGCGAGTCTCCCGCGAAGAGGCGGTTGATGAGAAAGTTCGGATCAGTGATGACACTCGCGCGCGTCGCCGGGTTTTGCAGTTGGCGGAAGGCGGCGAGGAAGCCGTTGTTGTTGATGTCAACTTGATTGGCATCGTAGCCGCCGAAGAGCTTGCGTCCCTGCCGACCGATGTAGTTGACCTCGACCACCGAGTTCCAGCCGACCTCGCGTTGGAAGCTCACGCCGTACTGGTGCGTGCGCGGATAGGTCAGGTCGCGGTCAACCACCGTCAGCGTGCTGAGCGAATAAGGCGGCGGCGTGCGGAACGCGAGCGGCGTCGAAGTATTTGGGTTGAGCGTGGGCAGCCCGTTGCGAAGCAGCGCGTTGGCCGAACCGCCGGGGAAGCCGCTTGACGTGAGCGTGATGCCGCGCGTCAGGCCCGGCGCGCTCTGGAAAATGAACGACGAGAAGACGAACGTGTTGGTGCGGTCGTAGGCGAGGCGATAGTTGCCGCGGATGGAAGTCTTGCCGCTGCCGAACGGGTCCCACGCAATGCCGACCGTGGGCGCGAGCTGCTTGAGCGAGTCTTCGTAGAGCTTGCCCTCCTCGAACGTGATCTGGTTGGTCGGCGCCTCACCGAAGGCCACCCGCCGCGAGGGGCGCAAAACTAAATTATCGGAGCGCGGGCTGAGTCGCGCCTCCCAGCGCAGGCCGTAATCGAGCGTCAGGTTGGACGTGATCTTCCACGTGTCCTGTGCGTAGAAATCGTATTCAGGATAACGCGCCGTGTAGAGGAAGCGCTCGCCGGGGGTAAAGGCCGTGTCGCTCGTGGCGACGAAGCCTTGCGTGATGCGCCCGATGCGCCCGAAGTAGTCGTTGACGAAACTTTCGAGACGCCCGCGATCCGTGCCGTTGATGCCGGGCAGCAGCGCCGCGGCGGTGCCGAACGAGGCGGGCACTGGGTTATCGCCCGTGCCGAGCGTGACGGACTCGCGCGTGTTGAAGCCGGCGACCGAGCTGCGGTTGTCGAAGTGACTCTGGAACCGCAGGTTCGTGCCGAACTTGAAAGTGTGCGCGGCCTTCTGCCACGAGAGGTTATCTACGATCTGGAACGTCCGCAGCGTGCGCGCATTGTTGATGTTCGGTGAAGAGTTGAGCGGGTCGGTCGGGACGTTGAGGATGACCGATGAGTTGGCATTGGCGTTCGGGTCCGGGTTATTGAAACTGAAGGTGAACTTATTGAAGCCGATGACGAACTCATTGACTATCGTCGGCGTGATCGTCGCGCGGTAGTTGACGGCCATGTTGCGCGGAGTGCGGAACGTATCCACGATATTCGGCAACCCCGGAAAGCGCTGCAAGCCGCCGTTGGCATTGTCGCCGATGGTGTTCTGAGAGCCACGCGAGTAGCGAACGAAGACGGCGTGTCGTTCGTTGAAGACGTGGTCAACCTTGCTGCTGAAGTCGTACTGGCGCTCGGTCTGCGGGGCGTTGAAGGCGAAGCCGCCGGTGTTCAGACCGTCGCCGAGGATAAAGTTATTCGGCAGCGGCGTGAGGCCGATCAGGTTCGCCGTAGTCGGGTCGGCGGTGAGCGGGATGTTCGGGTTGCCGACAACGTTAAATGTCCGGAAGCAGTTGGTCGTCACCGATCCGCCGCAAGCCGGGAAGAGCGGGTTGCCGCTGCCATCCACCGAAGCCAAACTCGATGTGATGTTGTTGTTGGCGCGACCGATCATATAGCGGAAGCGACCGGCCCGCGCGTCCGCCGTGTAGACCGTGCGGTTGACGAAGATGCTCTGGCTGGTGCGTAACTCTTGCAGGTTGACGAAGAAAAAAGTCTTGTTCTTTCCATTGTAGATTTTGGGGCCGCCCTCGCCGAAGCGCGGGAAGTAGACGGGGCCGCCGATGGAGCCGCCGTAGATATGCTGCACGAATTGCGGTTTCGGCACCGAGCCGAGCGTGCCGTCAAGACGGCGCAACGTGTTGATCGAGTTCTGATACTCGTTGGCATGGAAACGCGGCGTCTGATAGAAGTCGAAGATGTTGCCGTGAAACTCGTTCGTCCCGGAGCGGGTGACGAGCGTCACCTGCGCGCCGGAAGAGCGCCCGGTGTCGGCGGTGAAGTTGCCCGTGATGACCTGAAACTGTGTAATCGAATCGGGGTTCGGACGCAGCGGCGTGAAGTTCGAGCCGCCCGCGCTCGTGTCGTTGATGTCAATGCCGTCGAGCGTGAAGTTGAAGGCGCGGTCGCGTGCGCCGTGGACGTGGACGCCGCCGCCGGTGTTCGAGCCGACGACGACGCCGGGCTGGAAGTTGATGAAGCTGAGTGGATTGCGCCCGCGCGTGCCGACGATGGGCAGCGCTTCGAGCGGTCGCTCCTCGACCGTGTTGCCGAAGTTGCCGGAGGTGCTCGTCTGCACGAGTTCGGCGGAGCCTTGAATCGTCACCGTCTCATCAATGTTACCGGCTTCGAGCACCACGTCAATGGTCGCCGGCTGGTTCACGTTGATAGCGTTGCGCGTCGAGATGAACTTCTTGAAACCCGGCACCTCGACCGCCACCGTGTAGGTGCCGACCTGCACGGAGTCGAAGACGTAGGTTCCGGTGGAGGTCGTCTGGGTCGTGATGGTGACGTTCGTCGCCTCGTTCCGGAGCGCGACGGGTGCGCCGGCGACCGCCGCGCCCGCCGGGTCCTGCACGATGCCGGTCACGCGCGAAGTGGTGCCCTGCCCCGCGGCCATGGCCGGCAGGATGAACAACAGGAAGGCGAAGGAAAGCAGGCGGGAGAAACAATTGATGCTCATCAGGTGACTCCTCAAACAAAAGTTTTAGAGACGGTCAAGGTAAAGGAACTGTATCGCGCACGGCGGGCCGTCCGTAACGTCCCGCCGCTTGCTCCCACGGATGACCGTTTGGAGCAAGCAACCCATTCCCCTGTTCGTTATACCGACCACCGCGTGTGGTGGCCGTGCCGGAAGGTGATAAGGTCAAGCTGTCATTTACAACATGAATGGCTGGAGAACACCAGCTGCAAGTGCTTGAAGCCGGCATTTTAGTTTCCGAGAAACCATAAGGGAAACTAAAAATTCTTATTATCAGAATAACTGCTCCTGATAACAGCAATGGCTGCCGACCCGATGGAAAGAGTGATCCCGGCAGTAGATTTCGTCCCCTTCCAACCTCGCCACACCTGCAAGTTCTCCACCACCGTGGGACGCACGCCAACTCTCATTTTTTCGTTAATCAATCAGGCAACTTATGTTCCAGCTACCTTCCGTGATTAAACGTCTCGCATTTGCTATTCAACGGTCACGGCGCTCGCGTGTTGGATACGAAAAAATGGATGTTCGTTCTGATTTTCATACAAAAAGATGTATCCCTCAACCCCGCACGTCAGCGCGGAATAGCTCACAAGAGACACGCTGACGTGCTATGGAGTTGACATCGTCTTCTCAACCCGCGGTCTGTCAAAAACCGTGTTGAGGACTTCGGCCATCCTGTAGCCGGCGAGCGCGATTCGTCGCCCGACTATTCTTTGCGCCTCTTGCGTGTAAGCTTCGGAGGGCGCCTCGCCCTCTTTGATTTTCACGTAGGCAAACTCGCGCGCGAGCTTATTGCTCTCCTCGACCCAAGCGAGCGGCTCGATTGTTTTCCATTCCGGCATTGACTCCGCGGGGTAGGACTTCATCAACTCGTCGGCCAGCGCGCGGATGCGGTCGCGCGACGCCTGATCGAGCGGTCGTTTCGGACTCTCGAAGCCGGCGCGTCCGGCGCCCGCATCCCAAAAGAAATGGAGGCTGCCGTTCTTGCCGTCCGGCAGTTTGATGGTGAAGCCGTTGCCGCCCGCGTCGCCGTCCGGCTTCGCCGCCGTGTAGCGCGTGGCCGTGTGGAGCGGTTGGTGTACATCGCCGACGAGGTGATAAAGAAAACCGAGCACTTCGGCGTCGCGTTTGTCGCGCCCCGTCCCCTGCCTGAGCGTGTTGATAGCCCAGTTGAGACGGTCAAGGACATTCACCGGCTCAGGGCCGACGTTCGGGCGCGCGGGCGTGCCGTCGAAGAACGGGTTGTAATTGATGTAGTGCCAATGATCGTAAATATCGTTCAGCGAATCGCCGCGAAAGTCGTCCATCCAGACGGCGATAGTGATGGGGTCGTAGGTCTTCTCACACGTCGCGGGCGTGTAGTAACCGGCGCAGAGATGTATCAGCGGGCGTTTTCCCGGCGGAGTAACAAGCAGATTGTCAACCTGCGTTTTCGCCGTGGGCGACAGGCGCAGGTACGCGATCTGCGCCACGAGTATGTGGCCCGTGTCGTGCCACGCGAGGGCGGTGGTTTGCGTCAGC
>JBGTBQ010000251.1:0-1660 GCA_041749275.1 Pyrinomonadaceae bacterium | reverse complement strand
GGGGCCGCCCTGACCACCGGGAGGGCCACCGGCCCCCGGCCCTCCGCTGCCCTGACCGCCGCCACCGCCCGCCCCACTGATCTTATTTTCAACCGTGATTTGTTTATCGTCCTGCGTCACGGTCAGCGTCATGCTTTCGATGTTGGCCATCATCTCCGGCAGCTTGCTCTTGGACTTGTCGAGCGCCCACGTGCCGGCGAAGTTGGTCGGCGCGGCGGCGCTCACGGCCACGGCGAACAGCAGCGCACAGGCCATCGCACATCCCACTAAAACTCTTCTCATCGTTGATGTCTCCTCGGTAAGCGAAATTAAGATTGACGCGGATAGCCGTTCGGATGTGGCCCGATGCTTGTCCGTGCCCCGGAACCCCACGGCGCGAAACGGTCGTCTATACCAACTGAAGACGAGCCGTGCGCTTGTCCGGTTACAACAAAACTTTGCGCGACGTTAAGAATCAGGGACGCGCTTTTGTCTTGCGACGGGGCGCGGGTTTGCGCTTTGGTTGCGGCGTCGAACTCGATGGCCTTTCGGAAGCATCCGGCCCCGCTTCGATGTCGGTGGTCGCGGTGCGGCCACGCTGATATTCGACGTTGCTCGTATCATCGTCCGCGAGTTTCGGCCCCGCGTAGATGACCGCGAGTTCGGCGAGCGCAGCGGTTGTGTCCGGGCCGAAGCCGGAGATGGCCGTGAACTTAAGATGTCGCGCAGTGACGGTTTGAGAAAAACGCAACTGCTGTGGGTCGAACGTCGAGACGAGAGAGCCGCGCGCGACTTCGCGCCACTCTTTGCCGTCGTCGCTCGCGTGAACGATGTATTCGCGGATGTCGCCTTCGTGCTCGCGGTGGTTCTGTCTTGGCATGATGACGAGACCGGACATGGCGACCGGCGCGCGGAAGCTGACGGTCAACTCATGCGGGTGCTTCAGGTCTTTCCTTCTCAAGTCGCCCACGAGCCAGAAGGTGTTCGGGTCGCCATCAATGGCATTCGCCGCGTCGTTTGACGGTTGCGCTTCCGCCAACGCCCGCGCGCCGAGACGCCGCATGATGCGCGTGTCGAAGAGAAGGGCGCGCAGGTCTGCCGCCGTGACCGCGACGGGAGGCCGGAAGCGAGGCGAGGCCATGTAAGCGAGGAGCGAACGGCGCAGAGCGCGCGCCACGGGCCGCTCGTCGAGCGAGCTTTCGAGGTCGAAGGCCGAGACGAGCAGACGCCCGCGACCGACACGACACTCGAAGACGAGACCGAGTTTGTAGTTGCGATTCCAGTCGTCAATCGCGTAGACGATTGGTTTCAACTCGCGCGGCAGACGATCCATGTTCACCGCGCGCACGTTGCGAATGATCTCGGCCCACTGCCAGTCGAAATGCGTCTCGGTCGGAAAGGCGGCGAGCGCCGGATGCTTCACATCGTTCCAAGTCCCCAGCATCCGCCCCCACTCCGGCCCCATCAGACGATTCCAGAAGACCGGCACGCGGTCGAGCGGCGGACTCGTCCAGTCGAGCGCGGCGTTCGTCGGCATGTAGAGCACCTTGCCGCCCGCGTTGAGACGCACCTCGGCCTCGTCCCATGATCTCGTGATGTGCACATCACGCACGGATTGCGGATTGCGGATTGCGGATTGCGGATTGGAAGGCGATTTGTTCTCTAATCCGCAATCCGCAAT
>JBGTBQ010000250.1:0-4590 GCA_041749275.1 Pyrinomonadaceae bacterium | reverse complement strand
ATGTGCCGCGGGCAACATGGCGTTGATATACTCGCGCAGGCGAGTGGGACAAGAGCTTTGAGTCATGGTAAACCCAATGCTCTCACGAGTCGCTAACTCGTGACCACTCGCTCATTTACAAAATGTGTCCCGACATCAGCGCTGAAAGATTGAAAAAGTTAGGGTTCGGCCTGTTTGTGGCGCGATCCCACAAGTCTTGTTGATCTTGACCTGTGAGGTCTTTGAATTGAGTTAAGAGGCGGTCTATTTCCTCTTGAGTGTAGCTGTCTAAGTAGCGCCTGTAAGCGATAAGATTTTCCAGCCGTGCAAGGGGGTGTTCGTCCGGGGTAAGACGTGCCTTAGCGCGTAATTCAATCAGTTCATTTAATTCGTCGTCAGTCATTCCGGCCTCCCTGTGGCCTGTCCCTGATAAGGATTCGGCCCGCCCTCCACGTCAGGGAAGTCGCGGCCTGTCCTCACACTGGCCGGTGTGAGTAAGGCGGGCCGAAGTTTGTAAATGCATTATAACGCTTCTGTGAATTGATAGCCGTGGGCAGTTCCATCCAAAAGCACTCTTGTCCAAAATAGTGGATGCCCACGGATGAAATCCTAATAACTTACTTTGGAGGGGACGGCTTAATTTTGCAATTCATATCGTTAAGGTTCGTTCAAGATGTCGTCTAGTTGACAGTAAGGGCTTCTTATTGACATTAGATTCGTGACCCTTTTGACAACTTATAGTTCGATAATTAACATCGAATCAAGCTCCCTAAATCGAACCTTTTATTCAGGCTCTGCCGTATATTGCTGGCTGGGGGCCTAGAACGGGCTTGTTTTTTTAGTTTCGCGGTGCTAGGTTAGTTATTGGCTCTAAATGAGCCGGAAACCTCAACCTTCCTTCCTGCGGGACCATGCCCTTCAAGACCCCTTTTGGCTACAGCTGGCACCAAAATTGCCGTCGGATTTGTCGTGAGGCGCGAAAATAGCGCTTTGATTTTCCTGCGGAGTGTGGTAGAAAAGCGACGTTTTTTGCGGCAATTAGCTTCTACCATATGGGATGCACTTCCGGCGGGACACACTGTATCGGAGAAGCGATGGATCGCAGAATCAATGGCATCGTTGTCGAGAACCCCGACACGAGCAAAGGCTCAAGTCTTCTGCCCGATGCCTTCCATCACCAGACATCTAAGGAGAAAGGACGTTTCCGACGCGCCCTCACCTTCCTTGTCCTCATCGGCACTGTAATTAAGGCGATTATGAGAAAGCCTTTGGCCGACGATTCACCCGACTCTAATGATGAGAGAAGGAGATCAAATATGAGCACCTCAGCAGCGGCAGCGGAAGAAAGCCGTAATGATAATGGAAATGGAAACGGAGACCGATCCATCCTAAAAACGGTTCTTGAGCAAAAGAATGATTCGGTTCAATCAGACACTGACGATCTTTTTGATCGGGCGTCCACGTCTGGGCAGGCGGCATTCAGGCGCGAGTTTGATAACAAAGTTACCAGTCTTAAAGGGTTTAATAACTCAATAAAGGACTTGGTTAAGGGTAAGTAAACGGCAGCGGTGATCGCGATCACCGCCGTCGTCCGGCACGTTTTGTGGGGTCAACTGCTTTCGTCTCATGCATTCCCTATGTCATGTAGGGCGTGGGAAAAGTCAATTGGCCCCTTTCGTGTCTTCTTCCTCCGATAGGTCATTTGCTACTGCCGTAAGTACCTCAGTTAGGTTTTCTACTTTCTTCTGTTCCGAAGCTTCTCGTTGAACTGCCGCGAAGGCCACTGCCAGAATACTGCTGAAGCATTCGCCCATCATGAAATCCCTGTGGACAAATGGATCGTATGATTTCGTGCTGTAGTTGAGTACGCCAAACCTTTGCCTTCTATGCTGCTCTTGGTAAACTGCTACTGGAATGCATAACACCGAGCAGAACTGTTCATTCAAAGGGTCATCAGCAGGAACCCACCCCTCGGCAGGCTCTGAAGGTTCGTAGCGCTCTTTATACCTAAATGGCCATCCGAGTTTCCATCTTTTAAAGGGCATATACACAATCTTCGACATCTGGTAAGAGTGCCCGGCTGGCCCAGTGGTCTCCTCAGTTGAGGAGTCAGTCAACGGGATTATCAGCTTTTCCGGGTACAGCGCACCATCCGTCTTTCCTCGAAGCTCGATTTCCTTTCCGCCTTCTGTCGGCAGCATCAGCCCTGCGGCGATCTCCCGCCTACCGCATAGCGTATAACTCGTTACTTCAAGGAAGCCCTTTATAAATTCCTTTAGTCGCTTATCAATATCAGGCTCCCGATCTTTGCCATACATGAATCTTTCCAGCCCTTGAAGAAGAGAGCGCATTGCGGCAACAAACCTGACCTCTTGGGGCGAAGTCGAGAGCTTACTGCCAAACAACTCTAACTCCCACAGTGCTGCGAGAACCGTGCAAATTACAATTATGATAATGAGAATCTCCCACCAGCCAGTGTGACCCTCTTCCAACATTTTCATAAGCTCGGGCACTTCTCGGATTAGGACTAGAATCCCGAGTAACACGGCCAGAAAGTGCGACAGGTGTGAACGAACGAATACCTGTGACTTCTTCCACGCTAACCAGCCAGCAACTTTGAAGAATTTGTTACCGCCGATCCCGCCGGATTCCTTCTCCATCAGTTCCTCCAGATTATGCGCCGGGCATTTTGTGCACAAGCGTTGTGCTGTACAAGCAAACGCAGAACAAGGTTGTGTAGAGTAAGAATGACCTCTGAGGCGCACTATCTAGGACGAGCCGTTATCGAATGCATAATGGCGTGAAGTTAGTGGAGTAAAAAGCGCCTCAGAGTCACACGGTAAAGATTGTGCCGCGGCAACATAGCTTTCCTGCCCAATTCTGTCAATAGTGAAACAAGAGGGTATCGTGAGAAAAGGCCAGTGGATAATGATACAATCGAAGAAATTCAAGCAGTCTCAAGGCAGTGGAAAGGTGTCAAAGCAACTCTAATGTCGGGTGGGGAGAGTGTACGCCATCTCACGGAGCCCCGGAGCGCGGGTGATTAAGTCGAGTGTGACGACGTGCCGGATGTTGAGCTACATCTATAATCGAGCAGGCGCATCGGTCGGCTTAAAGAGCCTAGCGCCTACTCTAAACGGGTCATTCATCTGACACTAGCGCCCATTGCCGCGCAATTTGGTGGGTGACAGGCCAGCGTCACTTTGATGGTGTTCTGGAAAGAACCTGAACAAGATTTTCACGCGCGAGATGAAGAAGAAGTAAGGCGAAAATCAAAAGGGCGAGAAGGTTGAAAGGGAAGAGGCGAAGAGGGATTTTATCCCCTTTCGCCTCTTCCCTTTCAACCTTCTCGCCCTTTTCGCTTTGCCCCTTGCGTTAGTCGGTGAGCTTATAACAGGCCATCTCGTTCGCGTTGCGGACGAGGAGGCGACCGTTGGCAATCGCGGGGTTGTTCCACGTCTGGCCGTCGAGAGCCTTGAAGCGCGCGACCTCCGTGTGCTTGTCAGGCGCGGCCTTGACGAGCACGACCTCGCCCTCGTCGGTCGTGATAATGAGATGGCCGCTGGCGAGCAACACCTGCCCGTAGCCGTAGCGCCCGCCCTTCCATTTGCGCTCGCCCGTGTTCACGTCAACGCAAGTCAAAATCCCTTCGTCGAGGCCATAGACGTGGCCATCGTGTAGCACGGAGCTGTTGAACTTGTTCTTCATCATGGCGTTCTCCCAGACGGTCGTTGCCGCGAACGCCTTGCCGTCGCCCTTGACCTCGAAGAGCGCCGCGCCCTTGCCGTAGCCGGCGGAGATGAAGACGCGGGTTGGGCTGACGACGATGGGTTGTGAGATGTTGATGCCGGCGGAGTTGCGCCACGGGAACTCCCATAGCACCGCGCCGTCTTCGGGCGCCAGCCCCGCGACCCGGTTCGCCGTGACGGCGAGCACCTGACGGCGGCCCGCGAGGTTGACCAGCATCGGCGAGGTGTACGAAGCGTCGTCACTCAACGCGCCCCACGCACGCGCGCCCGTCGCCTTGTTGTAGGCGACGACCGACTTGCCGCCGCGCCCGCCCGCCAACACCACCACCTTGTCGTCAACGATGAGGGGCGAAGCCGCCATCGCCCACTGGATGTTCGACGCGCCGTTGTCGCTTAAGATGTTTTTCGACCAGATGAGCTTGCCCGTCTTCGCATCGAGGCAGCGCAGTTCGCCCAAAGCTCCGAGCGCGTAAACTTTTCCGGCGTCCCACGTCGGCGTCGCGCGCGGGCCGTCGCCGGTCGAGTCTGTGTAGGCGGCGCTCCAACCGTTCGTCCACAGCTCACGCCCCGTCTCGATGTGGTAAGCGGCGACCGTCTCCTCTCCACGCCGCTGCTCGATGGTGTAGGCGACGCCGTCGGCCACTGCGAACGAGGCGTAGCCGCCGCCGACGGGCTGGCGCCAGAGCTGCGCGAGGCCGCCCGCGCCCCAGTTGGTCTTCACGGACTGTTCATCGTAGCGTCCATCACGCGAGGGGCCGCGAAAGTTCGTCCAGTAGTTGCGACGTGCGGCTGTGGCGTTCGGCGCGGATGTTTGACCGGCGGGCGGCGATGCCGCGTCCGCGCCGGTTGCGGGAGCCGCGCC
>JBGTBQ010000249.1:0-15228 GCA_041749275.1 Pyrinomonadaceae bacterium | reverse complement strand
TTGGCCGCGCCGCCCAGCCGCGCCGACTCGCGCCGGATGTCCACCACCGGCACGGGCGCCTCCGGCGAGATGCGCGTCACGTCGCCCCACACGAACTCGTCGAGCATCACGTCGCCGTACACCACGACTCGCCGACCACGCGCCGCCGCGACAATCTCCGCCGCGCGTTCTGTCGTCAGTTGATTCATAAAAGAGCCGTCGGCGTCAGGCTATCTTCTTCACGGCTTTCTTCGTTCGGCCATTCTATCAAAAAGCCGAAGGGCGGCAAATCGCATTGACTCGCCGCCCTCCTTCGTCGTCGCCCACGTCCTTATCGCCACTCGCCTTGCAGTGTGAAGGCAGCCCAGAAGTACGGCGACTCGAACCTCTTCTCCCTGAGAATCGAGACCTGCGCCGCCTGCAACGCCTGTGCAGGGCGCAGCTTGTCAACCAACATCCCGCGGTAGAAGCGCGTCATCAGCTCGGCGGTCGCCTCGTCCGAGACGTTCCACAGGCTGACGACCACGCGCGGAGAGCCGGCGTACATGAAGCCGCGCGTCAGTCCGACCAGCCCTTCGCCTCTGATCTCCTTGCCGAGTCCGGTCTGGCACGCGCTCAAGACGATCACCTCCGCCGCCAGCTTCAGGTTGTAGACCTCGTGCGCGCGCAAAAAACCGTCCTGCGGCTCGCCCCGCTCGTCGAACATCGAAAGGGCGATGCCGGAGAGTTCCGGATGCTGGCTGTTAAGAAAGCCATGCGTGGCGAAATGCACATAGCGATACTGGCCGAGGTCGGGATGGGTCGCCGACGCGCGGCTCGCCGCAAAGTCGAGCGCCACTTTGTGCTGTGCCGGCGGGACGAGCTTCACAATCTCTTCCGCCTCGCGCCGCGTCCCCGGCAGGCGCGGGATACACAGGCCGGCGTCTACGACTCCTGACTGCCTTGCGGACGCGGCCATGGCTAGGCCGAGACCGCGAGATTCATCCGCGCACTTGTCCGGCCCCGTGTCGAGCGCACCTGTCCTGCCAGTCCGCGTTTTTAGCCGCTCATCGCTCCTTTCAAAGACCGGATCGGCCAACACCGCCAGCGTCTTCGTCGCAATCTGACGCGCGCCCGCCTCACGCCGCAACACGGCGAGCGTCGAGGCTGACGGCAGATTCACAATCTCGTGCTCGGCGACGAGCGGCGTGGTTGCCGCCGTGCCCGCCCCGCTTGTCGGACTTGGCAGGGCCGCGAAAGGGATGTATTGCAGCGCGCCGTCGCCGACGACGAGCAGGCGCTTTTTGCCGAGCTGTGCCGCGACCGGCGCGAGCAGCATTCGGCTCAACTGCGAAGCCGCCTGCGCGAGTTGTGCGCTGGCTTGTCGCCGCGCCCCTTCGCCTAGCTCACGTCTTTCCGGCGCGGTGCCCGTCGTCTGTGGAGGAGGGGTGGTCAGTAATTCGTAGAACTGCCGCGCGGCTGCTTCGATCTCTTCCCGCCCCGGCAGTTCGTAGCTCGTGATGGCGGTCGGCGTCACCGCCCACAGGTAACTGCGGTCTTCACCGAGCGAGTATTCGAGCAGCAGCGTGTCCGCATCAAGCATCTGCTTCTGAATCTCGCGCAAGGTGAGCGGCTGCGGTTGTGTCACCGCGGCGTAGCGCGGGCTGGTCTGCCTGATCTGCGCCGCGACCTGCCGTAACTCGGTCGTCAAGCTTTCGATCTCTTCGGCGATAGCGCCGGCTGGAGCCTCTGTGTGCGGGCCGCTCAAGAGTCGTGTCTGCCGCTGCGCGCTGGCATTTAGTCGCTGCTGCAAGGCGCGTTCGCGCTCGACCAACTTCGGGTCAACGCCCTGCCGGATGTCGGTGCCCGCCTCGACCAGAAGTTCGAGCAGCGAGCGCGCCCGCCTCCGCTCGCTCACTTGCAGCGCCGCGCCATCGTGCCCGGCGGACGGCTGCTGTCCGTGCAGGCGCATTAGTAGGTCAATGTTGAACCGATAATAGCCCTGCACCATCGCGAAGTAGGAAGCGCGTAAGTCCTGGCTGACAACCTCGGTTCGCAAGGATTCGACGATGCTGAGAGCCGCCTCGATTCTGGCGAGCGCCTCGCGGAGGTTACCTCGTTCACGCTCATGATAGGCAATGTTGCTGAGTGTATCGGCTTCCCCGGCGCGATCCCCGACGGCGCGGGCAAGCAACAAGGCTTGCGTAAAGTAGTCGAGCGCCTGCTGCCTCTCGCCCAGATCATCGTAGCCCTTGCCGATGTTGTTGAGGGTCACGGCCTCGCCCCCGCGATCCCCGACGGCGCGCCTGAGCGGCAAGGCTTGCATAAAGTAGTCGAGCGCCTTCTGCGTCTCGCCGAGATCGCCGTAGACGGCACCGATGTTGCTGAGCGCGAGGGCTTCACCAGCACGGTCTCCGATGCGGCGGAAGAGCGACAGGGCATGCGTGTAATATTCGAGCGCCTGCTGCCTCTCGCCCAAATCGGCGTAGACCTTGCCGACGCCGTTGAGCGTGAGGGCTTCACCCGCACGGTCTTCGACACTGCGTAAGAGCGGCAAAGCTTGCGTGATGTAATCGAGCGCCTGCTGCTTCTCGCCCAGATCGTCGTAGACCGCGCCGATGTTGTTGAGCGTCCTGGCTTCCCCGGCGCGATTCCCGACGGCGCGGATGCGCCGCAAGGCTTGCGCGAAGTAGTCGAACGCCTTCTGGCTTTCGCCCAAATCACGGTAGAGCTTGCCGATGTTGTTGAGCGTCGTGGCTTCACCTTCACGATCCCCGACGGCGCCGAAGAGCGGCAAGGCTTGCGTGTAGTATTCAAGCGCCTTGTGCTTTTCGCCCAGATCGTCGTAGACCGCGCCGATGTTATTGAGGGTCGTGGCTTCACCCCCGCGATCCCCAGCGGCGCGCCTGAGCGGCAGGGACTGCGCGAAGTAGTCGAGCGCCTTCCGTTTCTCACCCAGCGCTTTATAGACCAAGCCGATGTTGTTGAGCGTCGTGGCTACACCTTCACGATCCTCGACGGCGCGTCTGAGCGTTAAGGCTTGGGCGTGGTAGTCGAGCGCCTTCTGCCCCTCGCCCAGCTCACCGTAGATCAAGCCGACGTTGTTGAGCGTCGTGGCTTCACCTCTGCGATCCCCGACGGCGCCGAAGAGCGGCAAGGCTTGCGTGAAGTATTCGAGCGCCTTCCGCTTCTCGCCCAAAACACCATAGACACTGCCGACGTTGGTGAGCGACATGGCCTCGCCCCGACGATCCCCAATGGCGCGGAAGAGCGGCAAGGCTTGCATGAAATAGTCAAGCGCCTTCTGCCTCTCGCCGAGGGCGTCGTAGATGAAGCCGATGGCGTTGCGTGTGAAAGCTTCGCCTGTGGCGTCGCTCACAGAGCGGAACAGTCCTAGGGCTTCTGTAAATTTCAGGAGGGCTTCTTCGAGAGATTCCTTTGTCCGCTCAACTAGCAGTTGATTTCCCTCCCTGAATAATTTCTTGGCCGCCGCCAGCTTCGCCTCCTGCTCGGTCTGCGCGGAGAGGGGGCCAGCTAGGAGCGAGAGGGTCAGGAGCAACAGGAGACTGCGGCGGACGAGGCGAGAGACCAAATGCGATGAGTAAGTGCGTTGGGGGATTGGTGTGAACATGGTTTGATCTCCTTCGTTTAAAGTGAGAAATATTTGGATGCCCAGAGGGCATCGGATTCAGGTGACGGCTTGACAGGTTGACGCTTAAACTGCGTCGCGCGGGATGTCCTCGAACAGCGTGGCGAGCGGGAGAGTGAAGCCGGGGAGGAGTGGCGTGCTTAGAGCGTCGGGTTCGTAGAGCGTGGCGTTTAGTTCGAGCGCCGCCGCGCCGCGCCGGTAGACTTCCACGATGCGCGTGCGCCAGTCCACAATCCAGTATTCGGAGACGCCGCGGCGGTTGTAGAGCTTGAGCTTCGCCTCTCGGTCGCGCCGCTCGTTCAGTCCGCCCGGCGAGAGGACTTCGATGACCAACTCCGGCGCGGCGTGGAGCTTGCCGTCAGGCCGGAGCGCGGAGGCCAGCCGCTCGCTGCTAATCCAGACCACATCCGGCGCGACGTCCTCGTCGTCGGCGAAGATCACGCCCGGCGCGAAGTTGGCGCGGCCTGCCCCGGCCTGCCTGCTCCAAGCCTGTAACAACGCGCAGAGCTGTCCGCAAACGGCCTGATGATACCAGTGCGGCTGTGAGGACACATACAATTCTCCGTCTATAATTTCGTAACGCTTCCCGTCGTCGGGCAGCGCCTCCAGATCACGAGATGTCCAACGCAGGGTGGCGCTCATCGCTCTTCTCCCATCAGCAGCTTGGCTCTGGCAGTTATCATAGCATGGAAACAGAAGCCGCCAGCACGCGCTCGATGGCCGCCGTCACGCGCTCGGCGGGGACGCGGCGGATGCACTCGGCGACGCCGAACTCGGCGCAGGTGTAACCGGGGCAGGGAGCGCAGGGCATCTCCTCGCGGACGACCTCCGTGGGGGCAATCGTCCACGGTTGCCAGTGGGCGACGTTGGAGGAGCCGAAGATGACGACGGACGGAATCTTGACGGCGGCGGCGATGTGCGCGAGGCCGCTGTCGTTGCCGACGAAGAGCGCGGCGCGTCTGGCAAGCGCGGTAATTTCCGGCAGCGTTAGGTCTGTCAAGATGACGGGCGGCGTGCTGGTGTGGCGGCGCAGTTCGTCGAGGATGACGGATTCATGGGGCGAGGCGACGGCGACCGTGCTCAAGCCCCGCGCGGCCAAGTGGTCGGCCACGCGCGCGAAGTTCCCGGCGGCCCACGTCTTCGAGTCGAAGGCCGCCGCCGGATGCATGAGCGCGAACGCTTCGCCTGCGCCGAGACCCGCGTCGCGGAGTTTTTGCCGGACGCTCTCCGTCGCGCGCAAGTTGACGGGAAGGCTTGTCGCGGGGCGGTCGGTCACGGGAACGCCGGCCCACCCCAAGAGCGCAAGCTGCTGCTCGGCGGAGTGAGTCTTTTCCTTTTGCCACAACTGCGCGGAGGGCGGCGCGAGGTGATTATGCAGCGCGGCGTAGGCGTAATCACGATAACCGACGCGACGCGGCACGCCGGACGCGCGCACGAGCAACGCGGCGGTGCTCCCGCCATGGAGGTTGAAGGCCACGTCGTAGCCGGCGGCGCGTAGCTCGCGCGCGGCCTCGAAACGCGCGCGGTTGCTCTTGCGCCGGACGGTGACGATGCGATCAATGTCCGCCAAGCCCTCGACGAGCGGCGCGACCCAGTCTTCGAGCAGGATGTCTATCCGCGCGTGCGGGAGGAAACGGCGCAGCGCACGGAGCGAGGGCGTCGCCAGCACCGTGTCGCCGATTGAACGCAGGCGCACGACGAGCACGCGGCGCACCTCCGCCCAGTCCCACGGCGCGGCGGCGAGCGGACGCGCCGTGCTGCCGTCGGCGACGAGCGTCGCCATGTCGTCCGGCGCGTGGGAGAGAAGGCCCGGCTCAGACCGTCTCAGCGGGCTTCTCATCTTCAATCGTGGCCTCTTCGACGATCATCGCCGGGATGCCGTCGCGCACCGGATAGACGCGACGGCACTCGACGCATTTCAATGCGCCGCCGTCCGTCTTTAACTCCACCTTGCCCCGGCAGGCGGGGCAGACGAGAATTTCAAGCAGGTCTGGTTCGATGGACAATTTCTTTCCTCCTTCAGAGATCGCGTTTTTCCAGCGTCATCACTACTCCCTCTTTCCCCGGTCTGAGCGTGATGCGCGGCGCGGCCTCGACTTTGTGACCGGGCGCGAGGCGCATCCGCCAGCGGCGCGCGAACGCGGCGACCAGCAGCGTGGCCTCCATCCACGCGAAGCCTTCGCCGATGCAACGGCGCACGCCGCCGCCGAAAGGAAAGTAGGCGAACGGGGGGCGCGTCTCTTTCGCTTCGGGGATGAAGCGTTCCGGGTCGAAGCGTTCGGGGTCGGGCCAGAAGCGCGGGTCGCGGTGGACGACGTACTGGCTGAGGAGAACGAGCGCGCCCTTCGGGATGACGAAACCGCCGACCTCGTGTTCGACGACGGCCAGCCGCCCGGTTGTCCACGCGGGCGGGTAGAGACGCATCGTCTCGGCCACGACCATCTCCGTGTAGCGCAAGCGCGGGATGTCTTCGACGACAGGTAGTCTTCCGCCTTCGAGCACTTCGTCGAGTTCCGCGTGCAGCCTCGCTTCGACCTCCGGGTGTTGCGCCAGCAGATACCAGCACCACGTCAGCAGGTTGGCCGTCGTCTCGTGACCGGCGAGAAAAAGGGTCATCACCTCGTCGCGCACCTGCTCGTTCGACATCCGCGCGCCCGCGTCCTCTTCGTCTTCGGCGAGCAGGAGCATCGAGAGCAGGTCGCCGCGATCTTCATCGCGCGCGCGCCGCTCACCGATGATGCGGTAGATGACCGAGTCGAGCCGCGCGCGCGCGCGTTGGAAGCGGACGACCGGCGGCAGCGGCAGCGGCAGCTTTTCCAGTAGCTCCGAATACGGCAGCATCAGATAGCCAAACAGCTCCATCACTTCGTTCAAGGCCGCGCCCACGTCGTCCGCGTCGTGCTCAACGTCGGCGTCGAACAGAGTTTTGCCGACGATGGCGAGCGTCAGACGCATCATCTCTTCCGAGATGTCGAGCGTCGCGCCGTCGCGCCAGCGGCTCGAAGTTCGTGCCGCGTCAGCGACCATCACCTCGCCGTAAGCGGCGATGCGTTGACGATGAAAGGCGGGCTGCGCGAGGCGTCGCTGGCGTCGGTGATGCGCGCCTTCGCTCGTCAGCAGCCCTTCGCCCAGCAGTCGCTTCGAGCGTTGCAGCGCGCGCCCCTTGTGAAAGCGTTCATGGTGCGTCACGAACACGTCGCGGATGTCGTCGGGATGGCTCAGGAGAAAGGCTTTCTGCGGGCCGATGCGGAACTGCGCCATGTCGCCATACTCACGCGCGAGCCGCGTGAGAAAACCGAGCGGGTCGCGCCGGAACGCGCGCATCTGACCGCCCGGCAGCAATGTTTTCGGCCCCGGAGGATGTAGTGCGGCTACCATCTTTCTTCTGCTATTATAGCGCGCGACCCGGAGCGCCGCGCAAAAGCCGTGACACTTTTCCGGGTGTAACAAACGATCACAGAGGGACGCTTGTCTTTAGAATTCGCCATCGAATACCCCTGCTCGCTGCGCGCGCGCTACAAGGAAGAGCACCTGCGCGCGTGGGGTCGTCTGGGAAGTCTGCACACGCGCCTGACGACCGGAGAGGCTTCGGCTCCGAGCGATGAGAAGGTGCGCTTCGTGGAGCGCGCCGCCGAAGAGCTTGAGAAGATGCACGCGGAGACGACCATCTGTCTGACCTGCCCGGCGCGCCTGCCGGCGGACACGGCGGGCGAGGGCGAATCCGTCGGCTGTCTGGGCCGCATCACCTACCCGATAGAAGGACAGTTCGAGAAGTTTCTCGCCGACCGCGTGCAGCTCGCCCTCGATACGATGGACGTAAAGGATCAGCCGCGCCTGATGCGCGTCATGCTCGACAGCGACTCGCCCTTCGACGGCGAGGGCACCAAACATCTGCGGAGCGTAACGACCGTCAGCGGCCTCCGTTTCTTCGAGCTGCGCCTGCCGATCCGCCTCGCCCGCGAGGCCGGGCACCTGACGACCGACCACCTCTTCGACACACTCGCCGGCTTTACCTCCGACGACGCCGCGCGCACGACCTACACGCGCGAGCTGCCGCTCGCCGCCACGCCCGACTACTACGACTTTCTCGACAACGTGCTGCGCTACGACCTTTCGACCTCCGAGCGCGAGCGCGCACGCACGCGCAGCCGCAACTATCAACAGTTCCTCCGCTTGCTTGCCGCGCTCGAACTCGCCGAGTCTCTCCGCGCGCGAGTCTTACTCGATTAAAACGCAATCAGCCATCAGCGTTCAGCTTTCAGCCGACATAAATCCAAAAAATCCTGCTCCTGCCGTCTGCCTCTGGCCTCCTGCTTTACCGGACGCGACTCTTCTTGCGTTTCAGAAAATCAATCAACACGAACTGCGTGAGGTTGCCGGGCGTGGCGAAGTAGGCTTTGCCGCTGGTCATCTGCGTCATCTGTTTGACGAACTCGATGAGGTAGTGGTCGGTCGCCAGCATGAAAGTATTAATCATCACGCCGGCCTTGCGGCAAGCCTGCACCTCGCGGAAGGTCGCCTCCATCACGATGGGGTCGCCGCCCATCGAGTTTTTGTAGAGGCGGCGACCGCCGTGCAGTTCGCCGAAGAGGTGCGCGCGTGAGCGTCCGCCGACCGTGGCGGGCGTCTGTGCGTCGAGGAAGCAGGCGGTGGGTTTGCCGTCCGTCACCATCACGATCTGCTTCATCTCCTTGCGCTGCGCCTGCAACAGCCGGCGCGCGAGTTTCAAGCCCTCGGCGGTGTTCGTGTGGTACGGGCCGACCTGCGTCGTGGCGAGACGCGCGAGCGGCAACTCCTCCGCGTCGTCGTGAAAGAGCACGACCTTCAGAGAGTCGCCGGGGTACTGTGTGCGGATGAGGTGCGAGAGCGCGAGCGCGACCTTCTTCGCGGGCGTGAAGCGGTCTTCGCCGTAGAGGATCATCGAGTGCGAGCAGTCGAGCATGACGACCGTCGCGCACGACGATTGATAGTCCTGCTGGTGGACGTAGAGGTCGCCGTATTCGAGATTGAGCGGCACGCCCAAGCCCTCGCGCTTGATCGCCGACATCAGCGTCGCGTTCACGTCGAGGTTGATGGTGTCGCCGAACTCGTAAGGCTTCGATGCCTGCGCCGCTTCGATGCCGGTCGAAAGATGCGGCGTGTCGTGCCGCCCGACCGAAGACTTGCCCATGCTCCCCAACAGGTTCCGCAGCGTCTTGTAGCCGAGAAAGTCCAGCCCCTTCTCCGTCAACTCGAATTTCACGTCGCGCGGCAAAGGCTCGCCCACCTCGCCCGGCCCACGCTGTCCGCGCCGTCGCCGCTCGTCCGGCTGGCGCGGCTCTTCGTTCAACTTCAAGTAACCTTCTTCGACCATCCGCTCGATTAGTTGATTGAGTAACTCTTCGAGTTGCGATCCCTTGAATTGCCCGTTGTTCTCCGCGAGCATCTGCTCCACGTCGCGCGCGTCAAGCTCGCCCATGTCGAGGAGCGCCTGCAAGAGCGCCTGCCGGAGCGCGTCGAGCGACGTGTCCGGCTCCTGCCGCTGCCGCGTCCAGTAATAATCGTCGTCGTAGCCCGACTGAAGCAGCGAGTCCTGCAACATCTCCATCAGGTCGCCCAGAGAGACGCCCGACACGTCGAAGCCTTTGAATTTTGAGTAGCGGATGAACTTCACTTTGCTTTAACTGCACCCTTCATGCTGGTTGAGCTGCTAGGCGGAGGGGAACCGTACTCATTGGAGGAATGAGAAAGCCAACTTCAATTTCTTCGGTTATGAAGTCTCGCGCAACAACTTCTACGTTTAACACCGAAGCCTGATTGATTTCAAGCAGCTTGGAAATATTTGATTTTATTGTCTCATCTTCGGGGGCCAGTGCCTGTGCACTTTCCAAAATAATCATCGCTTGTACAAATTGCCCGGCATGTACTAAAGCGCAAGCATGGTTATTCAAGGCCTCTGGCAGCATTAAGCCAGCGTCTTCGGCTCGTTGATAACTATCGATTGCCCTCTCCCAGTCGCCAACACCCGAACGGAAATTTGCATAGTGAATATGAGCCTTCGCAAAATTTTGTCTAGTTATCTCGTTTGAGGCAGAAAACCGTGCTGAACGGAAATAACCTAAAGCACCTTCGACATTGCCATTACGGAAGGCTTGCATCCCAAGGGCTGTATAACTTGCAGCAATGTTCTCTTTGACGAGAGTGATTATTTCTTGCTTTGCGTCTACCCCAAGGGCAGCGTGAAAGAATTGTAGAGACTCTTCGTAATTTCCCTTTCTAGCTTCTTGCACCCCATAGTTCAGGTAAGCAATGGCTAAATTATCTTTCGCAAATCCATAATTGGGATCAATGAACCGGACAAGTCGCATCGCAAAAATGAATTTCTCCCAGTCTTCATGTGGTCCTATAGACTGAGCAAGAGAATTGTGCATCCCCCCTACAAAACTTGGTATGAGGTTAGCTGCTTTTCTGAGATTACGTAGTGCCTCGACGAAATTTCCCTCAGACAAGGCTTTAATACCTTCCTTGTAAAATCCTCTGGCAGTAACATCAATGTTCTTGAATTGTTCAGGCTTTACCCAATCGGCAATCTTTGAGGTCGCGCCTGAATCCTCTAAGAACTCAATCATGTATGCTTCTTCGGGTTTATCGAAGACCTCAACCACAGTGCCTTGCGCGCCCCGATGAAGACCGTACTCCGGCAAGTCTTCCGTCAGTTCGACAATGTCTAGTTCGTGAGCTTTTTTAACTTCGATCATGGCTCACCTCGTTTCTCTTATCGTTCGCGGGGTGACAAAACTTGGATAGTCAGTTTCAGGTCTGATTATCCAGATAGTCTCTACAATAGCAGTATTGCCGTTAAGACCCACTATCGGTAAAGCCACAAGATACTTCTTGCCCCATTGACCTTCTCCGGCAGGTAGTGCTTCATGATAGGGTAGTTCATCCAGAACGACTTTTTCCAGCTTCCGCCAGTCGGCTTTTTCAAACCCAAGTATGCTTTTGAAAAGACGCGCTTTGTGCTGCCCATCTTTGTGAGCGGGATTAAGAGCATATTCTTCAAGCTTTCCCTGCGGAATAACCGCTTCCTGATAATTGGGCAAAGCCTTCGGATGTACACTCCTACTCTCGTCGCTCATTAGCTGTATCGTCCAGTCTCCGTCAGGTCGTCGTAGATCATCCCGCGCCGGTCTTTGCGCGCCTTCGTCACCGCCGTGTAGCCGCCCTCTTCGTTGCGGCTGATCCGGTTCTGCGCGTAGAGACCTTCGAGGACGAACTCGCAGGCCGCGACGAGTTGGCCGGCGTCCTCGCGTTTGAAGTCGAAGGGGACGAGGACGGTTTCGATGAGGTCGGGGACAGACTCCAGCAGCGTGACGCACTCGTCCGCCGAAGCGGTGTCGGCGAGGCGCAGGGTGTTGCCCTCGTCGAACCAGCGGACGGCGGGCGTAAAATCCACGCCGACGAAGTAGCCCTCGAAGATTTCGCCGGCGGCGCGCTTGATGAGGTCGCGCGCGATTTTCGGCGCGCCGATCTGCTCGCCCTCGTATTCGAGTTCCATCTTGCCGGTCATCGAGGGGACGGCGGCGTACACGTCCGAGACGCGCGGCACTATTTCGTCTTCGCCGGTCGTGATGGCGCGCCGCTCGGCGTTCGAGACGACGGATTCCGTGACCGTAATCGGCAGACGCTGCGAGACGCCGCTCCGCTTGTCAATGCGCTGGTCGTCGCGCGCCTCGAAGGCGATCTGCTCGATGAGTTCGCGGATAAAATCCGGGATGACGAGCGCACCCTCGACGCCTTCGCGCGTCGTCCAAGCCTCCTGCCGCGTGATCTCGACGCCGAGTTGCAAGTCCGCCGGGTAGTGCGTCATCACCTCCGTCCCGATGCGGTCTTTCAAGGGCGTGATGATCTTGCCGCGCGCGGTGTAGTCTTCGGGGTTGGCGGAAAAGACGAGCATCACGTCGAGCGCGAGGCGGACGGGGTAGCCCTTAATCTGCACGTCGCCCTCCTGCATGATGTTGAAGAGGCCGACCTGAATTTTGCCGGCGAGGTCGGGCAGCTCGTTGATGGCGAACAGGCCGCGGTTAGCGCGCGGCAACAGGCCGTAGTGAATCGTCAGCTCGTCGCTCAACAGATGTCCGCCGCGCGCGGCCTTGATCGGGTCTACGTCGCCGATGATGTCGGCGACCGTCACATCGGGCGTAGCGAGTTTCTCGACGAAGCGGGCGTCGCGCCCCACCCACGCAAGCGGCGTCCGGTCGCCGTGCTGTTCGATGGTCTGTCGCCCGTAAGCGCTGATGGGGCGCAGCGGATCGTCGTTGACTTCGGAGCCGGCGATGACGGGAATCCGCTCGTCGAGAAGATTGACGAGTTGCCGAATGATGCGGCTCTTGGCCTGACCGCGCAGACCCAACAGAATCAGGTTGTGCCGCGCGAGTACGGCGTTCGTGATTTGCGGGATGACGGTCTCGTCGTAGCCGACGATGCCGGGGAAAATCTTTTCGCCCGCGCGGAGTTTTTCGAGAAGATTCGCGCGCAACTCGTCCTTGACGGAGCGCACGTGATAGCCCTGCCGCTTGAGTTCGCCTAATGTTTTGGGTAGCGCCATTAATTTTTCTTCCCCTTGTCCATGCGGATTTACGCGCCGCGTCGCCCGCGTGGGTCGTTGATGAGCGAGGAGATCGCCTGCGCGAGCGTGCGATAGGTTTTTAAACCGTGCAGGTCGAGTCCGAGATGGACGAGCGTGTGCGCGACCTGTGCGCCGACGCCCGTGACGAACGCTTCCGCGCCGACGAGCTTCAGAGCTTGCACGAGTTTCGTCAGGTTCGCCACCGCGTGCGAGTCAACCAGCCGCGCGCCCGTGATGTCTATGATGCAGGCACGCGCGCCCGTCCGCGCCACCTCCTGTAGCGCGGCCTGCGTCGCACGCTCTGTCCGCACGTTGTCGAGCAAGCCGATGAGCGGGAGGACGAGCACGCCTTCGAGCACGGGTACGACCGGAGTGGAGACCTCTTCCAGCGTGCGCTCGCGCTCGTACAGAAGTTCGGCCAGCCGTTCCTCGGCGCGTCGGCGCTCGATGCCCTGCGCGATGACGTTGGCGACCGAGGCGAGCGCCGCGAGCGTGTCTTCCGGCAACGCCCTGCGCGAGAACATCGCCAGCACGCCGACCAGTCGTTCGCCGACGATGAGCGGGTACCCGGCAAAGGCCGTCATCCCCTCGCGTCGCGCCCACTCCTGATCGCCGACGCGCGGGTCGCCGACCACGGAGTTTGTCAGGTGCGCTTTGCGCGCTTCGGCGATCTGCCCGATCTTGAACTTGCCGACGGGCACGCGCCCGTGCGCGCCGTCCAGATGCGTGTAGATTCCCGCGCTGGCCTGAAGCTCAAGCACGTTCTCCGCGTCGTTGAGCGTCCAGACGCGCGCGAAGGCGGCGTCGAGATGACGAACGACCGCCTCCATGCAATGCTGTAAAACCTGCCGGAGCGAGCCGCCGCTTTCGGCGAGCGCGACGCCCACGTCCGCGCCGAGCACAGCTTGACGCACGCGGCGGTTCAGCTCTTCCTCCGCGACCTTGCGCGCCGTCACGTCCATCGTCACGCCGCGCATCCCCACGGGGCGGCCCCCCGCGTCGCGCACCGAAACCGAATGCGCCTCGACGTGGATGACGCCGCCGTCCTTCCGCATCCAGCGAAACACACTCACTCCGCTGCCCGTCTCGAACTTTCGGCGCGCGGCGGCGGCGGCGCGCTCACGGTCTTCCGGATGGACGATTGAGAGCCAGAAGTTTGGGGTTGCGAGCCACTCCTCTTTCGTATAGCCGAGCATCTGCTCGATATAGTCGCTGACAAAGTTGATCTGCTGCGAGGCGACATCAGGCTCGCCCCAAGCTTCCCACACCACACCGGGCACGCTCGACACGAGGTCGCGCAGACGGCTCCGCTCGTCCCCGACTTGCGCGATCAAGGTCGCGTTATCCACGGCTACGCCCGCGCGGCGCGAGAGGTCTTCGGCCAGCGAGAGGTCTTCCTGTGTATAGCGGCGACCCGACTCGGCCATCACGAAAGTGATCGCGCCGAGCACGCGGCCACGCGCCGTGAGCGGGGTAATCAGCCCCGACCTGAGATCGAGCGCGCGCAGAATACGCAGGTGCTCGGCGTCGTAGGCGACCGCCTCGAGCAACGCGTCCGTGATTTCGGGATAAAACTCCGACTCGCCCGTCGCCAAGACTTTGCGGACGCCCGCCGGCTCATCTGGCCGCAAGGGATAGCGCCGCCACAACTCGTGCGCCAGTTCGACCTTCGACGGGTCAACGTGCTCGACGGCGAGCCGTTTGACCTCGCCGTCAGGCCGGAGCATGTCCACGGCGGCCCAGTCCGCCAGACGCGGCACGGCGAGTCGCGCGATGCTGGCGAGCGTGGTCTCGTAGTCGAGTGAAGACGAGAGCAGTTCGCTCGCCTCGGCGAGAAATGAAGAGCGGCGCTCCGCCGCGCGCAGGCTCTTTTCCAATACGTCGCGGTCGTTGATGCCACGGGGAGCGCCGCGCGCTTCCGCGTCGTCAGACGCCGTCCGTGGCTCCGGCTCCGCCGCGTTTTCCTTCAGCGGCATGTTTTGTTTCATCGGCATGTCGGGTTTCCCGTGTTGAGCTAATTTTCGCGGGTCGTCACCTGTCGTCCGTCCGGCGTGTGCGCGACCTGCCCGTCATCTTCGAGCTTCTGGAGGTGTGCCAAGACGGCGCGCTCGGCCATCGCGTGCATCTTCGGGTGCACGTCCCGGTAGACGCGCGCGACGATCTCCGACGGATTACGCGCACCCGCGCGCACCGCCGCGAGGATGTCGCGCTCGCGCTCGGTGCGATGCGCGATGTATTCGTCAATCTTCGCGCGCGGGCTGCCGACCGCCGGGCCGTGACCGCCGAAGAGAACGGAGAGATGCGGCAGTCGGCGGAAACGTTCGAGCGTGGCGAGGTAGGCGCGCATATCGCCTTCGGGCGGGTCAATCAAGACCGAGCCGAGGCCGACGATATTATCGCCGGTGATGAGCGCGCCGATTCTTTCTTCATAAAATGAGAGATGGCCGCGCGTGTGGCCGGGCGTGTGCATGGCGCGCAGAGAGATGCGCGGCTCGCCTTCGAGTTCGATCATTTCGCCGTCTTCGATAAAACGGTCAACGCTGACTTTGCCCTCAAGAGGTTCGGCGGTCAGGCGATGCGCGGCGACGGGGACGCGCCCGCCGAGATGTTCGCGCAGAGCGTTCGCGCCGCCGACGTGGTCGGGGTGCAGGTGCGTCAGGATGATCTCACGAAAGTTGCGCCCTTCAGCGATCAACTCATCAACATATTCGTGGAGCGCCGCCTGCTCGTCCTCGTCGGGCGAGGCCGGGTCAATGATGACGAAATCGCGCGCGCCGACGACGTAGCAGTTGGTCGTCGTGGCGGGCGGGCGCGTCGGCGTGCGGACGGGGAAGCAGACAAAGCCGGGCAGGAACTCGATGCGGCGCACGGGTTGGCGGTGCGCCTGTGGGATGGCGAGAAAGCGCTCGACTAAATCTTCGGTCATCCCTCCCGCCAGCGTCCTTAATGCGTGAATGACAGGCGGCACGGCGAGCGCCTCGGCCCCGCGCCAGCGCGCGAGGGCTTCGCGCGC
>JBGTBQ010000248.1:0-4407 GCA_041749275.1 Pyrinomonadaceae bacterium | reverse complement strand
GCCGGCGCCGAAGTCAGCCCGCCCACCGACACGACGCGCGCGCCGCCCGCGACCTCCGCCGCCAGACGCCTGAACTCCGCGCTCGACGTGACGCGCCGCAGCACGTCTTGAAGAACCGACTTTTCCTGAGCCGTCCCGGCTCTATCCTTACTGCCTTTCGGCATCATTGGAGTCTTCCTAAGCTTCGTCATGAGCGGCGAGATATAGCAGTTGCTCGTAATCAACCACGCCGACGCGCAACCTATCCAAAAACCCGCCGCGCCCGACGACGTTGACCGGAAAATTTTCGTCCGCGGCGAAATAGACCACCGCCTGCCATTCCAGCCCGCCCACCGTCATCGTGATTTCGTGGCCGTAAGCCGTGAATGAACCCGTCGCGGTTCTCATGCGTTGCGCCGCGCCGCCCTCAACGTCCAGACCGAGCAGCTCGGCATAACGGCGCTGGAAGACGCAGAACGTGCTGCCCGTGTCGAGCTTCGCGCGGACGATGACTTGATTGGTGGGGTCTGATGAAAGGGCTAACGGAAAAATCAGATCGCCGTAGCTGCTATAATCAATACGGTCTGTGAAGCCGAGTTGCCAATCGCTCACAGCCAGCCTCCCATGAAAGGCTCCGTCGTGTCGCGGATGAACTCGACGAATAAGGTCGTTATTCCTTCGGCACGCGCCTGCGCGACAATCGGGCGCGGGTCGTCGCCCGCGCCGACGAGCCGATCGCCGTCCAGCACGATCCACTGTCCAATGTATTCATGGCGATGCGCCTTGAGCCATTCGCGCGATTTCGTAAAGTCGTGCGTGACGGCTACTCTGCGAATCTTCGGTAAAGATGTGGCTGACATGGAAACTCTCCCCGGCGCGTGATTATCGCCTGTCGCCAATACGAAAACAATGAGTTACGACTCTTCCCGCAAACTCTTCATTTTCTCAATGATGCCTGTCGTCGAAGCGCCTTCGACGTAGGGCAGCGCGACTACGCGCCCGCCCGCCGCCTCGACCTCCTCGCGCCCGTGTATCTCCGCGAGCGCATAGTCGCCGCCCTTCACCAGTACGTCCGGCAACAGCTCCGCGATTAAGCGGCGCGGCGAATCCTCATCGAACACCGTCACGAAGTCCACGCACGCGAGCGCCGCCAGCATCTCGGCGCGCTCCGCTTCGTTCATCACCGGGCGACCTTCACCCTTCAACCCGCGCACCGAACGGTCGCTGTTGATCGCCACCACGAGCGCGTCGCCGAGCGCGCGCGCCTGTTGAAGATAGCGCACATGGCCGACGTGCAAAATGTCGAAGCAACCGTTCGTAAAGACCAGCCGCCGACCCTCCGCGCGTAATCGCGCGCGCGTGCGGCGCAGCCCCTCGCCGTTCAAGATCATCTTTTCGCTCATTGTCGTTCGTAAATCGTAAACCGTGAATCGCAATTGGTAAAACGCCGAGAAGGGCTTTTGTACCGCGCGTCTCTTCCGGCTTGAATCTTAGGCTGCCGGCGTTTCACCACAGAGACACAGAGAACACAGAGACAGCACGGAGGCATGAGCGTTCTCGCTCGTTGGTTGTTTTCTCCGTGCATCCTCCGTGCCCTCTGTGTCTCTGTGGTGAAAACCAACTCACGATACACTCAAGACAACTAGACCTCCGGTTTTGTCTATTTACGATTCACGATTTACTATTGACCGAATATGAGCGATGACATCATCCCAGAGAACGACCAGACGCACGCGCGCCGCGAGCACCTCGACAAGATTCGTGAACTCATCGGCAACGCCTACCCGAACAAGTTCCGCCGCACGAACGTCGCCGGGAGCGCCGAGGGCGTGGACGACTTCGACAGCGGTTGGCAGCTTTTGCCGTACCTCGACCACGGCGATTTTCTCGGCGTCGAAGGCGAAATGTTCGTCACCAAGACGGGCGAGCTATCCGTCCACGTCCGCGAGATGCGGTTTCTCTCAAGGGCGCTCGTCCCGATGCCCGACAAGCTGCATGCATCGGCATTGACCGTCTGACGATGCTCCTTACGAACCGCCGTTCCATCCGCGACGTGATACTATTCTCTCACCCGCGCCCGCGCCGCGAGACGGAAGTCGAACCGCCGCCGGACGCCGAAGCAATCGACGACAACAACACACAGCAATAACTTCCGAAGAAGAAAGGCCCCTGATGATTCGCAAGACACTATTTTTTGCCCTCGCACTGACGCTCGCCGTCTCCGCCTTCGTCATCGCGCAGGAGAAAGCGCAGGACAAAAAACCCGCACCGGTGAAGATCACCGGCTATCTGATTGACAACATGTGCGCCGAGGCGTCGCAGGGCGGTGAGGCCGAAGAGTCCGAGGGCCACATGGTTTCGTGCGCGCTGATGGAGGCTTGCCTCAAGAGCGGCTACGCCGTCATCTCCGAAGGCAAAACCTACAAGCTCGACGTGAAGGGTAACAAGCTGGCGCTGAAGGTGCTGCGCGACACGAGGGTCAGACAGGGTCTGAGCGTCACGGTCGCCGGCACGCTCGAAGGCGATACGCTGCGCGCCGACACCCTCGTCGAATCGCGCTGACGAAAGTAAAGAATGGAAGGAGCAAGAGGCTTGAGCGGCTGCGGCTCAAGCCTCTTGCCGTGACTGTTCACTTTTTTCACTCCGCCGAGTTGGGAATCTGCCGCCGGAATACGCGTTAGAGTGTCAGGAGAGGATTTCGCGGTCGGCGCTCCCGCTGGCGGCGACCGCGCAACCTCTGCGCTCAAGGCTAAATCGGGCCTTAACACCGCGGAATGCTGGCAGCGCGGCGCGAAAGATAGACACGGGGAGATCTATCATCACTCCAAACCGTCCGCATTCCGCAAGCACAATCAGCCGCCAGATGCCGCGGCCATCTTTCCCGGCGCACGACCTATTCCTCAACTCGACGGTACGGAGCAACGCCATGACTGCCGAAAAATTCGGGCCGACGATCTTCAACTTTTAAGCAGCGACATTTCGGAACGGCGACGAACGTCGTTCCTCGACTTCGCCACCTCCGGCCCGCGGCGTTCAACCGCCCGCGTCCGGCTGGCCGCTCCCTGCCGTCTCCGGTAGCCGCGACGGCATCCGCCCCAACTCACGCTCCATCTTGAGGCGTGAGAAAATCTCGCGCGACTCCCGCCACATCGCCGCGCCGCGCGCCCGGTCGCCCCGCTCGTGCTCATCACGCGCCCAGTCGCGCAGGGTGCGCGCACGCTCGGCCTCCGCACCCATCTCCGTGTAAACGCGCAGGCTCTCGGCGAAGCACTCGCGCGCCGTGTGAGTTTGCCCGTCACAGACAATGGGCGCGGCGAGGCGCGAGGCGACGAGGCCGAGCGCGCGCCACGCGCTGGCGATGTAATCCTGATTCTCCGTCCGCTGCCCTAGTTCGAGCGCGGTGCGCGCCGTCTCCAGCGCCTCGTCAATCCTCCCCTGCCCCCAGAAACTTTCAGCCAGATAACAGTAGACCATCGAGAGCGCGAAGTGGCCCGCCGGCCCGGTCATGCGGACGGCCTCGCGCAGATTATCCTCCGCGCCCAGATAGTCTTCCATCCCGATCTGCGCGCCCGCGAGGTTACCGAGCGTCGGCAGCTCGCAGGTGCGCTCGCCGATCTCGCGGAAGATGGCGAGCGATTCCTCGTAACGGCGCACGGCCTCTTCGTAGTCGCCCCGGAGGTGCGCGATGACGCCGAGGTTGTTGAGCATAAAGCCGACGTTGCGGCGGTCGCCGAGTTCTTTCAGGAGCGCGAGCGACTGCTCGACGTACTCGTCGGCCCGCGCGAAGCGTCCCGACATCTCGTGCGCCACGCCAACCAGCCTTAATCCGTTCGCGCGCGCGTGGCGCTGGCCCTCGGCCATTTCATCGCTCAGAGCGAGAATCTGCTCGCCGAACTTTAAGACCGCCGCCGCGTCGCCCAGCCGGTGCGAGGCGAGGCCCTGCCGGTTGAGCGCGACCGCCAGCTCCGTTTTCGCCGTCGCCGCCGCGCCCGCTTCGCGCGCCAACGATTCGGCCATCCGCGCGCTCTTCAACGCCGCGCGGTTGTCGCCCTGATATTCGAGCACGGCGGTCAGGCCGTTCCACGCGCGCGCCTGCGCGACACGGTCGCCCGCCTCATCCGCCGCCGCGCGCATCTGTTCGTAAGCCTCGACCGCCTCTTCGTAACGCGCCTGCATGGCGAGGACTTCACCGAGACCCCCGTACCATCTGATCGCCTGCACACGGAGCGATGCCGCTTCTTGCTGCCGGAGCGGCGCTGACGTTGACGGCAACGATGGCGCGCGCGCGGCGGCACTGCCCTTCTCCGCGTCACGCATGAAGTCGAGCGCCTTGCGGTAGAAGCCAATGGCCGCTTCGGGCGCGTAGGAGGCGCGCGCCTGATGGCCCGCGCGCCCGTACCACTCCGCCGCGCGCGCCGCTTCTCGCGC
>JBGTBQ010000247.1:0-3910 GCA_041749275.1 Pyrinomonadaceae bacterium | reverse complement strand
GATCTGGAGGCCGCGCGCGAACCGCGGCTTGTCGCGGCGTCGCGTGTTGCGCGTGCGGCGATAAGTCACGCCGCGGCGTGGCTGGCGGAAGCATCGAAGGAAGGACAGCCCGCTCTCGAAGCCGGCGCTCGCCGCTTCGCGTTGACGCTCGGTCGCGCGACGGCGCTCGCGCTCGTCACGCGTCACGCGCAGTGGTCGCTCGAACACGAACACGACCGGCGCTCGCTCGCGGCGGCGCGTCGCTTCTCCCTCTCCGGCATTGATCTCATCGCCCCGGTGGATGCCGACGACGCGCGCGTCTCACTCGATTAACAACATCCGATTGTCCGGCGACGTGATGAGTCCGCGTCGGTTCTCGCGCCCGGACGCGCCGTGATACATTAACCGCTGGTTCGATACATCCGCGGTCAAAATTCCACCGGCTACTTTTTATGTCCATACTCAAACGCATCCGCCAACGCGCCGCCGCCGACTTGCAACACATCATCCTGCCCGAAGGCGAAGACCCGCGCACCGTCGTGGCCGCCTCGATCATCACGCGCGACCGGCTGGCGCGCGTCACCGTGCTTGGCGACGAAGAGAAGATACGCGCCGCCGCGCGCGAGACGCAGGCAGACTTGAGCGGCATCGCCGTCATTGACCATCATCGCGCGAAAGATTTCGACAAGGTGGCTTCGCTCTATCACGAACTGCGCCGCGCCAAGGGTCTGATGCGCGACGAGGCGCGCATCGCCGTCCAAGACCCGCTCTACTATGGCAACCTGCTGGTGCGCGAAGGCAAGGCCGACGGCTCGGTCGCGGGCGCCACCAACACGACGGCGCACACGGTGCGCGCCGCGCTCCACTGCATCGGCATCCGCGCCGGATTCAAGATCGTCTCCAGCTTCTTCGTGATGGTGATGCCGCGCGCTGATTTTGGCGCGGACGGCGCGCTGATTTACGCCGACTGCGGCGTCGTCATCGAACCTTCGGCGATGGAGTTGGCGGAGATTGCCCTCGCCTCCGCCGACTCCTGTCACGCGCTCCTCGAAGCGGAGCCGCGCGTGGCGATGCTCTCCTTCTCGACGAAAGGGAGCGCCAAACACATTTTAGTTGATAAGGTCGTCGAGGCTACGCGCACCGTGCGCGCGCGCCGGCCTGACCTTGAGATTGACGGCGAGCTACAGGCTGACGCCGCGCTCATCCCGAAGGTGGGCGAATCGAAGGCGCCCGGCTCGCCCGTCGCGGGCCGGGCCAACGTCCTCGTCTTCCCAGACCTGCAAGCCGGCAACATCGCCTACAAACTGACCGAGCGCCTCGCCGGCGCGACCGCCATCGGCCCCATCCTGCAAGGACTCGACAAGCCCGCGAACGATCTCTCGCGCGGTTGCAAGGCCGAAGACATCGTTGACGCCGTCGCCATCACGGCGGTGCAGGCGCAGGCGCGCAAACGTGTCTGACCGGAAGAACCGAATCGCATTTCCAAGCGAACCGCGCCCCGCCTGAGCCGCATCTGAAACGCGCAGGCAGTAAAATTTTTCCCTCAACGGAGCGCCACATGCTTTCGCGTCAACGGTCTTCTCTGCTCTTCTTCGCTTTTTCGTTCGTCATCTCTACTTCTCTCACTTTCGCGCAGAGCGGCGTGCGCCCGAAGCCTTCGCCCTCACCGTCGCCGGAAGACGAGGAGAAGATTTACACCGAAGAGGTACGCATCCCCGTCTTCGCCTATGACGAAAACGGGCGCTTCGACCCCCGGCTCGAAGTTGATGACGTGCTGGTCAATGAGGACGGGACGCCGCAGCAGGTCAAGAGCGTGCGGCGACTTCCGGCGAGCGTTCTGATTCTGATGAGCACGGGAGGCGAGGTCAGCCCCTTTCTGCGGACGGGTACGACGCGCGCCATCGCCATGAACGTCCTCAACTCGTTGCGCGCGGGCGACGCCGTTGCGGCCCTGAGCTTCAGCCGGAAGACCGAGGTCTTGCAGGGTTGGACCGAAGACCAGACGCAGGTCGCGCGGGCGCTCAAAGCGAAGCTCATCTCCGGCCCCGGCTCAAACCTCTCGGCGGCCATCGTGCGCGCGGTCGAGATGTTGCGCGAGCAGTCCAACGGCAACCGTCATCTCGTCCTCATCACTGACGCCGTGGACACCGCCAGCTCTTCCGAATATTCAGAAGCCGTCCGCCAACTGATCGCCGCGCAGACCACGCTCCACGTCATCAGCTACACCGAGGTCGGCAAGCGAGAGATGAAGAAGACGCGCAAACCCAAAGAGGCGCCCGGCATGGCGCAGAGCCGCGCCGACATTGCCACCGTCGGCATTGACCCGACGCGCCCGCCCGGCGCGCGCGTCGGCGGCGGCGGCGTCAACCCTTCGAGCGTCAACTCCGGCATCCGCCTCGACCCCGAACTACGGCGACGGCGCAAGACCTACGAGCGCGATATGAAGCGCGGCGAGGGACGCCTGAAGACGCTGGCCGACGAGACGGGCGGTCGGCTCCTGCTCGCGGGCACGACCGACGAGATGGTCGAACAGGGCCGCGAAGTGGCGCAGGAAATTGACGCGCAGTACATCGTGACCTACCAGCCCAAACGACCGCTCCGCACGGCCTCCGCCACGGAGTATCGTCGCATTCATGTCGGCGCGCGTCGTGTCGGACTCACCTTGCGCGCGCGCCGCGGCTACGTCGTCGGCACGATGAGGTGATAAAAGCAGGCAGCAGACAGAGAGCAGTAGGCAGTTAAAGCAAAAGCAAGAGCTTGAGATTCAAGGTCCCAAGTCTCTTGCTTTTTTGTCTTTACTGCCTGCCGCCCGCTTTTCTATATGCCGCGCACACCAAGAAGTGGACTGTCAGAACCGCCTGCGGTAGCGGGCGGTCTCTCGTAAAGGTTGGAGACCGCCCCCTACCGCAGGCGGGTCTGACCCGCCGGCGGTAGCGGGCGGTGCTGACCGGCCTGCGCCCACCTCGTCGGCAGATTGGTGTGCCCGGCATATAGTTGATGAGCGCCGACATCCTCGACTTGATGTAGAGCGCGGCGGTGGCCGCGTTGTCCGGTGTCGCGCCGGAATCCGTCTTCGTGCGGTTCCAGCGAGCGGCGGTGCATCTCGTCCCACTCGCCGCGCGGCACCCGCCCGAACGCCTCCACCACCCGCGGATCGAAATGCGCTCCCGCACACCGCTCCAACTCTTCCCGCGCCGCCTCGTAGCTCCGCCCTCGCCGGTACACACGGTCGCTGACCATCGCGTCGAACGCATCCGCCACGGCGAAGATGCGCGCGTTGAGGTCAATCTCCTCGCCCCGCAACCCGCGCGGATACCCCGTCCCATCCCACTTCTCGTGATGCTCGGCCACCACCCGCGCCGCCCCTGCGAGAAAGCCCAAGCCATACAGAATTTTCTGCCCGTGCAGGGGATGTTCGCGCATCTTTTCCCATTCCTGCTCGTCGAGTTTGCCGGGCTTGCGGAGGATGGCGTCGGGGACGCCGATCTTGCCGATGTCATGCAGCAGCGACCCGAACTCCAACGCCACTAGCTGCTCGCCCGCAAGCCCCAACTCGCGGCCCAGCCGCAACGAGAAACTGACGACGCGTTCGGAGTGGCCGTGCGTCTCGTGGTCGCGCATCTCCAGCGCCGCCGTCAGCGCCTGCAAGGTGACGCGGTAAGCGTCTGCGAGCGACTCGACGGCGCGGTCGAGTTCCATCGTCCGCTGTCTGACCATATCTTCGAGGTAAGACTCGTAGCGGCGTTTAGACTCGCGCAAGTGTTGGTGTTCGAGGGCGCGGCTGACCGCGGCTTCGACGTGGAGCAGATCGAACGGTTTCATCACGTAGTCGAAGGCGCCCGCCCGCAACGCTTCGACGGCGCTCTCGATGGTCTGCGCGCCGCTAATCATAATGACGACGGTCTCGGAGGCCAGCGCCCGCACGCGCGGG
>JBGTBQ010000246.1:0-12363 GCA_041749275.1 Pyrinomonadaceae bacterium | reverse complement strand
GCGGGCAATGCCCGCCGTCTCAAGCTCCGTGACTTGAGGCGGCGGGCATTGCCCGCCTCTAAACGATCATTGGTAAACTCAAGAGCAAACCGCTCTAAATCTATCCACAACATTCACAACAGCAGCAAGCGTTACAGTTTGAACTCTCAACCTCAAAAGCGACATGACGCACTACTGACTCTCGGAAAAAAGTAGCGACAGCCCCATGACGAGACCGATGGTGATGACCGCGATGCGAACGTAACGCCGGCCCAACTTGTATGCGAGACGCGCGCCGGAATAACCGCCCACGATGGCGGCGAGCATCATCAACAGTACGTCCGACCAGTTGACCGCGCCCGCGAGGACGAAGTAGAGCGCCGCGATGCCGTTGATGAGGACGGCGAGCAGGTTCTTCAGCGCGCTCATTCGGTAGATGTCCGTGAAGCCGAGCAGGGCCAGCGAAGCGAGCATCAGAATCCCGATCCCCGCGCCGAAGTATCCGCCGTAGACCCCGACGAAAAACTGGAACAACATCGCGCCCGTCCACCACGCGCGCGAAGGCTGTCCGTCCTCCTCGCGGCGCAGGCGCTTCGACAGCGGCTCCTGCACCATAATCAACAACGTCGCAAACAGAATCAGGAACGGCACGAGCCGCGCGAAGACGCCCGACGGAGTGCTGAGGAGCAGGAACGCGCCGACGACGCCCCCCACGAGCGACGGCGCGGCGAGCAGCAACGCGTCCCGCGCGGCGCCCTTGAACTCGCGCCGGAACCCGTACATGCCCGCCAGCGACGCCGGCCACAGCGCCACCGTACTCGTCGCGTTCGCCAGCACGGGATCGCGCCCCGCCCACACCAGCACCGGGAATGACAGCAGCGTCCCGCCGCCCGCAATCGAGTTAATCATTCCCGCCGCGAAGGCCGCCGCGGCGATTGCCGCCTCCTGCCATGAAATCATCCGCCGCAGACTAACAGGAAAATGATGAACGCGGAATGATGAACGGTGAATAGAGCGCGTCCGCCAAAGTTTGGCAACTTCCTCCGGGGGCGCAAGCGTCCCGCTGGCGCTCCCAGCACGAGCCGGTTTGCGGCGCTGCTCCCAAACTTTGGGTAGCGCGTATTGATGAATATGAAGACGGCCTGTCTTTCATTCACCACTCACCGTTCATCATTCATCATTCACCATTCATCATCCATCATTTATACGTGATATGCTTGGCTCCATTTTGCTCCGACTTATGGCTGTGGATTTGTTATGTCTGGCATCCTGACAGGATTGTTCGGAGGGCCGCGGCGCGGCGCGGATGCGCGCGACGAGGAGCCGATCCGCGAAGAGTTGTTCAGCATCGAGCGGCTCGACCAATACGCCGAGCTGCTCGCCGCGGAGCACCGCGTCACCGAGGGGCCGAGCCGTGGACGGCGACTCCTGCCGCGTCTCGAAGAGAACGGGCGCGAGATGGTCGCGGCCTACCGCACGCTGGCCGATACAATCCGCAAGGGACGCTCCATCTCGCCCGCCGCCGAGTGGCTGGTTGACAATTTTCACATCGTCGAAGAACAAGTCCGCGAGATCCGCGAAGACCTCCCGCGCGGCTACTACCACGAACTGCCGAAGCTCACGGAGGGGCCGCTCGCCGGCTACCCGCGCATCTACTCGGTCGCGCTCGCGCTCATCGCGCACACCGACAGCCGCCTCGACACCGAGACGCTGAAGAGCTTCGTCCGCGCCTACCAGCGCGTCGCGCCGCTCACCATCGGCGAGTTGTGGGCCGTCGCGATCACTTTGCGCGTCGCGCTCGTCGAGAACTTGCGCCGGCTCGCCACGCGCATCGTCCGCAGCCGCGCCGAGCGTGAAGAGGCCGACGCGCTCGCCGATAAAATGCTGGAAATGGTCGAGCGCCAGCCCGAAAGCCTCGTCCCGTTTTTGGCCGACCGGCTGGGCCGCCGGGAGATAATCGGGCGCACGCTCGTCGTGCAACTCGCGCAGCGGCTGCGCGAGCAAGACCCGGCGCTCGCGCCCGTCTTCGACTGGCTTGAACAGAGATTGCAGCAACAGGGCACGGGTCTTGAGCAGGCCGTCCAACTCGAACACCAGCGGCAGGCCGCCGCGCAGGTCACGGTCGGCAACATCATCACCTCGATGCGGTTGCTCTCGACGCTCGACTGGCGCGACTTCTTCGAGTCCGTCAGCCTCGTTGACCCCGTGCTCGGCGAAGACCCGGTGGGCGTCTACTCGCGGATGGACTTTTACACGCGCGACCGCTACCGGCACGTCATCGAGCGCGTCGCCAAGCGCACGCGCACGCGCGAAGCGGAGGTGGCGCGCGCCGCGGTCGCGTTGGCCGCGCAAGCTCACGAGTCGAACTCCACGGATGAAGCGCGCGCGCACGTCGGCTACTACCTGATTGACGATGGCATGGCGCGGCTCGAAAAAACTTTCGACTATCGCCCGCGCGTGGGCGAGCGTGCGCGCCGCGCCATCCTCCGCCACCCGACGCTCACTTACCTCGGCACGCTCGTCGCGCTGACCGTCCTTGTCACGATGGCGCTCGTCGGGTACGGATACGTCGTGGGCGCGTCGTGGGCGCTGCTCGCGGTCTTTGCTTTGCTCTCCATCGTCCCGGCGAGCGACCTCGCCTTGAGCGTGCTTAACTGGGACGTGACCCATCTCTTTGGGCCGCGCGTCTTGCCGAAGCTTGAGACGATGAAAGGCACGCCCGCCGGCGCGTGCACCTTCGTCGTCGTGCCGACGCTTCTGACGAGCGAAGCGACGGTTGACGAGTTGCTGGAAAGGCTCGAAGTCCACTACCTCGCCAATCAGGACGCGCACGTCTACTTCGCGCTGCTCGGCGATTTCGCCGACGCCGACACGGAGGAGACGCCGGCGGATGCCGCGATCCTCGAACGCGCGCTGGACGGCGTCGAAGACTTGAACCGTCGCCATGGCGCGGAGGGTGAACACGCGCGCTTTCATCTCTTCCACCGGCGGCGTTTGTGGAACGCGGGCGAGGGGAAGTGGATGGGCTGGGAGCGGAAGCGCGGCAAGCTCCACGAATTCAACCGGCTGCTGCGCGGGAGCCACGACACCACCTTCACCATCGCCACGGCGGACGCCGCGCTGCTCGCCGAGACGCGCTATGTCATCACGCTCGACTCTGACACGCAACTGCCGCGCGACGCCGCGCGACGACTCATCGGCGTCGCCCTCCACCCGCTCAACCGTCCCGTCTACGACCGGCAAACAGGGCGCGTTACGCGCGGCTACTCGATCCTTCAGCCGCGCATCAGCGTAACGCTCGAAAGCGCCGCGCACACGCGCTTCGCGCGCATCTTTTCGGGGCACACCGGCATTGACCCCTACACGACCGCCGCTTCGGATGTCTATCAAGACCTGTTCGGCGAGGGCATCTACACGGGCAAGGGACTCTACGACGTGGACGCCTTCGAGGCGGCGCTCGACTCGCGCGTGCCCGAATACGCGCTCCTCAGCCACGACCTCTTTGAGAGCCTCTATGCGCGCGCCGCGCTCGTCTCGGATTTGGAACTGCTGGACGACTACCCGGCGCGCTACGACACCTTCGCCAAACGCCAGCATCGCTGGACGCGCGGCGACTGGCAGATCGCAGGCTGGCTCGGCCCGCTCGTCCCCGAAACGAACCGCCAACGGGTGCGGAACACTTTACCTCTCATCTCGCGCTGGAAGATCGCCGACAATCTGCGCCGCAGCCTCGCCGCGCCCGCGCTCGTGTTGTGGCTTCTGTTCGCGTGGACGCTGATGCCGGGCCGACCGCTCCTGTGGACGCTCTTCGTCGTGCTGACGCTCGCGTTCCCCATCTACGCGCACGTGGCGACGAACCTCTTCCACCACCCGCGCGGCATCCCGTGGTCAAGCCACTTCTGGACAGTGCTCGGCGACGTGTGGATGAACACGAAGCAGGTCGCGCTGACGGTCGTCTTCCTCGCGCACCTCGCCTACCTGATGTGCGACGCGATTCTGCGGACGTTCTATCGCAAGCTGATTTCACGTCAGCGTCTGCTCGAATGGATGACCGCCGCGCAGGCCGAGCGCGGGGGCGCGCAAGGCTTGGGCGCCATGTCGCGCTTCATGTGGCCGGCGGTTGCGCTCTCGGTCGTCGGCTTCGCGCTCGTCCTGATTTTTCGACCTTCGGCGCTGGTCGTCGCCGCGCCCTTCCTCTTCGCATGGGCGCTCTCGCCGCTCGTCGCGCACTGGGTCAGTCGTCGTCTGATCTCGGAGCGCGAACCGCTCGCCGTCGCGGACGCGCGCGAGGCGCGACTCGTCGCGCGGCGCACGTGGCGCTACTTCGAGCAGTTCGTCGGCGAGGAGGACAACTGGCTGCCGCCCGACAACTATCAGGAAGACCCGGAGCGCGTCGCGCACCGCACCTCGCCGACGAACGCGGGGCTGTTATTGCTCTCGACGGTCGCCGCGCGCGACCTCGGCTACGCCGGCACGCTCGAACTCGTCGAGCGGCTGGAACTGACGCTCGGCACGCTCGACAAATTACAGAAGTTCCGCGGCCACCTCTTCAACTGGTACGACACGCAGACGCTCGCCGCGCTCACGCCGCAGTACATCTCAACCGTGGACAGCGGCAACCTCGCCGGCCACTTGCTCGCGCTCAAACAGGCATGTATCGAACTGCCTGACCGCGCGTTATTCGGCCCGGAAACGCTGGCCGGACTCGCCGACACCGTGGCGCTGCTCGGCCACGAAGCGTCGCGGCTCGGAGCGGTGCGCCAGCGCACGGAGGCCGTCACCATCCGCCACCTGCGCGACGAAATCGCGGCCTGCGAAAAACTGCTGACGGGAGCGACGCCCGACGCCGTGAGCGGTTGGGCCGTGCTCTTCAAGGCGCTCCGGAAACACGCCGACGAGATGGAGGACATCATCGCCGCGCTCTCCATCGAGCACGGGGTCGAAGGCTTTGCCGAAGTGCGTTTCTGGTCGAGCGCGCTCATGCGGCAAGTGAAAGAATGCGCGCGCGACCTCCAGACATTTGCGCCGTGGGGCGCGACGCTCGCCGTACACCTCGAACCGGTCATCCAGCTTGCGAGACAGGAGAACGCGGCGGCATGGCGCGAGATCATCGCCGCGCTCGACAGCGTGGCGAGCGTCGTGCGGCTGGCCGAAACCTTCGACTCCATGCTCACGCGACTTGCCGCGCTCGCCGCCGAGTTCGAGCATGAAAGCAGCGCTTCCGAGCCATCGGCGGAACAGACTGCCGGACAGAGCGCCGAGCGACCTACACACGAGCGCGAGGCGGCGCGCGCCCGCGTCGCCTCGCTGGTCACGGCGGTCGAAGACGCGGCGCGAGTGGCGAACGGTCTACTGGCGCGCGCGGGCCGGCTCGCCCGGAAGAGCACGGAGCTTTTCGAGAGCATGGATTTCAAGTTTCTGCTCGATGAAGAGCGCAAGGTCTTTCGCATCGGCTACAACGTCACGGCGGGGCGCGCTGATAATTCCTACTACGACCTGCTCGCTTCCGAGTCGCGGCTCGCCAGCTTCGTCGCCATTGCCAAGTCAGACGTGCCGCAGGAGCACTGGTTCCGTCTGGGTCGCCAGTTGACGCCCGTGGACGGGAGCCGCGCCCTCATCTCTTGGACGGCGACGATGTTCGAGTACCTGATGCCGCTCCTCGTCATGCGCGGCTACGGCGCGACGCTGTTAGACCAGACGCACCGCGCGGCGGTCGCGCGGCAGATCGAGTATGGCGAGGAGCACGGGGTGCCGTGGGGCATCTCGGAGTCGGCCTACAACGCGCGCGACCTCCAACTCAACTACCAGTATGGCCCGTTCGGCGTGCCCGGTCTCGGTTTGAAGCGCGGGCTTTCGGAAGACCTCGTCATAGCGCCCTACGCGACGCTGCTCGCGGCCCAGATCGAACCGACGCGCGCGCTCGCCAACCTGCGACGGCTGGAGCGCGAAGGCGCGCTCGCGCGCTATGGTTTCTACGAAGCGATTGATTACACGCCGGAGCGCCTGCCGCAGAATCAGAAGCGCGTCCTGATCCGCGCCTTTATGGCGCACCATCAAGGGATGAGCCTTGTCGCGCTCGACAACCTGCTGAACGACGACGTGATGCAGCGGCGCTTTCATGCGGAGCCGCTCGTGCAGGCGACCGAACTGCTGTTGCAGGAGCGTATCCCGCGCGGCGCGCCCGCCGCGCACCCGCGCGCCGAAGAGGTGCTGGGCGCTCGCGTCTCACGTACTCTGACGGGCCTCGCGTCGCGGACATATGACACGGCGGAGCTGCCGACGCCGCGCGTGCAGATTCTCTCGAACGGCGCCTATTCCGTCATGTTGACGACCGCCGGCTCCGGCTACTCGCGTTCGGGGCCGATAGCCGTCACGCGCTGGCGCGAGGATGCCGTGCGCGACAACTACGGCTCGTTCTACTACCTGCGTGACGTGCGGAGCGGCGCCGTCTGGTCCGCCGGCTACCAACCGACGGGTCGCCGGCCACGCGTCTATGAAGTCACCTTCTCCGAAGACAAGGTTGACATCCTCCGCGCCGACGATGGCATCATCACACACACCGAAATCATCGTCTCGCCGGAAGATAACGCCGAGATACGGCGCATCTCTTTGACGAACAAGACGACCCGCGCCAGAGAGATTGAAGTCACGAGCTATGCGGAGGTCGTGCTCGCGCCGCACGCCGCGGATGTCGCGCACCCCGCGTTCAGTAATCTTTTTATCGAGACCGAGTTCGTCGCGGCGGAGAACGCGCTCATCGCCCGCCGCCGGCCCCGTTCGAGCAGGGACGAGCCGGTGTGGGGCATCCATGTCGTCCGCACCGAGGGCGAGACCATCGGCGCGACGCAGTACGAGACCGACCGCAGCCGCTTTTTAGGGCGCGGCCACACGACGGCGAACCCGGTCGCCGTCGTCGAGGAGCGACCGCTCTCGAATACCGTGGGCGCGGTGCTCGACCCCGTCTTCTCTCTGCGCCAGCGCGTGCGCTTGCAGCCCGGCGAGACCGCGCGCGTCACCTTCTCGACCGCCGTGGCGAAGACGCGCGAAGAGGCGATGATCCTCGCCGACAAATACCACGACCGGGTCATCTTCGAGCGCGAGGCGCGGCTGGCGTGGACGCGCGCGCAGGTCGAGATGCGTCACCTCAACATCAACACCGAAGAGGCGCACCTGTTCCAGCGGCTCGCGGGCCGCGTGCTCTACTCCGATCCGAGTTTGCGTCCGCGCCCGCACGTGCTCGCGCTCAACACGAAGTCGCAGTCGAGCCTCTGGCCCTACGGCATCGGGGGCGACATGCCCATCGTCCTAGTGCGGATCAACCGCGCCGAAGACCTCAGTACAGTGCGGCTGCTGTTGCGCGGGCATGAGTATTTGCGGATGAAGGGGTTGCAGTTCGACCTCGTCATTATGAATGACCACCCGCCATCTTACGCGCAGGAACTGGAGAACGAGCTGCACATGATGGTGCGGACGAGCGGTTCGCAGTTTCTACAGGACAAGCCGGGCGGCGTCTTCCTGCGGCGCGCGGACATCATGCCGGAGGCCGACCGCATCCTCCTCCATGCGGTCGCGCGCGTCGTCGTCGTCACGGAGCGCGGCCCGCTCCAAGACCAGCTTGTGCGCCGGCCCGTCGAAGAAGAGATGCCGGCGGAGTTCACGCCGCGCGCGCCGTCACGCACCTACCCGGAGCCGGGCACGAGCGCGCCCGACCTCGACTTCTTCAACGGCCTCGGCGGTTTCCGCGAGGGCGGGCGCGAGTACGTGACGCTGCTCGGCGAAGGGCAGTGGACGCCCGCGCCGTGGACGAACGTCGTGGCGAACGAACACGATTTCGGCTTCATCGTGACCGAGGCGGGCGGCGGCTACACGTGGTCGGCCAACAGCCGCGAGAACCGTCTCACGCCGTGGTCGAACGACGCCGTGAGCGACACGCCCGGTGAATGCGTCTACCTGCGCGACGAGGAGAGCGGGACGGTCTGGTCGCCGACGCCGCTGCCCATCCGCGAGACGGAGCCTTACACCGTCCGCCACGGGCAGGGCTACACCGTCTTTGAACACACGAGCCACGGCATCTCGCAGGAGTTGCTGATGTTCGTCCCCCCGGACGCGCCGGTGAAAATCTCGGTGCTGCGGCTCAGGAATCGCGGCGACAGACCGCGCCGCATCTCGGCGACGAGTTTTAACGAACTCGTCCTCGGCGTCACACGCGGCACATCCGCCCCTTACATCATCACGGAGTTCAGCCGCGCGCGCGCCGCCATCTTCGCGCGCAACCCCTACAACAACGAGTTCGCCGCGCGCGTCGCCTTTGCCGCGACGAGCGCGCCGAAGTTCACCATGACCTGCGACCGCCGGGAGTTCATCGGACGCAACGGCACGCTCGAACGGCCCGCGGCGATGCGCCACGCGGAGTTGTCGGGCCGCACTGGCGCCGGCCTCGATCCGTGCGCCGCGATTCAGACCGTGCTCGACCTTGCGCCGGGCGAGACGCGCGAGGTCGCCTTCCTGCTCGGCGAAGGCGCGTCGGAGGAAGAGGCGCGCGCCGTCGTCACGCGGTTCCGGCAGTTGCAGACCGTCTCCGAGTCGTTCGAGCGCGTGCTCACGCACTGGGACGAGATTCTGGAGACCATCGAGGTACGCACGCCTGACGCGGCGCTCGACACGATTCTCAACCGCTGGCTGTTATGCCAGACGCTCGCCTGCCGCGTGTGGGCGCGCTCGGCCTTTTATCAATCGGGTGGCGCCTACGGCTTCCGCGATCAACTACAAGACGTGATGGCGCTCGTCTATGCAAAGCCAAAGATCGCGCGCGAGCAGATCGTGCGCGCCGCCGCGCGCCAGTTCCGCGAGGGCGACGTGCAGCACTGGTGGCACCCGCCCACCGGACGCGGCGTCCGCACGCGCTTCTCCGACGACCTGCTCTGGCTCCCCTACGTGACCAGCTTTTATATCGAGAAGACCGGCGACCAGACGGTGCTCGATGAGACCGTACCCTTTATCGAGGCGCCGCTGCTCGCCGAGGGTGAGGACGAGACCTACACCCAGCCCGTCGTCGCCGAAGAGTCGGCGAGCGTCTACGAGCACTGCGTCCGCACGCTCGACCGCAGCCTCGCGGTCGGCGAACACGGTTTGCCGCTCATGGGGTCGGGCGACTGGAACGATGGCATGAATCGCGTCGGACACGAGGGGCGCGGCGAGAGCGTCTGGGTCGGCTGGTTCCTGCACAACACGCTGCGCTGGTTTACGCCCTTCTGCGCGGCGCGCGGCGACACGGAGCGCGCCGCCAACTATCGCGCGCACATGAAAGAGCTTGAAGTCGCGCTCCGGGACAACGCATGGGACGGCGACTGGTATCGCCGCGCCTACTTCGACGATGGCACGCCGCTCGGCTCCGTCCAGAACGACGAGTGCCGCATTGACTCCATCGCGCAGAGTTGGGGAGTGATCTCCGGCGCTTCGGAAACACATCGCGCGCACCGCGCGATGTCCGCCGTCGAGGAATATCTCATCCGGCGCGGCGACGGTCTCATCATGCTCTTCACGCCGCCCTTCGACAAAAGCGCGCTCGACCCCGGCTACATCAAAGGCTATGTGCCGGGCGTGCGCGAGAACGGCGGGCAGTACACGCACGCCGCCATCTGGACGGTCATCGCCTACGCGCTCCTCGGCGACGGCGATAAGGCGGGCGAGTTGTTCGCGCTCCTCAATCCCATCAACCATGCCTCGACGCGCGCGGGCCTGCACAAGTACAAGGTCGAACCGTATGTCGCCGCCGCCGACATCTACGCCGTCTGGCCCCACACGGGGCGCGGCGGCTGGACGTGGTACACCGGCTCCGCCGGCTGGATGTACCGCGCCGGCCTAGAGTTCATCCTCGGCTTCCAACTCCGTGGCGAACATCTACGCATCGAGCCGTGCGTCCCGCGCGCGTGGCGCGAGTACGAGATTACATACCGTCACCGCACGGCCCGCTACCACATCAAGGTCGAGAATCCCTTCGGCGTCAACCGCGGCGTCGTCAGCATCGAGGTGGACGGTCAGTTGATTCCGACCGGCGACATCCCACTCGCGGACGACGGCGCACGTCACACCATTCGCATCGTCATGGGCGAACCCCCGCCGCCGGTTTCCGAGGACGAGCCGCGCGCCGAAGCGGCGCACAAGCTGTCTTAGGGAAGATTCGCCCACGCGCCGGAATCAAATTGGGGTGTTCCGCATACTGATGAGGAACACACCGAGCTACCCATTAGGTGGCGCAATTGCCATTCCGACTATCAGCGACAGCAAACAAAGAGCTATCATCAAACTCGTCAACCAAATTCTCGCCGCCAAGCACGCAGACCCGCGCGCCGACACGCTCAAGCTCGAACGCGAGATTGACCGGCTCGTCTATCAGCTCTACGGCCTCGACGAAGATGAGATTGCCATTGTCGAAGGGGCGGCAAGATGAGGCTGCCCAACGCGCATCTTGCGCTGGCGGAGCGCGAGAAGATTACCGAATACTTGCTCAACCCTGAACATCTGTACGGCGCGAGCAAAGCGCGATTCTTTAGCGCGTTTGGCTTCGATCCCGCAGCTTGGGAGACAATGGCGCAGGCGCTACGCGAACATGGTCAGCGTTATGAGGTGAGCAAGGCCACAGATACTGCCTTCGGTCCACGATATGAAGTGGACGGAGAGCTGAACACACCTGATGGGCGTGCGCCTCGCGTTCGCACAGTCTGGCAACTGGATCATGGAGAGGTTGCGCCCCGGCTTATCACAGCCTATCCTTTAGAGGCAAGATGATTAAAGAACACGATTGCATCGTCTTAACGGAAGACCTGCCTGAAGACGGACTCAAGGCGGGCGACATCGGCACGGTCGTGCATATCCATCAGCACGCCGCAGGCTACGAAGTCGAGTTTATGACGCTGGCCGGAGAAACCATCGCGGTCGTGACGCTGATGCGGTCGCAAGTCCGCCCCTTCGCACGGCGTGACGTAGCCCATGTGCGCGAACTGCAAACGATTTAATTTCATCGCATCACTGTCACAACAATCCTCGCGCGCCAAACTCGCTGACCGAATCCTCATCGCCAAGCGCACAGACCCGCGCGCCGATACGCTCAAGCTCCTACACGAGATCGTCCGGCTCGGCGTCAATGATGGCCTGTAGAAACCGCTCGCGCCCGGCCAAAGACACCCACGCGCGGTTGAGCGACTCCTCCTCCGCGGTCAGCAGCCCCGTGGCGCCGTCTTCACACAGCGCTTCTCTCGCAACCATTATTGATTCGTCGAACATGGCAAAAGCGAATAGGAGAGGTTGAAGGTTAGTTCACCATGGGAAGGGAAATTGACAAGAGCGGATTCGGAGGTTGCGGATCGAAAGTTTGAGTGTGAGTTTGAAGAAATTTCAAATCTCAAATTCACAACACCCATCCTGTCACGGACTTTCCGATCCGCGACCGGTCAGGCGTACTGCAACAGCGGTGCGGACTTAGATTCGACGAGTCCGATGAGTCCGCCGCACGCCGCTTCCGACTCCTGCTTTCGTTCCAGCGAACGGCGGTGCATCTCGTCCCACTCGCCGCGCGGCACCCGCCCGAACGCCTCCACCACCCGCGGATCGAAATGCGCTCCCGCACACCGCTCCAACTCTTCCCGCGCCGCCTCGTAGCTCCGCCCACGCCGGTACACACGGTCGCTGACCATCGCGTCGAACGCATCCGCCACGGCGAAGATGCGCGCGTTGAGGTCAATCTCCTCGCCCCGCAACCCGCGCGGATACCCTGTCCCATCCCACTTCTCGTGATGCTCGGCCACCACCCGCGCCGCCCCTGCGAGAAAATCCACGTCGCGCAGAATCTGCTCACCGTAGGCCGGGTGTTCGCGCATCTTTTTCCATTCCTTTTCGTCGAGGCTGCCGGGTTTGCGGAGGATGGCGTCGGGGACGCCGATCTTGCCGATGTCGTGCAGCAGCGACCCGAACTCCAACGCCACTAGCTGCTCGCCCGCAAGCCCCAACTCGCGGCCCAGCCGCAACGAGAAACTGACGACGCGTTCGGAGTGGCCGTGCGTCTCGTGGTCGCGCATCTCCAGCGCCGTGTTGAGCGCCTTCAACGTGGCGCGGTACGAGCCTTCGAGCGAGGCAAGAGCGTCATTCAACTCAACCGTCCGCCGTCTGACCAACTCTTCGAGCCGGCTCTCATAGCGGCGTTTAGACTCGCGCAAGTGTTGGTGTTCGAGGGCGCGGCTGACCGCCGCTTCGACGTGGAGCAGATCGAACGGTTTCATCACGTAGTCGAAGGCGCCCGCCCGCAACGCTTCGACGGCGCTCTCGATGGTCTGCGCGCCGCTAATCATAATGACGACGGTCTCGGAGGCCAGCGCCCGCACGCGCGGG
>JBGTBQ010000245.1:0-2134 GCA_041749275.1 Pyrinomonadaceae bacterium | reverse complement strand
TTGCTCTCGAACGCGACCGCCTCGACGCAGGCGCGTGCCGCCGGGCAGGCGGGCTGCACGGCGACCTTCTGCCCGCGCGCGTTGGGCGCGAGCAGAAGAAGCGACAGGAGGATGACAAGCCGTGTTCTCTTCATCGAGATGACAAGCCGTGTTCTTTTCATCAGTCTTCTTTTCATCGTTTCGAACCTTATGATGAGGTGATCCGGGGAGCAACTCAAGATTATAAACTCGGGATGGCGCGCAGGCTTGCAGCTTTCAGACTAACGCGCGTGCTCGACCGCGCTCATGCGCGCCTCTTCCTCGGCCTGCTTGCGTCGGAGACCTTCGCGCCCGTTGTAACGAAGAAAGGCGGGGAACAGGAGCGCGAGGACGCCCGTCCCGACGACGCAGAGGACGCCGCCCGAAACGACCGAGGTTCGCACCCCGACGAGGCTGGCGGCGATGCCGGCTTCGGCGTTGCCAAGCAGCGGCCCCGTAGTGTAGCTCACCATCTCGATGCCGGCGAGACGCCCGCGCAGGTGGTCGGGGATGGTCTGGTTCCAGATGGTCGAGCGGAACAGCCCGCTCACCATGTCCGCCGCGCCCGCGAACGCGAGACACACGAGCGCCAGCCACAGGCTCGCCGAGAAGCCGAAGGCGATGATAGCCGCGCCCCAGCACGCGGCGGCGATGCAGACGGCGAGACCGTGGCGCTGGACGCGCTTCGTCCAGCCCGAGGTGAGCGTGGCGAGGAGCGCGCCGGCGGCGGGCGCCGCGTAAAGGAGGCCGACCGATGCGCCGCCGAATTGTTCGGCGATGGCCGGAAAGAGCGCCATCGGCATCCCGAAGAACATCGCGTTCATGTCCACCAGATAGGTGCCCAAAAGCTCTGGCCGGCTCCGCGCGTAGCGCAGACCCTCGATGACGGTCTTCACGCTTGGCCGATCCGCTCCCGGCGGAGGCGGCACGGCGCGCATCAGCCACAGCGCGACGAGCGAGGCGACGAAAGTCACGAGGTCAATCGAGTAAGCGAGCGCCGGGCCGAGCGTGACGACGAGCAGCCCGCCGAGCGCCGGCCCGCCGATCATCCCGGCGGTCATCCCTACTGATCGCAGCGCCACCGCCGACGGCATCAACTCCGGCGGGACGATCCGCGGCATGAGCGCGTCGAGCGAAGGGCGCTGCAACCCGTTCAGCGCGGCGAACAGCGCGGCGGAAACATACAAAACCCACACGCGCGGCTCCGGCAGAAGTGAGTTGAAGATGAGCACGCCCGTCCCGGCGGCGAGCGCCAACTCCGTGAGCCGCACCATCCGGCGACGGTCAACATAGTCGGCGAGCGCCCCGCCGACAAAAGCCATCAACAAGATCGGCACGAACTCCGCGACGCCCAGCATCCCCACCGCGAAGGACGACTTGGTTAACTGGTACACCTGCCACGGCAGCGCGACGAACGTCATCATCGAGCCGAAGAACGTCACCGACTGACCGAAGAAGAGCAGGCGGAAGTCGCGCGACACGCGCAACGGCGTCAAGTCCACGGCCATCGCGCGCACGGCTCTCCGCGTGCGTCCACGCTTGTCGTGGCGCATCCCTGCCTCCGTGGCTTCCAACGGATCAGGTGTGAAATGTGTTGCGGCTTGCGTCGGCTGTTCGTCCACGAAAACCCCTTGATGCGTGCCGTTTGATTTCGCGCCGCCCGGCGAGTGCGGCGTGTGGTGTTACCTGCCCGGCGAGCCACACCGCCGAGGCCGCGCCGCCGTGACGCTTCGCGCACAGCGCCGAGGGGTCGCCGAAGGGGTGCGTCCGATGCTCAATCGAACTCTCGCGCAGTTTTTTCGCAACGACCGGGAGCAGGTCTTCAAAGTGCGCGATGACGAGGACATTGAGACCGTCGCTGAAGGCATCCGCCACGTCGCGGCGGATGCCTTCGAGCTTCCGCTCTCCGTCCACCCAAACTTTGTCATCGCCTGACGCACCCGTCATTTTATCGTGGCTACTGACCGAAACGAGCTACTATATGCGGAACACACCAAGATACCGACTAGGTGACGAGGGCCAGTCAGAACCGCCTGCGGTAGCGGGCGGGTCTCTGGCGACGCAAGAACCCGCCCGCTACCGCAGGCGGTTCTGACCTTAATCCACTTCTTGGTGT
>JBGTBQ010000244.1:0-5281 GCA_041749275.1 Pyrinomonadaceae bacterium | reverse complement strand
GCGCGCGCGCCGGCTCCGACTTCAACGACCGCGTGCGGGCCGTCTCCGACTTCGCCGCGGAGAATGAATTGATCGTCGTCCTCAAGGGGACGCGGACGTTGATCGCCGCGCCCGACGGTCGCGTCTTCGTCAACCCCACGGGCAACCCCGGCCTCGGCACCGCCGGTTCGGGCGACACGTTGACGGGTATCATCGCGGGGTTCAACGCGCAGGCGTTTGCCGCTTTGAAAACGGAAGCGGATGCGCTGGCGGCGACAGTCGCCGCCGTCTACGTCGGCGGCCTCGCGGGCGACCTCGCGGCGCAAGCGCGGGGCCTGCGCGCCCTCGTCGCCTCGGACATCCGCGAACATCTCGGAGCGGCCATCCGCGCGCTCGACGCGAAAGGGGAGGAGCCTTGACGACCACCCCCACGCGCGAACCAATTCCAACCGGCAAGTGGGCTTCCCGCAGCCCCGCAGAGACATTCGCCCACGGGCGCAAGCTCGGCGAGCACCTGTCGGGCGGCGAGATTTTACTGCTCAGTGGGCCGCTCGGCGCGGGCAAGACCGTTTTCGTAAAGGGACTCGCCGCTGCGCTCGGCATGGACACGGATGAAGTGACCAGTCCATCCTTCACGCTCGTCAACCGCTACGACGACGGACGGCTTGTGCTCTATCATCTCGACCTGTACCGTCTCGACGAAGGCGCCGGCGCGGCGCACGCCGTTGACCTTGACGAGTTGCTCGCGGACGAATCATCTGTCATCGTCATCGAGTGGGCCGAGCGGATGGGCAGCTACCGGCTGCCCCCGACAACGTGGAAAATTTCAATCGAGGGCGACGGCGACGAGCCGCGCCGCATCGCCATCTCGCGTTAGCGAATCATCAATTAACATTCAAGGAGAAACTGTTATGCCGTATTCTGAAATACTCATCAAACCGATGCGCGAAGACCTGACCCGCATCGGCGTCGAAGAAACACGCACGCCGGAGCAGGTCGAGGACGCGCTCCGCAACACGAAGGGCACGCTGCTGGTCGTTGTCAACTCCGTCTGTGGCTGCGCGGCGGGCAAGGCACGACCCGGCATCGCGCTCGCGCTTCAGTCCGACCTGCGGCCCGACCGCGCCGTCACCGTCTTCGCGGGCGCCGACATCGAGGCGACCATCAAAGCCCGCGAGCACTTCGCGCCCTACCCGCCCTCTTCGCCGCAAATCGCGCTCTTCAAAGACGGCGAACTCGTCTTCATGCTTGAGCGCCACCAGATCGAAAACAAGTTCGCCGAGCAGATCGCCAGCGAACTGACCGGCGCATTCAGGCAACACTGCACCCCGCGCCAAGCGGCTGTGAGCTAGTATTTTGTTTCTCTCTCTGCGTACTCCGCGCTTCTCTGTGTCCTCTGCGTTGAAATCTTGCGAACGTCAAATTTCAACGCAGAGGACACGGAGAAGCGCGGAGTACGCAGAGAATTTATTCTTTGAAATTCAGAACTTTCCGGCGAATGCCGTCTTTTAACAAGACGACGTTGAAGTTGATGAGCAACCCCACCTGCCACCCACCCAGTCGCAGGTAAGTGAGCAACTGCGCCTCGTGGACAGGCGCAAGCATCTCAACGGCTTTCACCTCAACTACGACGGTGTTCGCCACTAACAAGTCGAGACGGTAACCGCACTCTAAACGCACGCCCTTGTACTCGACCGGTAGCGGACGCTCTTTCTCGAACGGAACCCCGCGCAACGTCAATTCCCGGTATAAGCACCCGCGGTAGGCGGACTCCAGCAGACCCGGCCCCAGCGCCCGGTGCAAATCCATCGCGGCCCCGATGATGTTTTGTGTAAGTTGATTCGTGAGGTTGTTCATTGATCTATCTCCTTTGAGGCCGTTCTATCATAGTTTCCAGTCGCTCGCACTATGATAATATCCCGCCCGATGTCTGCCGACTTCCGCCTCTCACTCGACACGCCACTCGTCGCACTTCATCAGATTGGCATCTCCCGCTTCGGGTCGCCGACGGCGCGCAAACTCGCGCTCGCCGTGGCGAACGTCACGGGCAAACGCGACGCGGGCGAGACGACGGTCGAAGACCTGTTGAACTACCTGCCGATGCGCTACGAGGATCGCTCGAACCTCACGCGCATCAGCGAACTGAGAGACGGCGTCGAGGCGTCGCTCGAACTTTATGTGCGCGTGGCGGGCGGTTTTCAGGTCGGCAAGAATCGCGGGCCGAAGGCGCCGCCGCTCTTCATCTTCGAGGTGACGGCGGGCGACCCCGAACGCACCGGCAAGCCGGTCGTCGTCTGGTGGTTCGTCTCCGGGCGGTCGGCCCAACAGGCGCAGAGCATCATCGCCTATCACCGGCAGCGGTTCGCGCGCGGCGCGCGTTTCGTCGCCTTCGGCAAATGGGAGTGGGACTCGCGCCGCAACACCTTCTCGCTCCGCCTCGCCAAGCCGGACGAGTTGGAGATGCTGCCGGGCACGCTCGCGCCGCCGGAGCACGCGCTGATTCGCATGGCCGAAGCAGAGGAAGCGCGCGGCAATTTTAAAGCGAGCGACAAGGCCGAGCACGGCGACGCGAAGGCCGGCTCCGCCCCACCGGAAGCGAGTGCAGACGGCGCCGGCGAAGAAGAGGATGGCGCGGAATCCGCCGTCGAGGAGACGACCGACCCGGCGCTGGCGGCGATTCACGTCGGGCGGCGCGTGCCCGTCTATCGCAAGCTCGGCGAGTTCCGCACGAAGCGCCTGCGCGAGATCATGCACGCCGTCCTCGCCGCGCTCGACGACGATGCATTTGTCGAGACGCTGCCCGCCGACCTGCTCGGTCGCCAGAAATTGATCGGGCGCGCGGACGCGCTGCGCCGCATCCACTTCCCTTCCGAAGACGCGCCGCTCGCCGAGTACGAGCGCGCGCGCAGCCCCGCGCACCTGCGCCTCATCTTCGAGGAGTTCTTCTGGGTCGCCCTCGCCATCGCCATCCGCCGCGACGAACGGGTGAAAGAGCCAAAGGGCGCCGTCATCGAAGTCTCTGAACGAATGCATGAGCGGATGCTCTCCGTGCTTCCCTTCACGCTAACCTCCGCGCAAGCTCGCGCGGTGACGCGCATCCTCGACGATATGCAATCGGACGTGCCGATGAATCGTCTGCTGCAAGGCGACGTGGGGAGCGGCAAGACCGCCGTGGCCCTGCTCTCGATGCTGGCGGCGATGGAGAACGGCTATCAGGCGGCGCTGATGGCGCCGACGGAAATCCTCGCCGAGCAACACGCGCGCAACGTCAAGCGGATGCTGGCCGAGACGCCGTACCGCGTCGAACTGCTCACCGGCTCTCTGCGCGCGAGCGAAAAGAAGCGACTCCACAAAGACCTCGGCGCGGGTGAGATTCACGCCGCCGTCGGCACGCACGCGCTCATACAGGAATCCGTTTCGTTCGCCCGACTCGGCCTCGTCGTCATAGACGAACAGCACCGCTTCGGCGTGCTGCAACGCGCCGCGCTGCGCGAGCGCGGCTTCAACCCCGACGTGCTGGTGATGACGGCGACCCCGATCCCTCGTTCTCTGGCGATGACCGTCTACGGTGAACTCGACGTGTCCGTGATAGACGAGCTGCCGCCCGGTCGCACTCCGATCAAGACGGTCGTCGTGGGCGAGGACAGGCGCGCGGGCGTCTACAAGGGCGTCGAGCGCGAGGTGCGCGCCGGTCGGCAGGCGTACATCGTCTACCCGCTCGTCGAAGAGTCGGAGAAGATGGACTTGAAGGACGCGACGCGGATGTACGAGCACCTGCGCGAACGCGTCTTCCCGCACTTCTCCATCGGCCTGCTGCACGGCAGGATGAAGTCCGCCGAGAAAGAGGAGACGATGGGGCGCTTCGTCCGCGGCGAGATACAGGTGCTCGTCGCCACCACCGTGGTCGAGGTCGGCGTGGACGTGTCGAACGCATCGGTGATGGTCATCGAGCACGCCGAGCGTTTCGGCCTCTCGCAGCTCCATCAGTTGCGTGGTCGCGTCGGGCGCGGCGCGGAACAGTCCTTCTGCGTCCTGCTCGCCTCCGACAAACAGACCTCGGTCGCACAGGAGCGCCTCGGCATCATGGAGGAGACCTCCGACGGCTTCCGCATCGCCGAAAAAGACCTTGAGATACGCGGCCCCGGCGAGGTGATGGGCACGCGACAATCCGGCGTCCCCACCTTCCGCGTCGGCAACCTCGTCCGCGACCTGCACATTCTGGAAGAAGCGCGCCGCGAGGCCGACTACTACCTCACCGCGCGCAAACGCACACGCGAAACCTCACGCATGATCGAGCGCGTCCGCGCCGACGCGCGCTTCGGCCTCGCCGCCATCGGCTGAAAAGAGATGTGAGGATAGCCATCAAAAAGTAATGCGGCGGTTGTCTTCGCCGTGTTGCAGCGGTTGTCTTCGCCGCGTAGCGGCGGACTGACTTTAGCCCGGCGTTTCAACGCCGGGTGAGGCGGCGTGGCGCTCCTCACGTCGCGTCAGCGACGCCTGAGCTAACCGTGCGTTAAAACGCACGGCTAAAGTCACCCGCCGCTACGCGGCGTTCATGGCTAACGTCCTTGATTTTGTGCGCCCATCCTCTATATTTGTCATGTGAGAGTTATTGCTGGACAGTATCGCGGGCGAAACCTGAAAAACCCGCCGGGCATGCAGACGCGCCCGACCTCCGACCGCTTGCGCGAGACGCTTTTCAACGTGCTCGCGCCCCGCATCGAAGGCGCGCGCGTCCTCGACCTCTGCGCGGGCACAGGCGCCGTCGGCATCGAAGCCGTCTCGCGTGGCGCGGCTTTCGTGACCTTCGTTGACCGCGTGCACCGCATGTGCGCTCTCATCGAAACCAACCTCGACCTGTGCGCCGTCCCCGAAGAGATGACCGAAGTCATCAAGGCCGAAGCCGCCGAGTTTCTGAAGCGCACGGCCAAAGGCGGCGACTGGCGCGCGGGCCACGGCCCGTGGGACATCGTCTTCTTCGACCCGCCCTACGCCGACGACTATGCGCCCGTGCTCCAAACCTTCGGCGACCACACCACGTCGCTGTTGAGCGAAGGGGGCGTGCTCGTCGTCGAGCATTACCACAAGAACGTACTCAGGGACGCGCTCGGTGGAATCCGTCGCTGGCGTCTCCTGAAGCAGGGCGATTCCGCCCTCAGTTTTTACGAGTCCGCGTGAGGCGGGCGGAAAGTAACCCTCGATGCCACCGTCCGGCAGAGAACGAAGACTCAAACCACGCTTCAACGCGAGCCTGCGCTGTACGCTCTCGCTGCCCCCGGAAGAGCGCGACATCCTCTTCCCC
>JBGTBQ010000243.1:0-15407 GCA_041749275.1 Pyrinomonadaceae bacterium | reverse complement strand
ATGATTCTTAACGATAAACGGCGGCGGCGGGAGGCGAGCGACGAAACTGTGGGGCAAGTCAACAGATCGGCAAACTCGTCGAGCAATTCTTGAGGATTTTGTGATGTGCGCCGGATCGAAATTGGAGAACTGGCCATGAATAAGTATTGCGGTTCAGTGTCATGATTGTCACCTCAACTCCGAATGGCTGATGGCGGGGAATTGACTTCGTTCTTATCTCTGAATCCTCGTTTGAGAATTTTTGCCAGCGCTTCAGTGGCAAAGCGCGCGATGCCAGTCTCGTTAGCTGAAAGGCTCGAACGAAGCCTTGCGCACTCGCGGGCCCCGAGCGGCAGCCGGATAATTACGCGAATGAGACTAACGGAATGTGGTTGCGGTCTGAGCGCACCATTACTTTGCTCACTATGTTCGCATTGTTGCCGCCCGGCTTAACGTGGAAGGAGTTCGGAAAACGTCTATCGGCACAGTTCACCCGAAACGACGTGATGGCGAGCGCTGCGCAGTTCTCTTTTTATTTCGTGCTCGCGCTGTTCCCCTTCCTGCTCTTTCTTACTGCCCTGCTCGGATACTTCGCGGAGGCGGGGACGGAACTGCGCGCGAACATGCTCCGCTACCTCGGCAGCATTATGCCCGCCAAAGCTTACGAGCTGATTTATGAGACCGTCGATGAAATCTCCAAAGGGCGAAGCAGGGGGAAGCTTTCGTTAGGATTGCTCGCCGCCGTCTGGGTAGCGTCAACCGGAATGCGGGCGATTATCACTGCACTAAACAAAGCTTACGGGGTCCGGGAGGCGCGCCCATGGTGGAAGCGACGCCTGGTGGCCATCGGATTGACAATTGCCCTCGCCATTTTCATCCTGTCAGCGCTGACGCTGATGCTCTATGGCAGCCAGATCGCGCTCTTGGTCGCTCGCTGGCTCAACTTCGGTGACGCTTTCACCCAAGTATGGAAAATTGTGCAGTGGTTCTTCGTGCTCGCGTTCGTGCTACTCGCCTTCACCTCGCTCTACTCATTCGCGCCCAACCTGAAAGATGTGAAATGGCGTTGGCTCACGCCGGGTTCTCTTCTCGGGGTCGTGCTCTGGCTGTTGATCTCATTCGGCTTCAGGCTTTACATTCATCTCTTCCAGACTTATAGCACTACTTACGGCTCGCTCGGCGCGGTTATTGTGCTTTTGCTGTGGCTTTACCTGACGGGCGCAGCCATCATCCTGGGCGGCGAAAGTCAACGCTTTGCTTGAGAACGTGGCCGCCGAAGCGGGTGCATCGGCAATCTGTCGCCTGCGCTCGAATTCGTTGGCATCGCGATCTGGGTCGTTTTCATCCTCGACTTCGCGCTGAGGCTTATCCTCGCGCCCGACAAGAGCGATTATCTGAAAGCGAACTGGCTAACAGCGCTGGCGCTGGTCGTGCCGCGTTGCGCGTGTTCCGCATCTTCCGTGTGGTGCGCGTGCTGCGGGCCGCCAGGGCGACACGGGGCTTGCGGCTGCTTCGCGTGCTCAGCTCCCTGAATCGCGGGATGCGCGCTCTCGGTCGCACGATGCGGCGGCGCGGCGTCGGGTACGTTGTCGTGCTCACGGTGATTGTCATTCTCTTAGGCGCTGCCGGGATGTATGCGTTCGAGAGCGATTTGCCGAACGGCGGCGGCCTTAAGTCCTACGGCGAAGCGCTGTGGTGGACTGCAATGCTTTTGACCTCGCTCGGCTCGGAGTACTGGCCTCGAACCGCCGAAGGGCGCGTGCTCTGTTTTATCCTGGTGCTTTACGGCTTCGCGGTCTTCGGTTATGTTACGGCGACGATTGCGACCCTCTTCGTTGGGCGCGATGCGGAGTCTGACGACGCAGAATTGGCTGGCGCGAAGTCCGTTGAAGCGCTGCCCGAAGAGATCGCGGCACTGCGGAAAGACGTGCAAGGTCTCTTGCGGCCATCGGATGAAAGCTCGGGCTGAGAGCGGCTGAACAAATTGATTTGGGAAATCGAGGGGCGAACACTAGTGAACAGTTTGAAGCAACTCTGGTCAAACCTGCGTTCGAGTATGTGGTTCGTCCCCGTGCTGATTGTCGTCTGCAGCGTTGGCCTCGCCGTTGGGTTCATCGAGGTGGACGGGCGAATCAACCGCGAGTTGCTCGCTGAATACCCGCGCACCTTCGGCGCGGGCGCGGACGGGTCGCGCGGGATGCTCTCGTCCATCGCCGGTTCGATGATCACGGTCGCGGGGCTGACATTTTCGCTGACGCTCCTGGCGATGGCGCAGGCGTCGAGCCAGTACACGTCGCGCATCCTGCGCAACTTCATGCGCGACCGGCGGAATCAGTTCGTGCTCGGCTTCTTCGTCGGCATCTTCGTCTACTGCCTGATCGTGTTGAGAACGATTCGCGGCGGCGACGAGGGGCGTTTCATCCCGTCGCTCGCGGTGTTCTTCGGACTCCTGCTGGCGATTTTGAGCGTCGGCGTGCTGATCTTCTTCATTCATCACATCGCCAGTTCGATTCAGGCGTCGTCAATCATCTCGTCCGCCGCCGAAGAGACGTTGCGGGCAATCGAACGACTCTTTCCGCAGGAAGTGGGAGAAGAAGCGGGGGAGTCAGAAGAGGCGGCGGCTCAAGCCGCACTCGCGGGCCGGTCGTGGCGCGCGATTCCGGCGCGCTCGACCGGATACGTGCAGGACGTGGATGCCGACGGGTTGATGAATTTCGCCCGCGAGCGCGATTGCATCGTGCGGATGGAGCGGGGCTTGGGGGCGTTCGTCGTTAAAAATTCTCCACTTCTTTCAATAGCTTTTAAGGGAGCGGGCGGCGACAAGCCGGATGAAGAGACGGTGAGAGAGGTAAACGGTCTCTTCTCCGTTAGCCACTATCGCACGATTGCGCAGGACGCGGCGTTCGGCATTCGCCAGATAGTTGATATTGCCTTGAAGGCGCTCTCGCCCGGCGTGAACGACACGACGACCGCCGTCGTGTGCATGGACTATCTCGGGGCGATTCTCGCCGCGCTCGCCCGGCGGCGCATCGAGCGTCATTACCGCTCGGGGGCGGGCGAGGTGCGAGTAATCGCGCGCGGCGCGACCTTCGAGTCGCTCGTCCGCGAGGCTTTCGATCAAATCCGCGACGTGGCGGTGGATAACACGGCGGTCTACTTACGCCTGCTCGGCGCGATTGAGACGGTCGCGCAGCAAACAGAGAACGTGCGACGCAGAGCAACGCTCGCCGCGCAAGTGAAGCTCGTCGCCGACGAAGCTGAGCGCAAGTTGGCGAACGACTACAATCTTGAGCGCGTGCGCGAGAGAGCCGCCGCCGTGCGCGCGACAATCAGCTCGGAAGCAGATGTTGAGTCTGTTAGCGCGCCGTGTGACAGGTAAGAGAGGTCGCAATTGTTAAGTTTGATTTCGATGCTCCTTTTCCAACTACCGGAAGCGACGCCGACGCCGCGCCGGTTTGATTCGGGCATCGTGTGGGATTCGCTGCATAGTTTGTGGCGAGGCTTGCTGGCTCAACTGCCGTACATCGTGCTCGGGCTGATAGTCTTCGGCGTCTTTCTCCTGATAGCGCGCGTCATCAAAGGGGTCGTTTACGCCGCGGGCGAGCGCACGCGCTTAGACCTCACGCTCGCCGACCTTTTGGGTCGCCTCGCGTCGTTCGTCGTCACCGTGATGGGTCTGTTCGTCGCAGCGGTCGTCATCTTCCCGGCGTTCAAGCCGGGCGATTTGATCACGGGCCTCGGCATCACTTCGGTCGCCATCGGCTTCGCCTTCAAGGACGTGCTGCAAAACTTCTTCGCCGGGGTGCTGATACTCTGGCGCCGACCGTTCGTCGTCGGCGACCAGATCAAGACGAAGGATTACGAAGGCACGGTCGAAGAGATCAACATCCGCTCGACGCGCCTCAAGACTTACGACGGCGAACGCGCCGTGCTGCCGAACGGCGAGGTTTATACGAACGCGATTCTCGTCCGCACGGCATACGACAAGCGCAGAGTTAAATTCACTGTCGGCATCGGCTATCCCGACTCAATTGAAGAGGCGAGGGGAACCATCAAGCGCGTGCTCGGAGAAACGAAAGGCGTTCTGCCCGACCCGGGGCCGTGGGTTTATGTGACGGAACTCGCCGGGTCATCCGTCAACTTCACCGTTTACTTTTGGGTGCGATCCGAACAGGCGAACGTGCTGGAAGTCTCCGACCGCGTGGCGACCGGAATCAAACTCGCGCTCGACCGCGCGGGCATTGACATGCCCTTCCCGCACACCGTCGTCCTTTTCCATGACGCGACGGGCACGCGTGAGGGGGACATCAAACAAAGCATGTACCTCAACGCTCGTCACGGCGATGGCATGAGTGGTGACGGCAGCGGAGCGGAGCGCGGGCCGCAGGCGAACGAAAGCGGGGGGAGAAAAGAGGGTTGAGAATTCCTTGCGAGGAGCAAAAGGAAAGAAGTTAGGGAGCGGATTAGTAATGTCGGACGACCGGACACCGGAAAACAATCATTCCCACCTTGGCGAGGCGCAGACGCTCGAAGACTTTGCCCGCCGCGCTCTGGTCGCTGCTTGCATCGGCGCTGGCGTCCTAGACATGCTTCTATTGTTGTGGTACGCGATGGACGTGCTGCTGCTTGTTTTCGCCGGGCTATTATTGGGCGTCTTCCTGCGGGGCTTATGTCGCCCATTGAGCGAGCGTCTGGGATGAGGGCATGGCTGGTCGCTTCTCTTCGTCCTCATCACTCTGGGTGGGGTGTTGGTTTTGGTGCTGTGGCTGCTTGCAGGACGAGTCATCGAACAAGCAAACGAATTAGCCGAGCAATTGCCGCGCGCTGTCGGATACACTCGTGACCGCCGGACAAACCTTGTGTGATAATCGGTCACAATAGATGTTTTAGTCGGCAAACTTATGAGCGATAGCATTGAGCAAAACTCACAACCACGGGCAGAGACCGAACCGCTGAAGCCGAGAGCGCCTTTTCCCATCATCGGGTTGGGCGCGTCCGCCGGCGGGTTGCAGGCGTTGAAGGATTTCTTCACGCACATGCCCGCCGAAAGCGGGATGGCGTTCGTTGTCATCATGCACCTGTCGCCGAAGCACGAGAGCCACGTCGCCGCTCTGTTGCAGGCGACGACCGCGATGCCGGTCATGCAAGTCACCGAATCTGTCAAGGTCGAGCCGAACCACGTCTACGTCATCCCGCCGACGAAAAACCTTGAGATGAGCGACGAGCTGATCAGCCTTGCAGAGCCGGAACCGTTGCACAAGGGGAAGCAAATCTCCATCGACCTTTTCTTCCGCACGCTCGGCGAGACGCACAAGCAGATGGCCGTCGGCATCGTGCTGTCGGGGATGGGTTCGGATGGCACTAACGGCCTCAAACGCATCAAGGAGCAGAACGGGATAGCGTTCGCGCAAGACCCGAAGGAAGCCGAACATGATTCGATGCCGCGCCACGCCATCAATAGCGGACTGGTTGACTTCGTGCTGCCCGTCGCGCAGATGCCGGACAAGCTCATCGAAATCTGGCGCAACGCGAGCCGCATCAAGCTGCCGCCGGAAACCGAACCGCCGCCGGTCGTCAGCCAAAAGGATGCGGACGAGGCAGCCCTGCGCGATATTTTCACGTTGCTGCAAACGCATACCGGACACGACTTCACGCACTACAAGCGCGCGACCGTGCTGCGCCGCGTCGAGCGGCGTTTACAGGTCAACGGGTTGCTAGACCTCACGGCTTACCGCGACTTCATGCGCGAGGAGCCGCAGGAAGCGCAGGCGTTGTTGAAGGATTTGCTCATCAGTGTGACGAGCTTCTTTCGTGACCGCGCGGCGTTCGACGAGTTGGAGCGCGAAGTTGTGCCCATACTTTTTCACGAAAAGACGACGAATGATGTGGTGCGCGTGTGGGTGGCGGGCTGCGCGACGGGCGAAGAGGCATATTCGGTGGCGATGCTGCTGTTGGAATATGCGGAGCTGCTCCAGTCTCCGCCCACGATTCAAATCTTCGCCACGGATATAGACGAAGCGGCGGTTCGCACGGCGCGCGAGGGCAGCTACACGGAAACCATTGAGGTGGACGTATCATCGGAACGCCTGCGCCGCTTCTTCACGAAAGAGACGGGCGGTTATCGGGTTAAAAAGGATGTGCGCGAGCGCGTGCTGTTCACCGCCCACAATCTGATTAAAGACCCGCCGTTCTCGCATCTCGACGCCGTCACCTGTCGCAACCTTCTGATTTATCTCAACCGCGAAGCGCAGAAACATATTTTCGAGTTGTTCCAATATGTTCTGCACCCCAATGGGTTTCTGTTTCTGGGCAATTCGGAATCGGCGGACACTGCTGCGAACCTGTTTGTCACTGTGGATAAAAAGCATCGTATTTATCGCTCCGAAAGCATTGCCCGCGCCGCCGCGCGCATCCCCGTCCACCCGCTCAACCTCCCGCTTCCGCGAGGTGTTGCGCCGCAAACGACGGGGACGCGCGAGCGGCAAAAGATCTCTTTCGCAGAGCTTCATCAAAAACTATTGGAGCAGTACGCGCCGCCGAGCGTCATCATTAACGCTGATTACGACATCGTACACTTGTCAGGTCGCGCCGGAAGATTCCTGCGCTTCGCGGACGGCGAGCCGTCGCACAATCTTTTGAAAGTCGTCCACCCGGAACTGCGCCTCGACCTCCGCACCGCGCTCTTTCAAGCGGCGCGGACCGGGAAATCATATGAAGCGCGGCGCGTGCGAATCAAAAGCGACGAGCGCGACTTTTTCGTCAACATGATCGCCCGTCCCGTCAGCGACGACGCGACCGGGGCGGCGCATAATTACTTCCTCGTCGTCTTTGATGAAGTCGAAGGAGTGACGGTCGCGGAAGGAGTCGCGCCGCCCGCCAGCGAAATCGAGCCGGTCATGCGACTTCTGGAAGAGGAACTGCAAAGAACAAAAGAGGAGTATCAGGCGACCATCGAACAGTTCGATACGCAGACCGAAGAACACAAAGCCTCGAACGAAGAACTGCAAGCGATGAACGAGGAGCTTCGCTCGGCGACTGAAGAACTTGAGACGGGCAAGGAAGAGTTGCAATCGGTCAACGAGGAAATTCAAACCGTCAACCACGAACTGAAGGACAAACTCGCCGAACTCACCGTCGCCAACAATGACTTGCAGAACTTAATCACGTCAACCGATCTGGGGACGATCTTCGTTGACCGCGACTTGTGTATCAAATTCTACACGCCGCGCGCGCAAGACATCTTCAATTTGATTGCGTCGGATGTCGGGCGCTCCCTCTCAGACATCACGCACAAACTCGATTATGCCGAGTTATTAAAAGACGTGGGGCGGGTTCTCGACGACGCACATAAAAGGGAACAGGAAGTGATGAGCGGCGATGGACGTTGGTACATCGCGCAGTTGATTCCATATCGCGTGGAGGCAGACCGCACGGACGGCGTGATTCTCACCTTCATTGATTTCACCGGGCGCAAGCAGGCGGAGAACGAGACGCGGGAGGCGAAAGAAGATTTAGAGCGTCACACCGCCATGCTGATGGAAACAAACGCCGCTTTGCAGGCGGAAGTCAGTGAGCGGCAGCGCGTCGAACAGGAGCGCGGGCAACTGCTGCGCCGCATCGTCTTCGCGCAAGAGGACGAACGCCGCCGCATCGCACGCGAAATGCACGACCAGTTGGGACAGCAATTGACCGCGCTGAAACTGAAACTCGACGCGCTCCATAAGGATTGCGGCGAGCAAAAGAAACTGTGCGCGCAGCTCGAGGAGTTACAGGCGATTACCGAGCGACTCGACGCGGACGTTGGCTATCTCGCCCGGGAACTGCGCCCGTCGGCGCTCGACGATCTAGGCTTAGAGGCGGCGCTCTCCAGCTACATACAGAATTGGTCACAACATTTCGATGTTCCCGTTGAACTGCACGCGAGCGGAATGGAGGGAGGTCGCTTAACGCCTGAGATTGAAACTACGCTTTATCGCATCGCGCAGGAAGCTCTCAACAATATCGCCAAACACGCCGCCGCCGATAACGTCGCTATCGTGCTCGAACGCCGCGCCCGTCAAGTCTCGCTCATCATCGAAGACGACGGTGTCGGTTTCGATTTGCAGCAGCCGTTCGGCACGGACGACACAGGTCTCGGGCTGATCGGAATGCGGGAACGAGCCGCGCTCGTCGGCGGCACGGTCGAGCTTGAATCGCAGCCGGGCGAGGGCACAACTGTGGTCGTGCGGATTGCCGCGCTGCCCGCCCCGGAGACGGGAGAGACGGATGAGTAAGCTGCGCGTCCTGTTAGCCGAGGATCACGAAACAATTCGCGACGGGCTGAAACTGCTGGTCAACTCGCAGCCCGACATGGAGACGGTCGGCGAAGCCGATAACGGGCGCGTCGCCGTGCAACTAGCGCAAGAACTTCTGCCCGATGTCGTCGTGATGGACGTTTCGATGCCGGAGATGAACGGTCTTCAGGCGACGAAAAGGCTGAAGCTGCAATGCCCGCAAGTAAAAGTTTTGACCTTGACGCGCCACACGGACGACGGTTATCTGCAACAACTGCTACAGGCGGGCGCGAGCGGTTACGTGTTGAAACAGAGCAAGTCGGCGGAACTGCTGCGCGCGATTCGCGCCGTCGCCGCCGGTCAGACATATCTCGATCCGGCGATCACCGAAAAGGCCGTCACTCAAATTCGTGGTGGCGGACGAGTTGCTCGCGGCGTAGCGCCAAACGCAAATTTGAGTGACCGCGAAGGGGAAGTCCTGCGCCTCATCGCGTGGGGTTACATCAATAAAGAGGTCGCCGCGCGTCTTAACTTGAGCGTCAAAACCGTCGAGTTTCACAAAGCCAACGGAATGCGAAAAATGGGCATGAAAAGCCGCGTTGACATCGTGCGCTACGCGCTGCTGCAAGGCTGGCTGCAAGACACTTGAGACTTTCCCTGCTCTACGAGCATCCGCTCTCCATGAGGGTAAAACCCTTGCTCGTTTCACCCACCTTCCTAGTACCCAAAACCCTCCACGTCAGGTAAAAATTAAAGTCATTAGCCCACAAGGCATCAGCGCACCTCCTCGCGCCATCGTGGAAAAGTGTTTGACGGTTGGCTGGTGCAGGGGCGAGGCGGCGGAACGAACACAGGGGGACAACGGGATTCAGGAAGGGTGGAGTTTCGTCACGGGTCTCCATCCTTCCTGAATCCCAATGTAATCCTTTTAAGTCAGCAGCGAAGTGCGGTTCGCGCACAATTTCCGCACCCCTAAATTATGGCAACCACAATAGGTCACAACCAAACTCTCGACTTAGCCGCGACAGGTCAACGTGCGACCGTGCCGGCGCAAACTATCAATGCGTGCGTACTGGTGGTGGAAGATCATGACGACACGCGCTTCATGCTCAGAACAATGCTTGAGCGGCGTGGTGGCGTCAGCGTGGTCGAAGCCGTAAACGGCGAGATGGCAATCGCTCTGGCAGAGAACGTACATCTCGACCTCATTCTGATGGACACCAACCTTCCGTTGCTCGATGGCTATGAGGCAACGCGCCGCATTCGTGAAGGCGCATCCGCGTGTGACGTGCCGATTGTTTTCCTCTCCGGTCATGCCCAGCCTGCGGCCAAAGACAAGGCGTTCGCCGCCGGATGCACCGATTACCTCGTCAAGCCATTTGCCTTAGGCGAACTTGGTAGCGTGCTGGAGCGACACCTTTCGCAGGGCAAAGCAAATCAGCTAAGCCGACACCAGATCGGCAGAGAACTTTCGTCATGGACAGTTTGACTCTCAATTTTTGCAACGGCTGCGGTAGTGGAAGAAATATCCAAGTCCACTGCGGCGGGTAAGTAACACCAGCGCGCGAACCGGAAGTGCATTGACCTTCCAGCACTGACAAGGGGGAAGCATGCGACCTACGTTGACGAGTCTCTTGGCAATCGACCAGGAGGAGCGGACGGCTCTCATGAGCGCGGCGCTCGACGGAGACCCGAACAAAGTTAGAGCCTTGCTGAAGTTAGGTGCAGATATTAATGCATCTGACGGTAAGGGGTGCACGGCGCTGATGTTTGCCGTTATTAACCGGCACGTCGAGACCGCGAAAGCGTTGCTGTATGAAGGCGCGGATATAAGCGCCAGAGCTAACGACGGGGGAACAGCTTTATCGCTTGCCGCCTCAAGCGGCAATGGCGCGATGATGAGAGTTTTGATGAGCCAACGCGCAGAGGCGCGCGCGGAGTCAGCTTCGACAGACGAGACGGTGATGAGACTGGCGGCAAGGAACAGTTACACGAGCATCATTAAATTGCTTCAGAAAGTAGGAGCAGTGAAATGACTCCTAAGCGTAGCATCGCACGTTAGTTCGTCGTAGCCATCGCTCAGCACCACCACTAGATTCATTGACCTGAAATAGCGGGCATGTGAGATCAGATCTCAATCCGGCACGCGAGCATGCCGGGAGTAAGTTGTTATGTTTTAACGGAGGAGGAAGATTATGAAGAGTCAGTTACAAAGAGGCGCGTCCGGTGCGCTCGGCGTAATGCTGTTGCTGTGCTTGGCGGTGACGGCTGTGCCGGCGCAGAACAAGCGACCGCAACGGGTCAACGATGCTTCCAGACACTCGCGTGCGGCGGCGCAGGTGTTCAGAGAAATTATGCGAGTGCCGTTGAAGGGCATACCCAGAGAACTGCTCGACAAGGCGGAGGCCGTCGCCGTCTTTCCGGGCGTAGTCAAAGCGGCGTTCATCTTCGGCGGGCGCGGCGGGCAGGGCGTCATCAGTCGGCGCACGCCACAAGGATGGAGCGAGCCAGCCTTCTTTAATCTAGGCGGCGGTAGCTTCGGCCCGCAGATCGGAGTGCAAAAGACAGACTACGTGCTTCTGATTATGAACGACGGCGGGCTGAAGGGGCTGCTCGAAGATAAGTTCGAGTTCGGCGGCGAAGCCAGCATCGCGGCGGGGCCAGTCGGGCGCACGGCATCAGCTTCCACCAACGCCACGCTCGACGCCGGCATACTTTCCTACTCGCGCAGCAAAGGCGCGTTCATCGGCGCTTCGCTGAAGGGCGCTGTCGTCAGCCCGGACAACGATCTCAACGAAGCCTTCTATGGGATAAAGGCGCGCGACGTGTTGTCCGGCGACGGCATGACCATGAGGCAGATGCCGAGCGCCGTGCGCGTCTTTCCGCAAACGCTGGCGCGGTATTCCATGCGCGAGAAATGACTCGTGATGCGGAACGAAAACGCACGATAGCCTCATGGGGAGAGCAAACAAATGAGCAGAATAAAATTCATCATAGTGGCGGCCTTAATCGCCGCGCTCGCAAGTCTCTTCGGGGTCGCCCGGGCGCAGACTAACGAGCGAGCTTACCGCATGAGCGACAAGCGGGTGGAGCAGATCATTCATCGCGTCGAGACCGATGCGAAAACTTATCGCAAGAGCCTCGACCACGCGCTCGATCAGAGTCGCCTCGACGGCACAGGGCGCGAGGACGACGTGAACGCTCGCATCAAAGACTTCGAGGAGGCGACCAAGCAGTTACACGACAACTTCGACAGCCATCGGTCGGCTGCCGCTGATGTGCAGAACGTACTTGATCGTGCGGGGCGCATTGACGAGTTCATGCGCCTGAACCAACTCGACCGGACAGCGCAACGCGATTGGTCAAGAATGAGAGGTGATTTAGATCAACTGGCAAGCGCGTACAACGTGATGTGGCGCTGGCAGCAAGCATATCTGCCGGTTGCGCCGCAGCCGCAACCCTTTCGCGTCAACGACCGACAGGTCGAGCGCCTGCTCCGCCGCACCGAAAAGGACGCGGACGTTTTTCATCATAGTCTCGACCACGCTCTCGACCGCAGCCGCCTGAACGGCACCGCGCGCGAAGACGATGTCAACCAGTTCGTCAAAGAGTTCAATGACGCGACGAAGCAGTTGCGCGACCGCTTCGATGGACACACATCTGTGGCCGCCGATGTCGAGTCGGTGCTTTCGCGTGCCGGGCGCATCGACGGTTTCATGATGCGTCACCCATTAGACCGCCACGCGCAGCGTGATTGGACAAAACTCAGAAATGATCTCGACCAATTGGCGCGCACGTACAACGTCGCGTGGAACTGGAGTAACAGAACTTACTAAGTGGTGGCCGACCGCAGTGGAGCCGGGTTCAGTAATTGCGCGAATTGGATGTTGCCCCGGTAATCAAAGATGGTCGGATCGCGGGGATCATCTCGCGCGGGCATATCCTGCACACGCTGTGCACGTGCGCTGAGTTGCATGTGTGACGTTCCGGTATGAGTACTTGGGTGATCCGCTCGAGAGCTTGATGGCTCTCGAGCGGGGAAGGCAATAACAAAAGGAGAAGCCGACAATGTTACGAAGTATAAACGATTTGCAGGGCCGTGAGATTCGCGCCACTGATGGGGAGATCGGGAGCGTTGACCAGTTTTTTTTCGACGATGAGACCTGGACCATCCGCTATCTCGTCGTTGATACCGGCCATTGGGTTCCCGGAAGACAAGTACTGGTCTCGCCAATTGCGCTCGGTACAGCCTGGGTTGCAGAAGTGCTCAACGTGTCGCTCACGAGAGAGCAAATCAAGAACAGTCCCGGCATAGACACGGACAAACCTGTTTCTCGCGAACACGAGGCTGAACACAGGGACTATTACGGCTACCCGATCTACTGGGGAGGCGGCGGTCTGTGGGGCGGAGGAGCATCCCCGGCTGGCCTGATGACGATGGGCTATCCCGACCGCGCCGGGGTGGCGACCGGCTACGCTGCTGCACCTGCACGACAGCCGGAAACGGCACGAAAGGAGCAGCAGGGCGATCCGCACCTGCGCACTACGCAGGCGGTGATCGGTTACTACATCGAGGCTCAAGACGGCGATATCGGCCACGTCGAGGACTTCCTCATTGATGACGAGACGTGGGCGATCCGCTACATGGTGATTGACACCGTTAACTGGTGGCCGGGCAAAAAAGTGGTCGTCGCGCCGCAATGGATCGAGCGCGTGAGGTGGGAGGAGTCAAAGGTCTATGTGGACCTGACCAGAGAGAGCATCAAGGGTGCGCCGGAGTTTGACGCAAAAGCGCTAGTCAATCGTGAGTACGAGAAGAGTCTATATGACTACTACGGTCGGCCCAAGTACTGGGATTGAGAGGTGACTCAGGTGAATGAAGGCTTTCTCACTCGGCCAATTTAGCGGATCAAGCTGCCGGGAATTAACCGGCACAGAGTAGAACAATAAGGCTACGCCAATGGATAAACAGAAACTGAGCTATTTTCGCAACCTCCTGCTCGAACAACGACGGACGGCCACCGCAGACGTGCGAGCCGATCATGCCACTGCGCTTGAAGGTAATGATGGGGTGAAAGACAGCGGTGAGATGTCCAAATCGGACGTGAACAAATCTACGGCCTTCAATCTCGGCGAACGCCAGTTGCACTTGATCGAGGAAATCGATCATGCCCTGCTCCGAATCGAAGATGGAATTTACGGGCAATGTGCGCGTTGCGGCAACCCGATAGACGAGCCGCGACTCAAGGCGATGCCGAGCGCGACGTATGATACCGAATGCCAGACAGCCATCGAAGAAGCTCAGGGGGTGGAGGAGATGCCGACACTTTAGAAGTTCAGGTCATTTGGTAGGCGGGCACTACAACGGATTCAGATGAAGACTAACTTTACGTGCTTGAGCCGCGTGTGATGACAAACGGGTCTAGCCGAGATACCTGTACTTTTAGGACATAGGAATTGTAAGCTGCTAAGTACAGCGTAATCCAAGTTAATTGATAAACCCGCTCCCTTAGGGATCTAAAAAATTTACTTCCCGTTTTTGAGAAGTGACTCAAGTGAAGCCGGTCGCTTGCGGGCGTGGATATATCGTGTAATTCCATTGAGGACAGACACTGTGATGCTCAAGCTTCAAGGACTTCATCACCGCGTCAGCCACTTTCTTGCCGATGGCAAATACACCAGTCATCAATTGGGCACTCACCTTCAGACCCGTGCTCGTGGTCGTGTCGCGGATGTAGCCCAGCATGGTTTCAAAGCTCCGCAAGGGCTGTCCGGCCCAATTCAGACTGATCTGCGAAAACAAACGATGCTCGACGGGGTTCCACTTCGAGCAACCAGTCGGATAGTGACAAACCGTCACGATCAATCCGAGTCGGTCGCAGAGCTCGCTTTGCAGTTGCTCTTTCCACAACCGGGGGCGGGCGCCATTACTCCCGCCAGCATCGGCCACGATCAACAACTGTGGGGCCTGCGGAGAGGCGGCACGCCCCTGCTCCTCCCACCAGTGCGCGATGGCGCTGACGGCGAACTCGGACGTGTCAGCCGACGTGCCCACGTAGACTGTGCCTTCATTGCGCGAGAGGTCGTAGATGCCATATGGCACCGCACGTCCCTCGGCTTGACTCGGAAAGTCGTGGACGTTCACTTCCGTCGGGTGCTGCGACCAACTGCGCCCGGCCTGCTTGAAGTTACCAATCAACTCTTTCTTCTTCGTATCCACGCTAATCACAGGCCAGCCAACGGCGAGAAAACTCTCTTTCTCTTGCTCGATGTACTCAAACTGCGTGTCGCGCTCTGGGTGTTGCGAGCCAGCCTCCTTCTCTTTGGCATTGACGTGCAACGCGTAGTCGTGTTTCTTGAGCAGCCGCGCGACTGTACATCTTCAGATATTTCACTGACCATTTTCACACATTTCACTGAACTCATCATTTTGCGACCATGAGAGCCGCCCACCATAGAATGGTCGAGCGGCTCTCGGTTGACACTCTACCCGACCATCAGTCTCGCTCCGGCCAGCGCGATCAACTGACTCATCTTGACCTTCCCTTCCGTGAGCGCTTTCCGGTTCAACTCCATCAAGTGAAAGATGCGCGGGATGATCATGTCCACGTGCCGATGCACTCCGCCCGTCAACGAATAGATTTGTGCCACCGCCTCGTCCGTCGCCTCCGCGCCCATCGCCTGCTGGATGATCGCCTTGGCCTCCTTGAGCGACAACTCCGAGAGCAGGTAGTGCAGCGCCACCCGCGAGGAGAGTTGGTCGCGCACCTCTTCCGGGTATAGCCGAGATACATATGCGAATCAGTAATGCGAATCAGTAGTTGAAAACGAGGGAGAACATGGCAAAAGCCAGCTTCCCCCAACATTGCACCAGCAAACTCTCCGTCGAACGAACTTTACTGGCATTCTGAATTTGAGTCTTTTCGTTGAGCCAATTGAAGAAACTCTCAATCGGTTGGCGGAGCCGATTGACCATCCGATTGTAAGACTTCTGCGTTTCACTCAACTCTCCGCCAGCAATTCTCGGTTTAGAAATTCATTGGAGTTGAATGTCGTACAAAGCTGCCATGCGCCGATACAACGCTGCCATCGTCCGCAAGAGCAGCACTTTGAACAAACTGCGGAGGCTTTCCCACAGTTTGACCTTCGTCCGCA
>JBGTBQ010000242.1:0-20464 GCA_041749275.1 Pyrinomonadaceae bacterium | reverse complement strand
GGGCGCAACAGGCCGACGGCCTGCTCCCGCATCCCGGCCTCGCGCAACACCTCCGCGCACCGCGCGGCGACGGCGGGCCGCTTGGCAGCCACCCCTCGCATGACAGGAAGAAGGGCGGTCAGCTTCTCGCGCTCGTTGAGCGCGAGAAGGCTCATGGCGATGACGGGTAGCGCCTCCGTCGTCTTCAACGAAGCGGGGAGCGTCTCGGTCGCCGCGAGCGCCCGCTGAAACTCGCCGACGCGCGCCAGAGATTCGGCGAGGGCGAGTTGCACGCGCGGCTCCGTGGCGGAAGAACGCGCGGCTTCGATGAGAAGGGCGCGAGCTTCATCCCGTCGCCCCGATTCGTTGACGGCGTGCGCGAGATTGATCTTCGCACTGAGACGCGCGGGGTCGAGCGTGAGGACGCGCCGGTACACGGCTTCGGCCTCGCCGAAACGGGCCTGCCGGTAGCGCATCTGTCCGAGTAGCTCCAACGCTCTGATGTCTTTCGGATGAAGAACGGCGTAATCGAGCAGGGGGCGTTCCGCCTCATCGAACTTCCCCTGCTCGATGCTCTGTTCGATGCGCGCGAGCGCGGCGTTGGTCGCGGGGTTGTTCTGCGACGCGGCGGAAGAGTAAGCGCAGACGAGCAGGAGACAGGAGGTCAGAAACCGACGACGACGAGCGTGCTTACGGGACATGCCGATTGCCCCCCATCGCGCCGGGCGGTTGCTCGCGGCTCGCCGCCTTCAGTTCCTTGTAGAGTTGAAGCTCGCGGTCGGCGTCCGTCGCGCGTGAGGCGCGGCGGTAGGCGATGCTGAGTTGATAGCGAATGTAATCCTTCGACGGCTCGGCCCGCGCGGCGGCTTCGAGGTGTTCGATGGCCCCGGCCACGTCGCCCTGCTCGGTCAGCGTCTTGCCCAGACGGTAACGCGCGTCCGCGTAATCGGGACGGGCGGCGATGGCCTCCCGCAGCAGCGTGACGGCCTCCGCCGTCTGCTGCTTCAGTTCGAGGAGGACATAAGCCAAGTGATACTTCGACAATTCGTCCGAGGGATTCAGACGCAACTCTCGTCGAAACTCCTGTTCGGCCTCCGCCAGACGATTCAGTCGGATCAAGCTCAATCCCGCGTGGTAATGCGCCTGCCGCATCCCCGCGTCAAGTTGGGCGACGGCGCGATACTCACGCAAGGCTCCTTCGTAGTCTCCGATCAACATGAAGCCTTGCGCGGCGTAGAGACGGGCCTGCGGCGTTCTCGCGTGCTGTTCGGCGAGACGCTTGAACAAGTCGGTCGCCGCTCCGTTCTCCGCGAGCCGGACGAGCGAGACGCCGTAGGCGTAGGCCAACTCCGGGTCGTCTGTGATGATCGGCGACAGCGGGCGAAGCGTCTCGACGGCCTGCCGGAAATTTCCCGTCAGATAGTGGCTCACGCCGAGCATCCGGCGCGCGAGCGCGTCGGCGGGTTGAGTTTGAAGATGACGGGAGAGCGGCGGGATGGCCTTGTCGTACTGCGCGGCGCGGAAAGAGACGATGCCCCAGTTGCGGTCGAGGCCCGCGAGCGTGGGCTTCCACTCGGCGGCGGCGGCGAAACGCTCGACGCCCTCGGCGGGTCGTCCCTGCTGCACGGCGATGACGCCGAGGTTGTGATACGCCTGCGCGAGGATGCCGCTCAACTGCTGCTTGACGCCGCTGTACTTCGCCGCCTCTCGCGCTTCGGGCGCCGACTCTTCGATGAGAAGCACCTCTCCCTTGTCCGCGCCGTCCGAACTTTTCCCGTCCACGGTTTGACTGGGAGCCGTGGCGTCGTCCACGGGTTTCGCTACTTGACCGAGGATTTCGCTGACCTGCCGGCGCGAGCTTTCGAGCGACTGCCCTTGCAGTTCGCGCGAGAGGGCAAGTTCCTGCTCGCCCTCCGTCTTGCGTCCCGCCTTAATCAGCAGGCGACCCAGCAGGAAGTGCGCGCGTTTGATCTGATAGCTGTTGCGCGACACGTCGGCGGTCAACGCGATGGAGCGGCGCAGGCTTTTTTCGGCGTTGACGGCATCGCCCAACTCGGATTGCGACTGACCGAGGTGCAGATAGGTTTCGCCCGAATCGGGTTTCAGCGAGACGGCTTCCAACAGATGGCGCGCGGCCTTGCGGTGATCGTTCTCCCCGGCAGCCAGCAGCCCCAGAAAGAAGTGCGCGTAGAAATCGCGTGGGTTCAGTTGCAACTGGCGCTCGAACTCTCGCGCCGCCTCCGGCAGACGTTCGGCGCCGCCGTTCATCAGAATCACGTAGCCGAGATAGAAGTGCGCGCGCGGAGCCTGCGGGTCTATCGCCAGCGCACGATTGAACTCTCGTTCAGCCTCCGCCGGGAAGCCTGTCTCCTCGTAAGCGCGACCGAACAGGACGTGTGCCGTGGCGCTGTCCTTGAGGGCCGCCTGCATCTCTTCGAAGAGGAGCTTGGCGCGGTCAAGCTGTTTCAGACGCAGGTAGGTCATGCCCAGCGTGTAAGCCGCGTCGAGGTCGGTTTCGAGCACCACGGCGCGCTCAAGCTCGTTGAGCGCTTTCGCATAGTCTCCTTTGATGTAGAAGAGCTTCCCCAGCACGTGATGCGCGCGGGCGTCACGCTCGTCGGACTTTAAGGCAGACTGCGCCTCCGCAATGGCCTCGTCGGTTTCCAACAGACGCATCCGCGCAATCGCCAGATCGGTTCTCACCCGCGCGTCTTCACGCAGCGAAAGCGAATCTTTGAGCAGGAGCGTCGCGCGTTGAAGCTGTCGCTCGCGGATGGCGATGGCGCCGAGTCGGCTCAAAGCGATGGCGACGACCGCGCGGTTCTCGACGGCGGCGCGTTCGAGGTCGCCGGAGAGTTGATAGGTTTCAGCCGCGCTGAGGTGGCGCGCCAGTCGGTCTTCGTTTGATTGCGGGCCGGGTTGTGCGTGGACTGGCGGAGACGGCGCGGCGGTTCTTCCGGGTTGAGCCGCCCCGGCGGCGGGCAGCCAGAGAGAAAGACAAAGCAATCCGAGGGGTAGAAACTTGCTCACGATCTTAACGTCTAACGGCCAAGCTGACGGCAGGCTCTCCGGAGAATAATAACAGGGAGGCAAAGCCGAACGTCAAGCTTTGCCTCCCTGCCCAGCCCAGAGTCGAGGTTGAAGTTTAGAAGACCAATTTCAGCGCATACTGAATTTCGCGCGGGCCGCGCGTCGTGCCCGACCGCCCGAAACCGCCGTTCGGAGTGAAATCGGTGACAGTGCGATTGGTGGCGCTGCACGGAGCGTTGCCGCAGACGACGGGGTTGCCGCCCGTGTTGAGGAACATGTTGTTCTGCAAGCTATCGGCGCGGAACTGAGTATGGTTGAAGGCATTGAACATCTCCAAACGGAGCTGCACGCGCGCCGCTTCGCCTAACGGCTTCTGCAACCACGACGGCGTAAAGTTCTTGTAGAAGGACATGTCCACGTTGTTGATGCCGGGGCCGAGGCACGAGCCGCGCGAGGCGTTGCCCGGCGAGCCGATGACCGTCCCAACCAGCGTGAAGGCCGCCGGGTTGATGAGCTGGAACGGCTCGCCTGTGTTAATCGTGCATGGGACGCCGGCCACGCGGTTCGGTCGCACGTTGGACTGACTGGTGCCCGTCCCGGCCAATCCGCCGGATTGCAGATTGGAGATGCTCCCGTTGGCGATGCGCGGCGTGATGGATGAGCCAGAGCTGGCCGTGTAGATCGTTGCAAACTCCCACCCGCCGAGGGCGGACTGCATCAACCCGTTCGAGCCTTTGAACTCAGGCAGGTAGATGACCGAGTTCAAGACGAAGATGTGCGGGCGGTTGATGCCTGTGTTGCCGTAGTCAATGCTCCCGTCGTAGGTGTCGGTGCGCGTGTTGACGCTCGCGCCGCCACTCGAATCGTCGAGCGCCGCGTCGCCGATGGAATGCGACCAAGTGTAGGCGGCTTGAATCTGTGACTTGCCGAAGAGACGAGTTTTGAACATCGTCTGGAGCGAGTGGTAGTTGGCCGAACCCGAACGCTCGAAGCCGGCGATGAAGCCGAAGTTGGAGGCGGGCCGGAAGTTGTTGACGCAGCCGGCGTCGGGACAGAGTGCCGCCGCCACGCGGTTTTGCGGCAAGACCTGATTAATGTCGAGGCTGATGAGTTGGTGCAGCGCGCGGTTACCGACGTAGCCGACCTCAAGCACCGCCTCCTTCCAGAGTTGCCGGCCAACGGTCAGGTTCCACTGCCATGCGTTCGGCAAGAGCGCCTCCGGGTTGGTCGAGCGCGACGGCGCTCCGCCGGGCGCTCCGGAGATGAAGAAGGTGTTCGCGCCGTTGTCGTCGAGCGTGCGCTCGCCGCCGATGCTTAAGGCAAATGGCGCGTTCGCCACCATCCCCAGCGCGATGCTCACGCGCTCGCGTTGGAAGAACTGGCCGACGCCCCCGCGAATCACCGTCTTGCTATCCCCGCGCGGATCCCACGCGAAGCCGAGGCGCGGGGCAAGGGCGTTCTTGTCGTTTGCGCGCAGCGCGCGGTTGACACCCTCGGTCGGCGTGCTCACCCCCGCGATGCCGGCACAGGGGTTGGTGCCCGGCACCACGACGATGCCGTTGCAGAAATCCGACGCGGGCCGCGACGGGTTGTAGAACCGGAGATCGAAAGAGGTCATCCTATCGTTGGCGTCGTACGGCTCCGGGAAGTAGGAGTAGCGCGCGCCGAGTTCGAGCGTCAGGTTCGGGCGCACCTTCCACGTGTCGCCGAAGTAGATTTCAAAGTTGCGGTAGCGGGTGAGCGCAATCGGCTGCGTGCTGGTTTCGCTGAAGCCGAAGCGGCTGCCCCGCGTCAGGATGTCGGCGAGATAGTTGCCGGAGTTGTTCGCGCAGCAGGCGCCCCAGAACTGCGGCGACTCCGAGGATGCCGCGCCGAGCGAGTCCTCGTCCTTCGCGGCCCAGTCGTAGAGGAAGCCCGTCTTGAAGGTGTGGTTGCCCGTCACCTTCGAGAAGTCGTCGCGGATCGAGTAGATGTCGAGCGCGTTCTTCCACGGAGCCGCCGTCCAGAGGTCGGGGCCGAAGTTGCTGGAGTAGGGCGCGATGCCGCCCCAGAAGGTCGGGTGCGCGCGGTTGCCAGAGTTGAGCTTGCCGCTTTCGGGGAAAAATCCGGGCACCGCGGCGGTGAGCGCCTCGTTGATGTCGCCGCCCTGATCGGGGGTGATGTTGATGCGGTTGGCCGAGTAGGAGAACTGCACTTCGTTGACGGCGGAGTTGCCGAGCGTCGTGGAGAGTTTGAACGCGGCTTGCTTCGAGGGCTGCTGCCAACTGCTCTCGACGCCGGGGAAGGCGTCGTCGCCCCACAGGCCGGCGCTGAACAGAATGGGCGCCGGGTTCTTCCACGTATCCTGCGTGTAGCGCCCGAACATCCGATTGTTTTCGGTGATCTTGTAGTCTATGCGGATGTTCTCTTCGCGGAAATCAATCGGCGAGTTGGTGGACTGCCGCCAGTTGTTACAGTCGTTGGGACTGGCGATGTTCGGCTCCGGGTAGAGCCGGACTATCGCCAGGCCCGCCGGGCTGATGTCCGCCTGCGGGATAATCTGCGTGGTAGAGCCGGGGCGACCGTTGCCGATGGCCCCGCCGCTGCATCGGACGCCGCCGGGCGCGAAGCGCGGTTGCGAGAAATCGCCGCGACGCTCGGCCACGGTCGGGACGCTCCCGAAACGCGTCTGGCCTCTGATCTCTTTGTTGAACTCCTGCGAGTAGAAGAAGAAGAGCCGGTCTTTGATGATGGGGCCGCCGAGCGAGCCGCCAAAGTCGTTGCGCCGCAGCTTGTCTTTCGCGCCGCCGACGCGGTTGGCGAAGAAGTCCGAGGCGTTGAGCTTATCGTTTCGCCCGAAGAAGAAGAGGCTGCCATGGAATTTGTTTTCGCCGCCGCGCGTCGCAATCGAGATGATCGCGCCGGAAGCCTGCCCGTACTCCGGGCTGAAGCTGTTGCGTAGCATCTTGAATTCGCTAATGGCCTCGATGGAAGGATAGAGCAGGATGGTGCGGTTCGAGCCGGTGTCGTTATTGTTCGCGCCGTCAATGAGGAAGAGGTTGCTCTGCGTCGTGTTGCCGTTGACGGAGAAGTCCACGCCGGAGAAGAGACCCTTGTTTTTGCTGTCGAAGTTATTGGCGGGCGAGACGCCCGGCTGAAGCTGCGTGAGTTGGACGAAGCTGCGCCCGTTGAGCGGCAACTCCCGCACCTGCTCGCCCGTGACGATGTCGCCGACCGCGCCGGACTCCTGCTGAATCTGCACCACGTCGGCGATGATGTCCACCCGCTCGCCGACCGCGCCGACCTGCATCGTGAAGTCCTGACGCGTCGTGGTCGAGACGTTGACCACCACGCCCTCGACGACCGTCTCTTTGAATCCGCCCTGCGTCGCCGAGACGCGGTAGGCGCCGATGGGCAAGTCCGGCACCGAGTAGATGCCGTCCTGATTGGTGTTCACCTCACGCCGCAGGTTGGTCCCGATCTGCGTGACGGCGACCTTCGCGTTGGGCAGCGCCGCGCCGTTCTGGTCAACAACCTCGCCGGTGATCTGCCCCGAACTCTTCTGCGCGTTCGCCGGGAGTGCCAGAAGCAACAACAGGCAAGGCGCCAGCGCCAACAACAACAGGCGGGCTGACCGCTCACACGGCCCTGCCACTTTTCTTTTGGGTGCTAAAGTTCGGCACGAATCTACCTTACGCATGGGGCCTCTCCTCCCGTGACTTTACATTCGAAGCAGGTTGACTAGCTTGGCCTTAAGGATATTTAAGCGAAGCGCTCTATCACCCGCGGTGGCGAGCCGTCGCAACAGCAATCTCTTCAAAACTGGCTTGTGTGTAGGCTGGACGCTAACGCTGCTTGTGCCGCTTTGCCGAACCTGAATCGAACGCGGAGATGTGGCCGGCACAGTATTGCTGGATTAAGACCGGGCCACTATAGCTAACTTTTAGACGTGCCAAAAGTTACCGCCTGTTATGACACGGTTAGACACGCCGGCTTGAGAGAGACGCAATTGTCGGCGCTTTAAGAAATGCCTGATGTTACAGACGTGTGTAACTCGTTACATGGCCGAATTGTCGGCGCGAAATCTTCAGGCGCGGGCCAACTGGCGGTGCTGTCAGCGGCCACTGTTGTTGAAAAGCATAACATGGGCTTATAATTCCCATTGCCGTCAGCCGGGTTTTCCAACCTTCGGAAATACCGAACAACTATTGTCAACTCGCACGTGCTAAGGAACGACGCCGCGCCGCGCCGTCTCAATTTTCGGGCGCACCGTAAAGGTTCGTAGTGAGCGTATGGAGTTGGGCAAGGAACAAAAACTGGAGCACCTCGAAAAGGTGCTGAACAGCCGCACGCTGCAAAACTCGGAGAGCCTCAAGGCGTTCCTCCGGTTCGTGGTGGAGAAGACGGTTGACGACAACGAGGCGCTGCTCAAGGAATACACCATCGCCACGGAGGTCTTCGGGCGCGACAGCGACTACGACCCCCGTATTGATTCGGTGGTGCGCGTGCAGGCGGGCCGGCTCCGGACGAAGCTGAACGAGTATTACGCCACCGAGGGCAAGTCCGATCAGGTCGTGATTGACCTCCCCAAAGGCCATTACCATCCGGTCTTCAACTACGCCCATTCCAACATCCACGAAACGTCTCCCGCTTCGCTTCCGGCCTCGGAAGAATCAACGAACGGCCACGCCCAACTCGCCGAACGGCGCCACGCCCCCACGGTCGTTGAAGCTCCGTCCGCCGCGCGTGCGGGACGGACTCTTCATCTGATTCTTGTCGGCACTATCGTTGCCCTGACCGTCGCCTTGTCCGTCCTCTACTTCCGGACCCGCGAGCCGCAACGTCAGACCGCGGGCGACGCCTCCCCTTTCAACGCCGAAGAATACAAGGCCGTCTGGGGCGTGTTCGTGAACGACCCTGAACCACCCCTGCTCCTGTTGAGCAACCCGGCGGTCTACCGTTTCGTCAACCGGGCCGATCCGAGCGCCGCAACCACGCGCGCACTCCAACTCACGCCGGAGCAGGTGCGCGCGACGACCACCACGCCGGAATTCAAGTCACAGAACCTGCCCATTGACGAGACGCAACCCCGGCTCCTGATGTCGGTCGGGATGTACACGGGCATGGGCGAGGCCATCGGACTTTACCGCCTGAGTACGCTCTTCCGCTCGGCGAACAGGGACATCCTGCTCCGGCAGAGCCGACACGCCAACGCCGCCGATCTGAAGTATAGAAACGTCATCCTGCTCGGCAGCGTCTATGTCAACGAGTGGTCGCGCAAGCTCCCCGCCAGCGAGAACTTCAACTACACCAACGCGGCGACCATCGAGAACCGCCAACCCCGACCGGGTGAGCAGCCTGAATACCGACCGGAGTTTGACGAGCAGACGGGGGACTTGCGTACCGACTATGCCCTCATCACCGTGAAGCCGAACGTTTCGGGCGATCACGCGGTGATGACGCTGGCCGGCATCTACAGCGAGGGCACCGAGGCCGCCGCCGAATTCATCACGACGAAGAGCCATCTCGCCGTCTTGGCGCAAGCCTTACGTCAGGCGGGAGGCGCGGCGTCCCCGAAGTACTATCAAGCGCTCCTCAAAGTCGGGGTCGAGAACGGCACGCCCACCACGATCACGCTCGTCGCGCTGCGCCCCATCGGATGAGAGGAGGTTGAGTTGAGCAGAAGCCTCTTTCTGGCAGTCATCCTTGCCGCTTTACCGGCGCCGGCCTCGACGGCTATCGCCCGGCAGATCGGGCCGCCCGGCGGCGTCCGCTCGAACAATCCGAAGGACAAGCTGATGGAGGACAACCTCCGCTCGACCGAGATTGAGCGCATCCGGCTCGCCGCCAAAAAACCTGACAACCGCCCCGACGAACAGAGGTTTCCCGCCATCAAGGAAGACTTCGAGCGAATCCAACTCGTCAACAACGTCTTGCAGGAAGGCGCGGCAGGCGGGCTGCATTACGGTCGCGTCGCCGAAGGCGCGGGGGAGATAAAGAAGCGTGCCGCGCGGCTGGGCGCCAATCTCTTTCCCCCGCCGACCGGCAAGCAGCCGCCGGCGCAAAATCCGAGTGCGGCGGAACGCGGAGGCGACTTGAAGTCGCTGCTCGCGGAGCTTGACCGCGCGATTCTCGGCTTCGTCTCCAACCCCATGTTCGGGAACACGAAAGTCGTGAACATTCCGGACTCGTCCGAGGCGCAATACGACCTTGAGCGAATCATTCGGTTGAGTAGCAGGGTCAAACGAGTAGCGGACAAGCTAAAGAAGACGAACGGCGGATAAGGCAATGTATGCCGGAGACGAAAGGAAGGGGCCGGGCGTTCAACGTCCGGCCCCTTCCTCTTGTCAGAACCGCCTGCGGTAGCGGGCGGACATTTCTCTTGAAAACCAGAGACCGCCCGCTACCGCAGGCGGTTCCGACGCGAATCAACTGGCTAATAGGTTAGCCCGAAGTCATATTTAAAAAGCGGGTCGTAAGATTTGTCTCTGACGTTGAGGGGGAGTTGCGACATCGAGCGCGGCCACGAGAATGAGAGCTTGCCGGTCGGTCTGTAATCGCCGAACAGCACATCCGCGACCCCCTGCCCTTCCGTCCCCGGCAGCCACGCGGCGACGAAGGCGTCGGATTTGCCAAGCACGTCGTTGATAATCATGGGCCGCCCCGAAAGCAGCACGACGACGACGGGGATGCCGGCCCGCTTCATGTTCTCGAACGCCGCCACGTCTTCGGCGGCGAGCGCCAAGTCCGTCCGGTCGCCCATCATCTCTGCGTATGGCGTCTCGCCGATGACGACGAGGCCGACATCGGCGCCCTCGGCTCCCGTCCCGTCCTTTGAAAAAGTCACCTTCGTCTTGCTCGACACGGCGTTTTGAATGGCCTTGAGGATGGTGGCGCCGCCGCTCATCACCTCGCCGCTCTTGCCCTGCCAGTCTATCGTCCAGCCGCCGCACTGGTTCCCGATGTCGTCGGCGCTCTTGCCGCCCACGTGGACGCGCGCCAGACTCTTGGCGAGCGGCAGCCTCTTCCGCTCGTTCTTCAGCAGCACCAGCGACTGGCGGACGCACTCGCGCGCGACGCGCCGGTGCTCGGCGGAGCCGAAACTTTTGTGTAACCGACGGTCGGCGAAGTGCGAGCGGCCATGCTCCAACAATCCCATCGCAAGCTTGACGCGCAAAATGCGCGTCACGGCATCGTCTATGCGCGCCGCCGAGACCTTCTGTTCCTTCACGAGTTCCAGCAACAGGGCGTACATCTCGCGGTACTTGTCGGGCACCATGAACATGTCCATCCCGGCGTTGACCGACTGCTCGATCTGGCGCTTGAAGTCGCCGGGCATTTCGTCAATGGCGTTGTAGTCGGAGATTAAAAACCCTTCAAAGCCCAACTCCTGTTTCAGAATTTCGGTTAGCAACCGCCGGCTCCCCGAACACTTCACTCCATTCCAGCTACTGTAGGAAGGCATGATGGTGCCGACCCCGGCCCGGATCGCCGTGACGTAGCCCTGCATGTGAATCTCCCGCAACTCTTTCTCACTGAGCCGCGTGTCGCCGCGGTCGAGCGGCCAGCGTGCGGCGGAGTTTCCCTCCTTCGGCGCCCCGGTGCCCCACGCAGTGCCGCCGTCGCCGATGAAATGTTTGGCGCACGCCAGCACGCTCAGAGGGTGCGAGAGGTCGCTGCCCTGAAAGCCGCGCACCGCCGCTTCGCCCAGCAATGCCGCCAGTTCCGGCGTCTCGCCGAACCCCTCATACGCGCGCCCCCATCTTTCGTCGCGCGGGACGGCGACGCAGGGAGCGAACGTCCAGTTGATGCCCGTCGCTCTGACTTCGACCGCCGTCACGCGCGCCGACTCTTCGACGAGTCGCGCGCTGCGCGTACACCCTAACCCGATGTTATGCGGGAAGACGACGGCGCCGAGCACGTTGTTGTGCCCGTGCACCGCGTCCACGCCGTAGAGTAAAGGTATCGCCAGCCGAGTTTTCAACGCGCGCTTTTGATAGCCGTCATACATGTCGGTCCAGTCGCCGAGGCTGTTCCCCGTTTTCGGGTCGGCGCTGCCGCCGCTGAGGAGCGACCCGAGGTGATACTTCTCTACGTCCTGCTCGTCCTTGAGGCCGGTGATCTCGGCCTGCAACATCTGCCCGATCTTCTCCTCCAGAGACATCTTCGACAGCAGCGCTCGCGCCTTGTCGTCATAAGACGAGAGTCGAGGCGCGACAGCCAGCCCGGCTCTCGTGCGCGAAGCCCCCTTTCGTTGAGGAGAAGCGACTTCGGGAAGCGCGAGGCCCAGCGCACCGGCGGCGGCTGAAGTTTTGATAAAGTCACGGCGACTGATCTTGTTGTTCATGGTCGGATGATGTTTCACCTGAAGAAAGATGATGGAGCGTGTGCCCGGTGCGTGCCGCTTTTATCAAACGACAAACGCCGCGGAAGTTCACGGAAGCCGAAATTAAAAAGAGACCGGGGGGGCGCGTGGACATTGCAAGAGGAGAAGGATTGCCGCTCTTGTGATGTCTCGCACCCCGCGATGCGCCGCCCCTCAAACCCTGCGTGCAGGGGGCCGACTCAAGGAGACGGCGCGAGCGTAAATTTTTCCTTCAACCCTCCGATGAGAATCTCAAACTCTCCCGGCTCGACCACAGTCCGGTTCGCGGGGCCGATGAAGGCGAGGTCGTCGCGCCCCAGCTCGAACTTGAGCGCGCGGCTCTCGCCCGGTTCGAGATGAATCTTGGCGAACCGCTTGAGCCGCTTGTCGGGCGGCGTGATGGAGGCCACCAAGTCGCGCAGGTAAACCTGCACCACCTCTTTTCCGGCGCGTCGCCCCGGGTTCGTGACCGTGACGTTGACCGTCAGCTTGTCACCCTCGCCAATGGTCTTTTCGCTCAAACGCAGGTCGCTGTATTTGTAAGCGGTGTAGCTCAGGCCGTGCCCGAACTCGAACTGCGGGTTGAAGGCCGTGAGGCCGAAGCTTGTGTCCTGCTTCTCGAAAGTCTTGTGGTCGTAGGTGAGAAGCGCGTTCGGGTGGCGCGGATAGGTGAACGGGAGCCGCCCGCCGGGATTGTAGTCGCCGAAGAGCACGTCGGCCACGGCCTGCCCGCCCTCGTTGCCGGGATTGTAGGCCATCAGTATCGCGGCGGCTCCGTCGGCAATGCGGTTGATGATGCGCGGCCTGCCTTCGGCCAGCACGAGCGCGACGGGCTTGCCCGTTGCGATGATGGCCGAGGCGAGTTTCAGTTGCGCTTCGTCTAAGGTGAGATCGCTGATGTTGCCGGGCGTTTCGGCGTAGCCGCCCTCGCCGAGACAGACGATTGAAACGTCCGCCATCTTCGCCGCCGCGACCGCCGCCGCGATGTCCACCTCTTTGTCGAGCGTCGCGCCGGGCACATAAGTCACGTTTCGCTCGCCCGCCTTCGCGCGCACCGCGCCGAGGATGGTCGGACGGTCTGTCGGATAGAGTTCCGCCTTCGTCCCCTGCCAGACGTAAGTCCAGCCGTTGTTGAGCGGGATGAGCGAGTCGGCGGTCGGCCCCGTGACGAGCACCTTGCGGTCGCGCGCGAGCGGCAGCAGGTCGTTGGCGTTCTTCAGCAGCGTCATCGCCTCGCGCGCGGCTTCGAGACTCAAAGCGCGCGCTTCCGCGGTTGCGAAGTTCGCCTTCAAAGATTCACTCGGCACGGGGTTGTCGAACAGTCCCAGCTCGAACTTCAAGGTCAGGATGCGCCGCACGGCCTCGTCTATGCGCGATTGCGGGACAGCGCCCTCGCGCGCGAGCGCGACCAGATTGTCGGCGAAGCTGTAGTCGCTCGGCACCATGCTCATATCAATGCCGGCCATGACCGCCATGCGCGTGGCCTCTTTCTCGGTGGCCGCCACGCGATGGATGTTGACCATCTTCTTGATGTCTTCCCAATCCGAGACGGCGACTCCACGGAAGCCCAACTCGCCGCGCAGGATGTCGGTCAGGAGGTGGCGGCTCGCGTGGACGGGAACGCCGTTGACCTCGCCCGAGTTGACCATGATGGTGCTCGCGCCGGCCTCGATGGCCGCTTGGAAGGGCGGCAGAAAATATTCGCGCAGGTACATCTCCGGTATCCACGCGGGCGTGCGATCCCTGCCGCTCAAGGGGAAGCTGTAGCCGACGTAATGTTTGAGACACGCCGCCGTGCGTCGCGGCGAGGAGATGCCATCGCCCTCGTAGCCGCGCACGGTGGCGACGCCCATCACTTTGGCAAGATACGGGTCTTCGCCGAACGTCTCATAGAGCCGAGGCCAGAGCGGCTGACGCCCGACATCGAGCACGGGCGAGAAGTTCCACGGAATCCCGGCGGCGCGCGTCTCGGCGGCGGCAACCTCCGAGGCGCGCATCATCAACTCCGGGTTCCACGTGGCGGCCATCGCCAGCGGTTGCGGAAAGAGGGTCGCGCCCTGCACGTAGTTCGCGCCGTGAATCGTGTCAATGCCGTAGACGACGGGGATGCGGAGGCGCGTCTTTTGCGCGGCCCCTTGAATCCGACCGATGATCTCGTGCCAGCGGTCGAGCGGGAGCGCCTGTTCCGATACGTTCAGAATCGAACCGACGCCGTATTTCACGACCGCCTTGTCCAGCTTGGTCGGGTCTATCTTGATGGCTTGGTCCTTGCCCGTCGTGACCATTCCGATCTCAAGCTGGGTCATCTGCCCGACCTTCTCTTCGAGCGTCATCTTCGCCAGCAACTCTTCGACTTTGCCCGCCGCGTCCGCTTTCCGAGCAGGGGCGCGGAGCATACTCTGGAAGATCGTTTGGCTGTCGTTGATGTCGGCGCCAACGACCCGCGCACCGTGACGGACGAGCGACGACTCCTGCCGTTGTGCGCTGACCGGCGGAGGCGGGAAGCCATGGAGCGGAACTAATGCTATGGCAAGGGCCGTAACTATTTTCTTCATCGCGAAGGGATACCTGACTCATCAACCAATGACTTGGACAATTCGGCATTGCGTTCGAGCGTGGTAGCGCCGCACCGTTGATTGTTTTGTATGTTATCCGGCGGCTGAAACGTCAGTTACAAACGGTTAACGGCGACGTGAGACACTTCGCCATTGAATGGATTTATCCAACAACACCTGATGTCTATGTGTCGAGCGGGATGCGGAGAGCCTTCGCGGGCGTGGGGCTACGCCTTCAAGAAGCGTGCGAGATGGCCGTGTGTGGCAGGGGTGAGCGACGATGTGGGAGTTAGGCCGCGCCGGGGCGTGAGGACTCAAACCGGAGGGCAACCACGGGAACGCGAAGCGGCGGCACGCATCAACCGCCGCTCGACTACTTCATCTTGCCCGCCTCTTTTATAGCGTTTTCGACTTGCATGTTCAAGATTGAAGGTACTATCTCTCAATCGTTCACAGACTTTTCAGGCTTTTCATCCTGAACATTCACTCCGAAAACGCTGTAAGACCTGCGCGCTCAGTTTGATGACCTCCTCCAAGTCACGCCGAGCCTGCGCCGAGTCCTGTGAGTTCACTACTTTCGTGTTCTGGAAAATAGGGCTGTTGACGAAGCGGGCGAGGGCGCCGTCCAACGCGGACAACAAAGATTTCAGGTCGGGTTGATCTTTCTCCTCTTTGCCCCCCTCCTTCGGCTTCTTTTCGGACTCAGGCTGAAAGAGGTTGGACTTGAGCCGCGCCGCCCTCCTTCGCACCTCCTCCGCCGCCTCCGAGAGGCGCGCGTAGTCGGGCGCGCCGCCCAACTGCAACACCTCTCCGTTGACGATCTGGATGCGCTCGAAGTCTTCCTTGATCTGTGGGAACTTATCTTCAGGACTCTTCTCGCCCTTCTTGTCGGGCTTCTCGGCGTCACGTTTGATGCGCTCGATCTCGTTCGAACGCCCTCTGACCCCGTCCATCTCACCCTTCATATTCTTATCCGAACCGCCCGGCGGCGGCCCCGGCCCCTGTGCCAGAACGGGAGACAAGGATGTCACGGCGATGACCACAACCGCCGCCGGTAAAAATCGTCTCAACATGATTCAGCGCCTCCCTCATCGGTTAAGAGCGATACCATACACGAAACTCGCGCGCCGGCAACTGATATGTAAAAATATTTCAGCGGAAGTTGTGGCCGCGGTCCGTGCGGATTCGTTTTCGCTCTCCTCGGTTTCGCCGCTTCGTCGGTTTACATTACACTCTCCACGTGATTTTTATTTATCGGTCTGTGATATTAATATCTTGCCCTTCAAACTGAAGCGTAACTCGTGCGTGGGGCGATGTGCTCACTCAGCAGCCGGTTTGATCCAGTGCGATCAACTCTGAAACAACCATGAGTAATGATAACCGAAGTTTCATTGGCGCGGTGCGTCCGAAGCAGGGCGAATGGTCTCTCGCCACGCTCAATGCCGAGCGCCTGATCGAACGCGCGGGCGCCGGCGTCGCCGCGCGCGGACGCGTTTACTACGCGCAGAAGTGGCGCTTGCGCGTGCAGCACCTGCGCGCCGAGGAAGCCGTCGTCATGGTGCGGGGCAGCCGGCAATACACGGTCGAATTCGTGAGGGACGCAGGCCGTGTCCTTGTGTTCTGCGACTGCCCATTTGCCGACTACGATGAGGACGTGATTTGCAAGCACGGCGTCGCGGCGGCGTTGTTTCTCAGGGATCACTTGCAGCAAAGCGCGCCCGTGCCGTGGGAAGATGTCCTGTCGCGGGCAGTCCGCACTTCTTCCAGCCCCACGCCGCGGAGACCGGCGGAGTTTCTCTTCTTCAGTCTGCAAGCGCGCGGTAATTCATGGGCGGTCGTGCCGTACACGGTCGCCTCCACCTTCTTCCCCGAAACGGCGCGGCAGGACGTGTCCGAGACGGTCCGCGTGGTTGTGGAGCAAAAGCTCTCGTCACAGGCGGAGAAGGTCAGCCACCTTGAGGCTGATGGGCGGCGCGTTTACGCCAACGTCACACACGCGCAGGCCGCGCTGGTCAAGATGCTGGCGTCGTCCAGCCTCTACTATGGTGGTTATTATGGCGGCGCAACGCTCGACCTCGCCGCGCTGTTCGCGCTGCTTGAGGGCAGCCCCCTCTTTCTCGGCACGGACAAGAATCCGCTCAAGCGCCCGCTGGAGATTTGCACGGAGTTGGCGCGCATCGAGTTGGAGATGGAGCGGACTAAAGAAGGCGGCACGCGCCTGAGTGCGCTGGCTATCGCGGGCAAGCGCACGTTTCCGCTTCGAGAGCGCGGGATGGAGATAGTCTCTTACAGGCCGCTCTGGCTGCTCTCGGATCAGAACCTCTTTCAACTGGACGCGCCGCCGGAGGTCTTCTCGCTCTTCCATCAAACCCCTGAGATAAACATCCCCGGCGACGAGGAGCAGGCTTTCTTCGAGCAGCACCTGCCGCACCTCGCCGAACGCTTCCCCCTGCGCGGCGAGGCGGTTCGTTGGGAAGAGTTGGGCGACAGCGCGCCCGTGCCGCGACTCTATCTGACCGAAGCGGGGAAAGAGTTGCACATCGAGTTGCGTTTCGGCTATGGCGACTACGAGGTGCCGTACAGCCGGAATGCGCCTGCACAGAGCATTCGCCGCAACGCGGAGACGGGCGCGCTCGTGCGCCTCGCGCGCCGGCCCGAACGGGAGACTGAGTGGCGGGAAGCGCTCGGCGCGAAAACGTATGGACTCAAACGCGCGTCCGCGAATTACAGCGCCCGGCGCGGCCCGGAAGCCAGTCACTTCAACTTGCGGGCCAACACGCACCCCTTCGATTTTCTGCTCCGACACGTGCCGCAGTTGGCCGCCGCCGGGTGTGAGATTTACGGCGAAGAGGAGTTGAAGCTGGCGCGCATCAACCGCAATCGTCCGACGATCTCGTTCGGCGTCACGTCGGGGATTGACTGGTTCGACGTGCAGGCGGTCGTCCAGTTCGGCGACATAGAGGTCGCGCTCGCCGAGGTGCGCCGCGCCGTCCGCAAACGCGAGCGCTTCGTCAAGCTGGCCGACGGGAGCGTCGGCGAAATCCCGCCCGATTGGATCGAGCAGTATCGTCACCTCTTCGCGCTCGGCGAAGAGACGGACAAGGGTTTGCGCCTCGCGCATCATCACCTGACGCTGCTCGACCAACTCCTCGCCGACGATGCGCGGGCGCGCACCGACAAAGAGTTCAAGCGCCGCCGCGAACACTTGCGTAACTTCTCGCGGATCAAGCCACAGAAGTTGCCCAAACATTTCAACGGCGAGTTGCGCCCGTATCAAAAAGCCGGATTCGACTGGCTCCATTTTTTACGTGAGTACAAATTCGGTGGCTGTCTCGCGGACGATATGGGAGTTGGCAAAACGATCATGGCGCTCGCCTTCCTGCAATCGCTCAAGGAACGCGGGCTGGCGAAGAAGGCTTCGCTGCTGGTCATGCCGCGCTCACTCATCTTCAACTGGGAGCGCGAGGCGGCGAGGTTTACGCCGCGCCTGCGCCTCCTCAATCACGCCACCGCGGACCGCACGCAGGACGTTTCCGACTTTGACGACTGCGATCTGGTGTTGACGACTTACGGCTTGCTCCGGCGCGACATCGAGATGCTGATGCATTACGAGTTCAGCTATCTGATTTTGGACGAAGCGCAGGCGATCAAGAATCCGCTCGCGGAGACGGCCAAGGCCGTGCGGCTCTTGCGCGGGGCGCAGCGCCTGACCCTGACGGGCACGCCCGTGGAAAACAACACGCTCGAACTGTGGTCGCAGTTCGCCTTTTTGAATCCGGGGCTGTTGGGCAACGCCGAATACTTCCGCGAGGAGTTTGCCACGCCCATCGAGCGCAAAGGCGACGAGGCGGCGGCGCAGTTCCTACGCAAGATGGTCTATCCTTTCATCCTGCGGCGCACCAAAGATCAGGTCGCACAGGATTTGCCCCCGCGCACCGAGCGCCAGCTTGTCTGCGACATGGAGCCTGCACAGCGCAAGCTCTATGACGAGCGACGCGACTACTACCGCGCGCTGTTGCTCAAACTGATCGAAGACGAGGGCATCAACAATGCGCGCTTTCGCGTGCTCGAAGGTCTGCTCCGGCTGCGGCAGATTTGCAATCACCCGCGCCTCGCGGTGAAGACCCACCGGGGCGGCTCGGCGAAATTCGAGCTATTGCTCGAAACCTTAGAAACGCTCCGCGCCGAGGGGCACAAGGCGCTCGTCTTCTCGCAATTCGTCGGGATGCTGAAACTCATCGAGGCGGAATTGAAGAAGCGCCGCATCCCCTTCGCCTATCTCGACGGGCAGACGCGCGACCGGCAGGAGCGCGTGGACGCTTTTCAGAGCGACCCGTCCATTCCATTCTTTCTCATCAGCCTGAAGGCGGGCGGCGTCGGCTTGAATCTGACCGCCGCCGACTACGTGATCCACGTTGACCCGTGGTGGAATCCGGCGGTCGAGATGCAGGCCACCGACCGCACGCACCGCATCGGGCAAGAGAAGCCGGTCTTTATCTACAAGTTGATCGTGCGCGACTCGGTCGAGGAAAAGATTCTTGAATTGCAGGAGCGCAAGCGGCGGCTCGTCACACAGTTGATCGCCACGGAGAAAAGCTTTTTCAAATCGCTCACCGCCGACGACGTAACGGCGTTATTCTCCTGACAATCTTTTATTACAGCGGTTTGCAATTGGGTGCGACCGTTTAGAGGCGGGCCATGCCCGCCGGTTCAACTTGAGACGGCGGGCATTGCCCGCCTCTAAACGGTCGTTGATGTGGTCGCATCCAATTGCAAATTGCCATAACACCCACAGCGCCGCGCGCCAAAAGATCGGCCCGCCGGAGTCACGGCGTAAAGCGACTTGCATCTCCACCGTGCACTTGCCTTACACTGTGACACACTCTGAAGCGAAAAAGGGGTTTCATGTGATGGATAGGAATTGTTCGCGCCCGCGCGTCCGTGTCCGGCGTTTCGTTTTGATGGCGACGCTGCTGTGCGCCGTCGTCGTTGGCTGCACCGGCGAGGCCGAGATGCAGAAGCAGCAGACGCGCTCGAACGCGACGCCCGCGCGGAAGCGCGAGGAGCCGACGCCGCCGAACGGCGTGTTGACGGGCAAGGCCGCGCTCGGAGATTGGACGACGGACGCGCCCGGCGTGCGCCGCCGCTTGACGACCGCCGACCTGCCGCAACCCTTCGACACGAAGTCGGTGGACAACGGGCCGCGTCTCGTCCCGCGCCCCGAAGGCGCGTGGCCAAAAGCGCCCGCCGGTTTCAAGGTCGAGGAGTTTGCCGGCGGTTTGCAGAATCCTCGTCTCGTTCGCACCGCACCGAACGGCGACATCTTCGTCGCCGAAAGCCGCGCGCAGCAAGTCCGCGTCCTGCGCGCCGCCGCCGGCGCGGGCAAGGCGGAGGTGAGCGAAGTTTTCGCCGACGGCCTCAACCGCCCGTTCGGCATCGCCTTCTACCCGCTTGGCCCGAATCCGCAATGGGTCTACGTCGCCAACACCGGCTCGGTCGTGCGCTTCCCCTATCGCAACGGCGACCTCAAGGCGCGCGGCGCGGCGGAGGTCATCGTGCCCGACCTGCCCGGCGGCGGGCAGTTGCGCGGCGGCGGCCACTGGACGCGCGACGTGGTCTTCTCGAAAGACGGCAAGCGGATGTTCGTCTCGGTCGGGTCGCTGACGAACGTCTGGGAGAAGCCCGATGATAAAGAGGAGCGCCGCGCGGACATCCTCGAATACACGCCGGAGGGCAAGAACGAGCGCATCTATGCGTGGGGCATCCGCAACGCCGTCGGGATCGCCGTCAACCCACGGACGGGCGAGTTGTGGGCGTCGGTGAACGAGCGCGACGGGCTGGGCGACGACCTCGTGCCCGACTACATCACGCGCGTCCGCGAAGGCGGCTTCTACGGCTGGCCGTGGTTCTATCTCGGCCCCAATCAAGACCCGCGCCACGCGGGCCAGCGTCCTGAATTGCGCGACAAGGTGATCGTCCCCGACGTGCTCATCCAATCGCACTCGGCCTCGCTCCAGATGGAGTTCTACACCGGCACGCAGTTCCCTTCGGAGTATCGCGGCGACGCCTTCGCCTCGCAGCACGGCTCATGGAATCGCTCGCGGCGCACGGGCTACAAAGTAATTCGCGTCCCCTTGCGCGACGGCGCGCCCGTCGGCGAGTACGTGGATTTTCTCGTCGGGTTCGTCACGCCCGAAGGCGACGTGTGGGGCCGCCCCGTCGGCGTGGCGGTGGCCGGCGACGGCGCGCTCTTAGTCACCGACGACGGTTCAAACACTCTCTGGCGGGTTTCGTATCAGGGCAAATAACGTGACGCTTGCAACGGGGCGACGCGCGCCGCCCCGTTGACTGTTTACGGCGGGCGATGTTGTGGTTTGACTTGGCGCACATCGCTTCAAACGCCCCACAATTTTATTGACATACCACAGCCGTGGGATTAGGCTTGAGCCGCTTCTCGAAATGATTGCGGCTTCTCGCAAAGTATGCGTCAGACACCTCTTTTGCAGTGTCGCGTTGCTCTCTTCAGGTCTCTCTAAAGTGCATCCAGCCTACACGG
>JBGTBQ010000241.1:0-4770 GCA_041749275.1 Pyrinomonadaceae bacterium | reverse complement strand
GCAACGCGCCGCCGAGGCCGCCGCGCGCCAACGCGAAATTGCGAAGGACGTGGAGAACCTCGCGCGGCGCGGCAATCAAGGCGGGCAGGACGCGGCTTCGCGCGGAGCGCGTGAGCGCCTTGCGGAGCGCAAAGATAATCTCGCCGATGCGGTCAGTAATCTTGAACAGGACATCGAACAGTCGGCGCGCTCGATGAGTGGCGGGCAGCAGGGACAACAAGGGCAGCAGCGCGCGGCGCGGCAACTCGGCGAGGCCGCCGAATCTTTGCGGCGCGACCGCGTGGCCGAGCGCATTCGCAACGGCAAGCGCAATCTCGAAAACAATCAACTCGGCGAAGCGAGCGCGGGCGAGCGTGGCGTCGAACGGAGCCTCAACGAACTCGCGGAGCGTTTGCAGGCGGCGGAACAGAGCGCGGGCCGTTCTTCCTCCGGCTCGAACGGCGAAGAGGCGCTCGACCGCACGCGCCGTCTCGCGGACGACCTCGAATCGCTGCGCCGCCGGATGGATGAGAATGCGCGGCAACAGGGGCGCGCGGGTCAACAACAGCAACGTGGAAATCAGCAGGGACGGCAGCAAGGTGGTCAACAAGCAGGTCAACAGCAGGGCAGTCAACAAGGTCAACAAGGTCAACAGGGCCAGCGTGGTCAACAGGGACAACAGGGACAACAGGGTCAGCGTGGTCAACAGGGACAACAGGGCCAGCAAGGGCAGCAAGGGCAACAAGGTCAGCAAGGGCGACAGGGGCAACAAGGACAACAAGGACAACAAGGTCAGCAGGCGGGTGGTCAACAGCAAGGTGGACAGCAGCGAGGCGGTCAATCGCAGGGCGGGCAGTCGCAATCGGGCGAGTTCGGTGGGACGGGCGACGACAGCCGTCAACTCCGTTCGGAACTGCGCGAGCGGCTGCGTGATGCCGAAGGTTTGCGGCGCGAGATGGGCGGCGCCTCCGGTCAGATGACTGGCAAACTCGGTGAGGTCGTCGAGCAACTGCGGCGCATGGCGGACGGGCGGATGGAGGGCGACGCGCAGACCGCCGCCGCGCTCAAGGCGCAGGTGATTGATCCGCTGCGCCAGCTCGAACTCGAACTGAGTCGCAAACTGCGCGAACAATTGGGGCGCACCAACCTGCGCCTGACGGACGAAGGCGCGGCCCCCGAACGTTACCGCAAGTCGGTCGAAGAGTATTACCGGCGGCTGTCAAACGGCGGACGGAGGTGACAAGGGATGAAGAGGTTGAGACAGTTTGTAATCGCCTGCGACCGTTTAGAGGCGGGCAATGCCCGCCGGTGCAACCTGCGACGTAACTTGAGACGGCGGGCATTGCCCGCCTCTAAACGGGAATCGGGGGGATTCCGACAGGCATCGGGGCTGGCGCTGAGAGCCGTCCTGCCCATCGTACTTCTGGCGTCAATTCTCGTGACGGCGGCGGGACAACGACGGAATGACCGTGGGGGGTTCGGCGCCCCGCCGCCTCCGCCTCCGCGTTTAGGCGCGCCCGCCGCCGGCGCGTCACAATCCTTCGGCGAGTTCACTTTCACGCGGCTCATCTATAAGTCGCCCTACTCGCCTTACAACCGTGGGATGGGCGGCTCTTGGACGGTTGACTACCCGGAGGCCGACAACCATTTCATCACCGGCATCCGTGAGTGGGCCGGCACCAACCTGAACGTCGCGCCCCAGCCCGAGGCGCTCGAAGCTCTGGACGAGCGGCTCTTCGATTATCCGTTCGTCTATATCGTCGAGCCGGGCTTCATGGAGTTGTCCGATGAAGAGGTGAAGCGTCTGCGCGAGTATCTGCTGCGCGGCGGCTTCCTCTTCCTCGACGACTTCTGGGGCGAGTACGAGTGGCAGAACGTCCAGACGCAGTTGAAGAAGGTGCTCCCCGAATACGAGATCAAAGACCTCCCGCTCACGCACCCGATCCTCCATTCCTATCTGGACATCGAAGAGGTCGTGCAGGTGCCGAACATCTACAACGCGCAGCGCGGCGTCACCTCCGAGAAGGGCGGCGTCACGCCCTACTACATGGCTATCGAGGACAAGCACGGGCGGATGCTCGTCTTCATCTCGCGCAACTCCGACCTCGGCGATGCATGGGAGTGGATCAACGACCCGCGCTACCCGGTCAAGTACGGACTCGCCGCCTACCGCATCGGTATCAACGTCGTCATCTACGCGATGAGCCATTAGTGACGAAAGGTGAAAAGGTGAAAAGAGTTTTTTGCTCTTCTCCCTTTTCACCTTTTCACCCTTGCTTTACTGATTCACCACCTCCGTATTCTGAAACGCGGCGATCCGCCAGCCGTCTTTTTCTTTCGACATGATGAGCGTCATGTGGGCGGCGCTTTCGCGCGCGCCGCCGCCCTGCGCCGTCCGCAGATGCCCGTTGACGTGCACAATCGCCACCTCGGGGCGGAGAAAGCGGATGCTGTCAACGCTCAACTTGATGTGGCTGTCCTTCATAAAGGTATCGAAGATGCCTTGATGCCCGTGGCCGATCCGGTCGCGCCCGCGGATGTGCATGCCGTTGATGACGACGTAGTCGGCATTCTCGGCGAAGGGTTTGGCGAAGAGCGCGCCGCTCTTCTGGTTCCAGCCGGTCTCCATCTGCTTCACGTTTTCGCGAATAGCTGTTTCGTCCGCCGCCGACTCCGCGACAATGATGCCCGACGCGCGAGTGGACGCGCCGAGCGCGCCGGCGGTGAGCGTCAGGAGAATGATGAAAAGTTTAAGGCTGCGCGTGTTCGTGTTCATGTCGTGTGCTCCTTACGATGTGAAAGTTTGCGAGACCATAGCGAGTTGCAAGTGGATGAACCCCGTGGGCGCCAGCGTCCTCGCTGGCCTGAGCGCCCGTCCGGGCGCGAACGGTGAGCGTGCCGCATTTCCCCGCTCACTTACGGAAGCGACGAACGAAGGAAAAAGCGTCCACCCCCGTTGAATTTTTTTGCGGGGCGGGACAGAGCGGGCAAAATGCTACAATTCGCCGCGGACAGCCGGCTCATTTCGCTCTCTTCCGAGGAAGCGCACGCATTGACTACTCTTTCGCCGCACGAGATTACACGCCTGCTCGCGGACTGGAGCCGGGGCGACCGCACGGCGCTCGAACGACTCCTCCCGCTCGTCCACACGGAACTGCGCCGCATCGCGCGCCGGCAGATGAGCGGCGAGCGCCCCGGCCACACGCTGCAAGCCACGGCGCTCGTCAACGAGGTCTATCTCAAACTCGCCGGCCATGACGCTTCTCCGTGGCGGGATCGCGCGCACTTCTACGCCGTCTGCGCGCAGGTCATGCGCCACATTCTGATAGACCACGCGCGCGCGCACGCCCGCGACAAACGCGGCGGCGGCGCGATTCACGTCGCGCTCGATGAGGCGGCGATGTTCGTCGAAGAGCGCGCCGAAGAGTTCGTCGCGCTCGACGAGGCTTTGCGCGCGCTCGAAGCGTTTGACCCGCGAAAGGGGAGGATTGTGGAACTGCGTTACTTCGCCGGTCTGAGCATCGAGGAGACCGCCGAAGTTCTGGATGTATCGCCGACGACCGTCAGACGCGAATGGCGGCGCGCGAAAGCGTGGCTCTACAGACTGGTCGCCGAAGGGGGCGCGGATGAAACCCGACCGCTGGCGACGGATTGACGAACTGTTCGAGGCCGCGCTCACGCGCGCCGCGGACGAGCGCGCCGCTTTCCTCGAAGAAGCCTGCGGCGGCGACGCCGTCCTGCGCCGCGAGGTCGAGAAGATGCTCGCCTTCGACGCGCGGGCCGAGGAATTTATCGAGACGAACGTCTTCGATGTCGCCGCCGGGTTGATGACGGGCGAAGCGAACGCGACTCCGCGTCGTAATGAGGCGGCGTCGGCGCGGAGCCGCCGGCGGGAAGCGAGCCTCTCAGTTTCTTCCGACTCAATAGAGGAAGCGCGATTCATTCCCGGCGACATCCTCGCGGAGCGTTATCGCATCGTCGGGCTGCTGGGGCGCGGCGGGATGGGCGAGGTCTATCGCGCGGACGATCTCAAACTCAAACAGCCGGTCGCGCTCAAGTTCCTTCCCGAACAGCTATCGGCGGACGGCGCGGCGCTCGCGCGCTTCTACCGCGAGGTGAGCGTGGCGCGTCAGATTTCGCACCGTCACGTCTGCCGCGTCTACGACGTGGGCGAGAACGAGGGCCAGCACTTTATCTCGATGGAGTTCGTGCGCGGCGAAGAACTCGCTTCGCTCTTGAAGCGCATCGGCCATCTGCCGCGAGACAAGGCGGTGGAGATCGCGCGCCAACTCTGCGCGGGCCTCGCCGCCGTCCATGAGAAGGGCGTGCTGCACCGCGACCTCAAACCCGCCAACGTGATGATTGACGAGCGCGGCGATGTACGCATCACGGACTTCGGCATCGCGGCGCTCGCGGATGAGGCGAGCGGGCGCGAGGCGTTGATTGGAACTCCGGCCTACATGTCGCCCGAACAACTCGCAGGACGCGAGGCGACTACGCAAAGCGACATCTACGCGCTCGGTCTCGTGCTCTATGAACTGTTCACGGGCAAGCGCGCGTTCGAGGCGGCGACGCTGCCGGAGTTGATGCGCCTGCGCCGGAGCGCCACGATGCCGACGAGTCCTTCCGAACTTGTCGCCAACCTCGACCCGCTCGTCGAGCGCGTCATCTTCCGGTGTCTGGAAAAAGACCCGGCCCAGCGGCCCACGGGGGCGCTTCAGGTCGCGGCGTCGCTGCCGGGCGGAGACCCTCTGGCCGCCGCGCTCGCCGCCGGCGAGACGCCTTCGCCGG
>JBGTBQ010000240.1:0-21525 GCA_041749275.1 Pyrinomonadaceae bacterium | reverse complement strand
CCGCTATATAGATTGCCTTGCGTGACGGAGCGGATGGCGATGACTTTCGGGTCGAAGCGCAGCGTTGCGGTGACGAGTCCGAGCGGCGCATCGGTTTTGAGGAGGAGTCTGACCAGCCGCCGCTCGCCTATCCGCATCGTCTGCGTGTCGGAGGTGAGCCGCAACTCCGCCGCGCTAACCATGGGGATTCCGGCCTTTGCGGATGTGGGTTGATGCGCGGTGTCGGGAACGGAGTAAACCGCCTCCTCACGCACGGCGGAATTTGCGACAGTAGAGATGCCGCGGGACGCATCGAGATTATCAGAGGAGGCATCCGCAACAACCGCTGGCGGCTGTTGCTTAACGAAAACAGTGTTCGGAGCCGCACCCGTGGTCGGGCTGATGCTCAACGCGGCGTTCCGAGTCGCGGGTGTATTTTTTTCGACGGGCGGGACGCTATTCATCAGCGCCTTCGGCGCAGGCACGAAACCGGCCTGCTCATCGTCGGACAGATGCGTCACCACATTTCGCGGAATCGCGCGCGCGGCGGCAAGCTGTTCATCGCGGTAGACATCCTGAAGCATCGCTTCGAGAGTGTCGCTGTTCGGCGTTTGCAACGTGCCGGACGGTCGCATCTCTTCGTCGTGGGGGGTGATGGCGGGCGCGCGCAGGACGTGCGGGGTGACGGCGATGACGATGTCCGTCTGAGAGTCGTTCCGACGCGGCGCGGTGAAGAAGCGACCGAGGACGGGGACGAGGCCGAGAACGGGAAGACCCTGCCGCCCGCGCGACTGTTGATTCTGCGCGACGCTGGCGATCATCATGGTGCGGTTGTTCTGGATGCGCGCCGTCCCCTCGATATTCCTTTCGGTGAAGGTCGGCGTGAGCGCCGCGCCGTCCGAGGTCGTTACGTCATTCGACTTGATGTTCATCTTCACCTGCACGTCGTGATTAGGGAAGACCTGCGGCGTAAATTCGAGTGTGAGACCGGTCTTTTCATATTGAATGACGGGATACCCATTGCCGCCAAATAGCCCCGGCGCGACGCCCGGCTGCGGGTTTTGTCCCTCGCCCGTAGCGCCGCCGCCGCCGAAGGGCGTCACGGTCGCGGTTTGGACGGGCACACGCTGGCCGATGTGCGCCGTTGACTTCTCGCCGTCGAAGGCATGAACCTGCGTGGAGGCGATCAGGCGCGTCGTGTCTTTGCGCTGAAGCGCGGTCAGAGTTGAGGCCGGGACGAGAAGGGCCGCGCCGAGCGCCGTCGGGGCGGCCACCGCACTGGTGACGACATCACGGCTCCCGCCAAAAATGGTCAGACCTTTCTGAATGCCGCCGAGGTTCTTCAAACCGCTTTCGGCTCCAACCTGATTCCCGAACTGCATCAGGTCCGCGCGCGAAACTTCATAGATGTTCACGTCCATCACGACCTCTGCGCGCTCTTTGTCAATGCTCTTGAGAAGGTCGCTGACCAGACGGACGTTTTCGGGAGTGTCGCGGACGGTGATGCTGTTGGTGGTCTTGTTGGACGTAATGACGGGTTGACGACCCGCCTGTGGCGGCATCGCGGCCTGAATTAGCTGTCGCGCCTCGTTGGGATCAACATTATAGAGATAGAAAGTGCGGAGGACGAGTTGCTGATACTGCGGGCGCTTGTTCTGGTCGGCGACGAGGATCGTGCGGCTGCTCAACTTCTGGAAGAAGAGACCCTGCGTGAGAAAGATGTAGTCCAGCGCCTGCGCGGCGGTCACTTCGTTAAGTTCAATCTTGACGCCGCGCCGGGGGAAGTCGCGGTCAAAGACGACGTTCAGGCGCAACTCGCGCGCGAGATACTTGATGAAATCTTCGAGGTCGCCGTTGTAAGTGATGACGCGGAGCTGCTCGATGCGTGGTGTCGGGAGCGTCGCGTCTTTGTTCACGACGACTTTTCCGACTGATGACCGTAAGCGCTCCTCATCCTTGAGATAGCCTGTCGGAGCGATGATGGCTTCGGAGGCTTTTTTTTCGACGGGAAGAGCAGCGCCTTCTTCCTTCTTCAACTGGAAGCTCACCATACGCTCCATCATCGAGCGCGCCAACTCGTTCGCGGGGTCATAGCCATATGCACGTCGGAACGCATTATAAGCTCCGAGATAATCTCCGCGTTCGGCGAGCGACGAGCCTTGCTGCATGAAGACCTGTGAAGCATTGAAAATCGAGCGCCGGTAGTGTAACTGATACTCTGCATTCGACGGGTCGGCGGCCATCGCCAGCGCAAACTCCTCGGCGGCCTTCTCCCACTGCTGCGCCGCCTCGTGTTCGAGTCCGCGCTTGAAATTCTTCTGACCTTTGACCGAGTAGGCAACGACCGATGTCGCAAGCAGCGAGAAGATGATGGCGAGAGAGGCGATGCGTCTGGAAGCGGAAGTGATACTTCTCATTGGTGTGAAACCTGATTTCATCAAACCGAAATCCCGATGTTTGAAGGGTGAGAGCAGCCACGAGGCGGTAACTGAATTCCGAACTTGAAAGCGCGTGGCTCCATCGTTCGCTCGACGTTCATTTATTATTGGCCTGAGACAGGTCTTCAGGCGTTCGCATTGATGTGGGAGCGGGAACCCGGTCGGGCGAAACTCTCTGTAACGTCGGTTAAGAGCCGTGGCCGCACAAACTTTGTCGAGCGGCCACATTGATTTAAACAAGGTTGGCAATGATTTGTCAAGGATTTGCCAGCTCGTAAACTATTGAAAGTAAGAGAAAAATGAGTGCTTCCATCCCCGAAGAGGTTGAATCTTACCGTGACAGGGCGTGGCGGCGGGAGCCTGAGTCACGTGTCGAAACGGCGATTGAGGCAGAGCGACTTATCGAGAGTGCGGGATTCTGTGCCGCGATGACCGATGCACGACGCTCCGGCCCATCACTCTACGTCGCGGTCTGCGGGCGTCGAGACGCGCACATGCCGCGAAATGTACAGAAAGACCCCGAAAGCAGTCTGACGTGGGTTATCAAGGACGAAGTGATGCGGCGCGGTCGCGTCTATTACGGAAAGCTGGCGAAGGGGCGCTCGATTTTTGTCGCGCCGCGTCTCGTCCCAATTATGAATGCCGTGTGGGGCGTGCCGCGTCGTAAGGAGGCGGAGGTTTTGTCTGATGATGCGCGCGTGATTCTAAAGGTCTTGCGCCGCGAGTGGGAGATGGCGACCTGTGATCTTCGTCAAGCGTCGAAAGTGGGGGATCGCCCGAAGTTCACGCGCGCGCTGGATGAGTTGCAGCGAACGATGAAAGTGATTCCGCAAGAGGTTCTCTACGAACCATGGTTCACTTACATCTGGACGCTCAGCGAGGGGCGTTTTGCGCGGGAGCTTTCCATAAAGGTTAAGAGGGAAGAGGCGTTGAAGGAGATCGCGCGCTGCTTCCTCGACGGGGCGGGCATGACCGTGCGTGGGGAGTTGGCGAAAGTGACGGGGCTTTCGCGCCCGGAAGCAGGAGTGGGTAACCGTGCTTTGGTGGCCGAAGGGTACGCCGAGCGGTTGGAAGAGGGCGTCTATCGCCTTAGCGATTTTGAGGCTCGACTCCGTAACTCATAAGGTCGCGCGGTCATCGTCGAATGCTCTGGGCGCGGCGAGCGGGGCAATATAGTGAATACGGCGGTGCGTTTGCGAGGGGCGGCAAGTTATAATGCCGGCGCCGTTCAATTTACGTCAGCCCGCCGTCTTTAACATTATGAGAACTGGTTGGAGTCGAATCTGTGTTTTACTGCTCTGGGCGCTAATCTCCGCGCCGGGGATGCACGTCCTCGCGCAGAAAACCGCGATAAGAGGCGAAGGCGGGGGAAGAAGAGAGGTGGTTCGCAGTGTAACGATTCCCGTGACCATCAAGCTGCCGGAGAAGGGAGAGGAAGGAGGCGAGCTTCAGTATCTGGAGAACTTCGCCATCTTTGAGGACAATGAGCAGCAGGAGATACTTGCTACGCGCGGGGCGCCTCGGTTCCCCTTGACGCTCGTCGTTCTGGTGCAGGACGACCTCGACTCCTCCGTTGCGACCGAAATTGCGAAACTGGCAATGTTCATCCGAAATTTACCGCAAGGGTCGCGCGTGATGGTAGGTTATCTGCGGTCGGGTTCGTTGCAGGTGAGGCAGAAGTTTACGATAGACCTCGAACGTGCGGCTAAATCATTACGCATCCCCATCAGTTCCGCCTCGGTTGCGCCTTTCAACCCCTTCAATCTCACGCGCGACGCGATTAAAAAGTTCGAGTCGCAACCCATTGGCAGACGGGCCGTACTGGTCATCAGCGACGGACTCGATATTTCACGCGGGACGGAAAATTCAACGCCTTCACAAAGCATTGACCTTCAACGGTCAATAACCGAGGCGCAGCGGCGCGGCGTCGCTGTTTATAGCATTTACGCACCGACCGCCGGCGAGCGGAGCCGAACGTTGACCGGTAACGGACAGAGTTCGCTGGAACGGCTCTCGACGGAGACAGGCGGGCGTGCCTTCATACAGGCGGTCAGCGCACCGGTCAACTTGGTGCCATACCTGCGCGAAGTCGAAAAATCACTTTCCAAACAGTTCGCCCTAACCTATCTCTCGACACATCCCGGTAAAGGCTTCCACCGCATCCGCATCATAACTGACTTAGAGGGTGGGGAAGTTCGCTACCCGACTGGCTACTCACGATGAAAATTGCGGAAAGCGCATTTCGGATGGCGTAGAAGTTGGTTGTCATCCTCTTCCGCCATCCGAAATGCGCTTTCCGTGATCTGCTCGGCTATTCCGTCGTCCGCCAACGATTGGACGACGGAGCCATCAGGCTGGCGAGTTCGCGCAGGGCTTCGAGATGGTTATTAGTCAGTTCGAACTCAGCAACTCCGAGTCGCGCGGAGACTTTCCTCGCTCGTGTGATTGCCTGCACGTCGTCGAAAGAGAGATTGACGCGTGCGGCTTCAATCGTAGAGGCGCCGCCCCCGCGCGTCTGGTAATTTGTCGCCCCCATGAACGAACGCTGTTTGCCGTCAATAGACAGAACGATGTCGTGGGATTCGCGGAACTTCGGAGCGAGAGCGACCGAGATGAAAGCCAGTTCAAGCGTTGGGGAGGCAGGACGCCGTGGGTCCTGATGCGTGAAAGACGCGGAAAGATAGAGCGCATCGCTGCCCTTGGCGAGCGAGCGCGGGTGCTCCATGGTCGTCCTCATGCCATTGGCCGACCGGTCAAAGCTGGTGGCGATCTGGCCGCTGTGTTTGAAAGGGGAAGGCGGTGGCACCGGGCACGCCCTCTTTTGCGCGAAGGCGGCAGCCGAAGATGCGAACAGCAGCGAAGCGCAAAGCAGGAATCGGGTTATCAACTGCATCAGGGTTCCTCTAAGTTTTATACCGGAGAGCGCGGGCGAAATGAGGTTGACCGGGGCAAAGTGCATTCAGAGACCGGCTGAACAAAGCAGAGCTTCATCAGAGATTCGACCGCTATACCTGTTAAGAGTACTGGAAGAACTGTCGAGATGGGGCTTACAACATGCGCCGGATCGTGACCATGAGCCAGCGCAAAAACAGACTAACATTTCGGGAAGAAAAATTCCAGACCCTTGATAAAAAGAGCCGACATTTTTACTTGACGGGCGCAGAGTCTACCGGCAGATGTTTTTGAAGACCCCTAAGCTGTTGTCGCCGGAGTTCACAACGGCGAAGTCTGGCAAGCGGTCGCCGTCAAAATCCGCGACCGCGATTCCGCGCGGGTGGTCGCCGACGATGATGTCGAACGGAAGGTTAAACTTGCCAGACCCTGCGCCGCGCAGTATCGAAACCGAGCGGGCGCCGGTGTTCGCAACCGCGAGGTCTGGTTTGCCGTCGGCGTCGAAGTCGGCGAGCGTGACAAAGTAAGGATTGTAGCCTGTCTTGAAAGATGGGGCGGAGGAAAAACCGCCCATACCGTTGCCGGCGAGGACGATCAGTCTATTCGTCCCGTAGTCCGCGATGACAAGATCGGCCTTCTGGTCGTGGTTGAAGTCGGCGACGGAGACCGCGGCGGGACTCGTCCCGGCGGGGAAACTCACAGCCTGTTTATATCCGCCCGCGCCATCATTGAGCAGGACGGACACGCTGCTCCCTTTAGCATTTGCGGTCACCAGATCGAGCCTCCCATCGCGGTCGAAGTCGCTCACGGCGAGCGAGATTGGTCTGGCTCCAACCGCAAAATTACGTGCGTCCGAGAAAATACCTTTGCCGTTGCCAAAGTGAACGGAAACGCTGTTCGACGCTTCGCACGCGACCGCGAGGTCAGGCTTCCGATCCGCGTTGAAATCCCGCGCCACGACCGAGCGAGGGCCGCGCCCCGTAGGGATTCGCGCCGGTGGGCCAAAAGACCTGCCATCGCCGAGCAGCACGTTGATCTCGTTCGCGCGCGGGTTCGCCGTGGCGATGTCGGCTTGACCGTCGAGGTTGAAATCGGCGACGGTCAAGTGTGCGGGGTCGGATGGGAGCGTGATGACGGAAGCCGTGTCTAATGCGAGTTTGCCTTTGCCGCGCAGGATCGAGAGACTTTTAGAGTTGATGGATGCCACTGCGATGTCTTTGATTCCGTCTCCGTTAAAATCACCGAACGCGAGTGAGCGAGGGTTCCGACCGACCGGGTAATGCTTCGGGGCGAGAAACTTCCGCGTTCCCGCCCCTCCCAGAACCGTCACCGAATTCGACCCATCGTTCGCAACTGCGAGGTCAATCCACCCATCGCCATCAAGATCGCCCGCCGCAACCGCAACCGGGTTCGACTGCACTGGGAGGTAAACGGGTTTTGAGAAACTCCCATGCCCATTGCCGAAAAGCACACTCACGGCCTCGGAGCCTTCGTTCGCGGTCACGAGGTCGGCGTTGCCGTCCGCGTCGAGGTCGCCCGCGAAGACGGAGATAGGTTTCAGCCCGGTGGCGAAAGCTCTCGCTGTGTGAAAGCCGCCGCGACCGTCTCCCGCGAGCAGAGAAAGATCGTTCGAGCCGAAATTGGCGACGAGCAAATCGAGCCGCCCGTCGCCGTTCGCATCGCCGGCAATGACGTGCGTGGGTGTGATGCCCGCCGCAAAGTTCAAAGCCTGTGTGAACCCGCCGCGCCCGTCGCCGAGCAGGACGGACACGCCCCCGCCACGTGAGTCTGATGTCGCTAGATCAAGTCTCGCGTCGCCGTTGAAATCACCCAACGTGAGTGAGAAGGGACTTTCGCCGACAGCGAAATGAGACGGGGCGGACAAAACGCCTTTGCCGTCACCGACAAGCAGCGAGACACTGTTAGAGCCGGCGTTAGCGGTGACGAGGTCGAGGTTTCCATCGCCGTTGAAATCACCAGCGGCGGCGGTGACGGGAGAACTCCCGGTTTTGAAACTCGACGGGGCGTCGAAGCGTCCGCGACCGTCGCCGCGGATGATAGAGACTGTGTCGGCAAGATTGTCGGCAGTGACGAGGTCGAGTTGTCTATCGCCGTCGAAGTCTCCCACCCCCAGCGAGCGCGGGCCTCTCCCGACCGGATAGGCGGTTTGAGGGGCGAAACCGCCGACGCCTGTACCGAGAAAAACCGAGACGGTGCTGGCGCCGTTATTCGTAACCGCAAGATCAACGTTGCCGTCGCGGTTAAAGTCTTCAGCGATGACGGCGACAGGCAAATCTCCGGTTGGAAGATTGCGCGCGGGAGCGAACTTGAGTTGCGTGCACGGTTGCGTTGTGGCGGCGTGCCGCCGCGCAAGCGCGGGAGAAAAGACGCCGATAACGGCGACGAGGATGAAGAGTGTACTGAAAGTCTTTCGAGCGGCGAAAAGGATTGGAAAGACAGTCAGCTTTGTAGACCGGCCAGCCACGGGATGAATGTACGCCAGACCGCCTTAAAAACTGAAGCGATAGCGCGCGGTCACGGCGCGGCCCGGCCCGTCTACGCCCCAACTGATGCCGCGATGAGATTTGTCCGCGATGTTCTCGAAGTTGATGAAAATCTCCGAACGCTCGCCCAAACGAACCGCGCCGCGCAGACCGACGAGTCCGTATCCGGGGACGGCGGTGAAGAGCGGAACGCTCGTGTTGTTATCAACGATGTGAACGCCGTTGATGGTTGCGCCAATCGGGAGGAGTCGGTTCTGCACCTGCGCCAGTGTCTCGCCGGTGGGAATCAGGATGCCGCCCGCGGAACCGCATCCCGTGGCGCCCGGAGTGGTCAGCCCACGCACACAAGCTCCCCGACGGAAGAAGTTCTGGATTTGCGCGCGGGAACGTGCCGCGCCGGTGCGGCGGTCGGAGAGGTCGAGCGACGAGAGGCGATTCTGTCTCGCGGCAAGCGTCGAATAAGCTTCGATATAAAAGCGCGCGGCACCGCGCGGTTGATAGCGCAAGCTCACGAAGCCGGTGGCGGGCGGGACGCCGCCTTCGACGTTCGGCGGCAATCCGTTAAGGAGACTATGTGCGCGGACGTAGGTGAAGTTGCCGTTTGCGGTGAAATCGGCGCCGAGAAGTGCTTCGGTGTTGAACTCGACGCCGTTGAAGCGCGCATCGTCGTAGTTGACGCGCACGAGAACCGGACTTGTGGCGGCGGCGACGAAGACAAGGCCGTTAGCGTTTTGTGCAACGATCTGTTCGCTGCCTAAGAACCTGCCGACCGCGCCCGGTGGTAAGACGAGGGCTTGATCGAAATACACGTCCTTCAATTTATTCGTAAAACCCGTCAACTCGGTTCTGAAGCGCGGGTGTGTATAGCGAAAACTGAGATCGAAACTGTCGCTGGTTTCGGGGTCGAGGCGTGTGACCGGGATTCCTGACGAAACCGCATCGGCTCCAGCCGTCGTCCCGATCAAACCGCCGAGGCTCGCCGCGGTCGCCGCATCAACTTCAAATCCGTTGCCGACGAGTCCAATGATCCCTAAGTCAGTCGTGTTCGGCGCGCGAAAGCCGCGCGTGTACTTCGCCGCGATGTCGAAGCCGCCGCCCACTGTTAAGACGGCGCCGACGCGGCCTGATAAGGCATCGAAGCGTTGGCTGTCGTCGGGAAAGAGCGGACGACCATTAGCGCCGAGCGGGGCGTTGGCCGCGCGTGATTTATAGGAGGCGACGCTGTAACGCAGCGCGCCGCTCAAGCGCAGGCGGTCGGGGATGGCCGTGTAGGTGTCTTGCACAAAGACGCCAAATGAAAGATAGCGCGCTCCGTTTGGCACGCGCGGGCGCGAGTCGGTCGTCGTTCCGGTGACGGGATCGAAAGTGAACGCCGGGGAGTTGATCTTGTCTCGATACACATCGCCGCCGAACGTGACCGTGTTGCGGTCGCCGATTTGCTTGTCGAGATAAAAGTTGAAGCCGAGAACGTTTGTGCGCTCGCGCTGATTGGTTATCGCGGCGAGCGGGTTGCCCTGCCCACCCTGATTGACGCGCTCCTCGCGCTGTCCGTTGTAAGAGAATGTGAAAGAAGCGTTATCGAAGAAACCCAGATTGTGTTTGACGAGGCGCGCATAGAAGAGATCGGTCATCAGGTTCCGCAAGTCGGCGATGAGGTTTCCGTCACCACCCAGAAGTTGATCGTAGCGCCGGCCTCCATCCTGCTGATTGCGCGCGTAGCTGAAGAGCAGTTGGGTCGTGTCGTCGAGGTTGAAGTTGGTTCTCACCAATCCGCCGTACTGCGTAAACGCCGTATCCGACAGGCGCTCGCCGAAAACATCCGAAGAGAGGCCGAGGAAACGGGTTACCGCCGCGTGACCGTCAATGCCGCCTCCGGGTCGCAATCGGTTGATACGCCGCGCGTTCAGGTTGAGCAATATGCCATAGCGCCGCGTGCCGTAGGTGACCAAGGTGTTGCCGCCGAAGCCGTTGCTCGCGGAGGTGTAAAAGAGATTCGTGTGGCCGTGGAACTTGCTGTCGTTGTCGCCATAAACCGGCGCACGAGATATGAAGTTGACGACGCCGCCGAGCACGTCCGACCCGTACTGCGAACTGTTCGGCCCGCGCAGTATTTCGACGGTCTCAAGGCTCGACGGTTCGATGAGACTAAAAAACGTGCCGACGCCGCCACGCTGCGCGCTCGTCGTGTAACGCACACCGTCAACATAGACGGCGACATTTCGGCCCGTCAGTCCGCGCACGAAAACAGCACTGAGCGACGGACTCGTGCGTTGCAGATTGACACCCGGTTCTTCGGCAACGACCTGTGCCACGACTTCCGGCGCTCTCTCTAAAATCTCTTTTTCATTGATGACGTTGATGGGCTGGGCATTGCTTCGCGCGTCGGAAACCTGTCCCGCCTCCGCCGTCACCGTCACCTGCTCGGAGAGCGATTCAATAGAGAGCGTGATGTTAAGGGTCTTCCGGCCCCCGTGCGTCACGTCGGCGGCGATTCGTTGAGCCGCAAAACCACTGTGGGAAACGCGCACGAGATATGACCCCGCGGGCACGTCTTCGATGAGGAAACGTCCCTCCGTATCACTCATCGCTGTCTTCAGTAAAGTCTGTTGAGGGCCGAGCAGATAGACGCGGGCTTTACTCACGGCGGCCCCGGAGGCGTCCCTAATGACGCCCTCCACGCTTCCTCGCTGGGCTTGTTGGGCGTGCACGCTCGGCAGGGAGATGACAGGCGACAGAAGGAAAAAAACGGCAAGAGAGAACAGATGGAACCTTGAAAAATTCATAGTAGACTCATTCGTCGAGCAAGAGTGCGGCAAGATGTAAACTTCAATAATCGAATGAACCTTAGCCTATCAAATCAACTACTACCAAGCTTCGTAGTTAACCGACACGCCGGCGACGCACACCGTTGACGCTTGAGCCAACGCTCAAAACAACATTGACGAGGCGCTGTTGATATAACGACAGGAGTGAGCTTGTTACTTTTCGCTCCTCGGTTGGTTGATCGCTTTACGTACCAGACTCCTCAACATTTCCTCTTCGTCAAACTCTAAACCTATCTCGACGACGAAAACCGGCAGCGTGAAATTGAGCGCGCGAAGCTTGACCGCGTCCTTCGCCGTGGTCAAAAGCGCATGAGCGCCACTCGCCGCCGCCGCCCTTTCAAACTCATCCACGTCAGCTTGTGTGAAGACATGATGGTCGGGGAACACGCGCGTGTAGTTCAAGCGGAAGCCGTCCTTTCGTAAATGCTTGAAGAAGGCCCACGGGTTACCGATAGCGCAGAAAGCTCCAACCGATTGCCTGACAGCGTCGCTCTCAAGAAGTTCGACGCCCGCCGACGAAGGCGCGAGCGGTTGAAAGCCGAGAGTCTTCACTCGTGAAGTGATAACGGGGACGCGCGCGTCGCTCAAACGCTGAACTTCAGCGCGCAGCGCGGCGAGGTCGTCCGCGTGGTCGGCGCGCGTGATGACGATGCAGCCGGCGCGTGCCAGCCCTTCCAGAGGCTCGCGCAGACGACCGCGCGGGAGCAGGTGGCCGCCGCCCCACGGCGTAGTCGCGTCAAGCGTCACGATGTCGAGGTCGCGCGCGAGGCGCAGGTGCTGGAAGCCGTCGTCGAGGATGAAGACTTCAGCCTGTAAATTCTCCAACACCCAGAGCGCGCCGGCCACGCGGTTGGCATCGCTGACGACCGCTGCCGTGCCGAGAAGATTTTCCGCCAGCAGGCGCGGTTCGTCACCGCCCTCGCGCGCGTCGGCCAAGAGACGCTTTCCATCAGATACGACGACGCGCACGCGCGTCTCCTTGCGCCCGTAGCCCCGCGTCAAAACACACGCGCGCTTTCCCTCGTCCGCCACCACACGCGCGAGCCACTCGACGAGCGGGGTCTTGCCCGTCCCACCGGTCGTGATGTTGCCGACGCTAATCACCTTTGCGCCGACGCGATGAGTCTTGCAAATTCCCCTGCGGAAGAGAGCCTGTCGCGCGCGGACAACCGCGCCGTAAAGTGAACTGAGGGGCGCGAGTGCAGGCGACGACATAAAATGTAGCTGACGGATGTTAGATGTCGGATGTCAGGGCGCCATCTTTCACCAATATCTGACCTCTGGCCTCTGATATCCCTTGTAAGAGTGGTGCAAGCAGTTTGATGGTGCGCGTGGTCGCGCCGCGATTCTGTTCGAGCGCCGCGTGCGCCCTCTCGCCAATGCGTTGTCGCCGCTCGTCGTCCGCGAGGAGATCGCTGAGGACTCGCGCAAGGGCTTCGGGAGCCTCGGCTTCATCGAGTGGGGGAAGCTGGACGAGCGCCTGTTGCGCGTGGAACGAGCTGACGATGGAGGCGAAGTTAAAAGTGTGCGCGCCGGTGACCACGCACTTCGCGGCGGCGGCTGGTTCGAGTACGTTGTGCCCGCCGGTGCGGGCGATGCTGCCGCCAACGAAGACGATGTCGGCGAGCGTGTAGACGGCGCGCAACTCGCCGATGGTATCGAGCAGGACGACATCAGCGTCTGTGTCGGATACTTCAAGGGGCGACGCCGAGCGACGTACCCATGCGATGCCGGAAGCCTCGATCCGGGATGCGACTTCGTCGAACCGTTCGGGATGGCGGGGAGCGAGCAGGAGTCGCGGGCGTTTCCCTGCTAAAGCGCCGGCCAGTCGCCTGTAAGCGTCGAGCACGATGCGCTCTTCCGGAGCGTGTGTGCTCGCGGCGACGATGAGCGGGCGAGACCCGTCGAAACGAAACCTGCGGCGCAGTTCCGCGGTCAGCATCTGCTCGCCGCGCTCTTCCTTCGTGTCGAATTTGATGTTACCCGCGACCTTGACGCGCGCGCGCGGCAGTCCGAGCGCGCGGACGCGCTCGGCATCCGCCTCGGTCTGCATGACGGCCAGCGAGATGTCCGAGACGACGCGCCGCACGAAGAATCCGATGAGGCGGTAGCGGCGAAAGGAGGTTTCCGAGATGCGCCCGTTGACCATTGCGACGGGGACGTTCCGCGCACGGCACTCGCGTAGAAAGCGCGGCCACAACTCCGTCTCCATCAGGAGCACCACCGAAGGGTTGATGCGGCGGAGGGCGCGACGCACGCTCCACGCCCAGTCGAAAGGGAAGTAGAAGACGAGCGCGGCTCGTTCGCCGAACAACTCTCGCGCCACGCTCTGCCCCGTGAGGGTTGTGGTCGAGATGACGAGCGCGTGTCCGGGGAACTCTTCGAGCAGGGCGCTGACGAGCGGGCGAGCAGCCTGTGTTTCGCCGACGGAAACGCAGTGGAGCCAGATGACGGGCCGCCCACGAGCGTCGAACCCTGCCACGCCCCCGGCGCGCTCACCGAAGCCAGCGGCGTACTTACCGTACCGCAGCGCGTCGAAGAGGAATCGCGGCAGCAACGCGGCGACGCCCACGGCGAGGAGGAGACTGTAAAGGAAATACATCAGTAACGAGTGATGAGTGACTGGCGAAGACAAGTAGATGCTTGTCACTTGTCACTCATCACTACTTTATTTGGCCCGTTCGATGTAGCGGCCTTCGTTGGGGTCAACGCGGATGCGGTCGCCGGCGTTGACGAACGGGGGGACGGTAATCGTCACTCCGTTCTCCAGCTTGGCCGGTTTATTGACGTTCGAGACAGTCGCGCCCTTCATGGTCGGCTCGGTCTCGGAGACCGTCAATTCCAGCGACGGCGGGAGCGTGATGCCGATGGGAGCGCCATCATAGAACTCGGCCTGAAGCTTCAGCCCCGGTGTGAGCCACTGCGCCATATCGCCGAGGTCTTCATCGTTGAGGTGCGTCTGCTCGTAGTTCTCCGTGTTCATGAAGTGGTGTTGTGAACCGTCGGAGTAGAGATACTCCATCTCGTGCTGTTCGAGTGAAGCCCGCTCGATGGTGTCCGCCGAGCGGAAGCGGTGGTCGAACGACGAGCCGCTGCGGAGATCGCGCAGCTTCGTCTGCACCATCGCGCGCAGGTTGCCCGGCGTGTGGTGGCGGAAGTCAACGACCTTGCACAGCTTGCCCTCGAAGAGGATCACCATGCCGCGCCGAATCTGCGTTGCTGGAATTGCCATAAGAATGTTTTAACTCCGGATGGTCTGAATTGTTTGCTTTCGGTTGCACGCGAAAATAGGCACAGCCGCGATAGAGAGGTTGGCACAGACTTTCGCAAACCTCGTAGTCTAGCGAGCGGCCCGGCTTTTTGTCCAGCGGAGCAAAAGGCACGAAGATTGAGCGGTGCGATTAAGGAGCAAACGCCCGGCTTTCAATCAGCATGATGTGGAACACTTTGGACGGCCCGCTCAAATCACGTCCACGTCATCCACCGCGTTGCCTCCGGTTCCGTCGGCATCGCTCTCTAGCTTGAAGAAGACGCGGAGCGTGACCTGATATTCGAGACTTCCTTTCTGTAAGCCGCCGCGCATCTCTTCGACGACGAACCATGACAACTCGCGCAACTTCATCCGCGCGCGTTTGACCGCAACCTCGATGGCGTGGCTGAAACTTTGCTCGGAAGTTCCGACGATGGCGACGCCCTTGTAAACGGTTTCGCTCATAAGACTCTCCTCCAGAAATTCACAATCCGCATTTGCGAATAAAGTTCACGGACTTGAAATTGGTTCGGCGGTTGAAAACTGTGCGGAAGCTATCACGCGCCGGAAAAGTGAGTCAAGAGATTCAAAAAAGGATTGTGTACGACCATTCGGATTTATTCGCAAAATCAAGAACGGGCCGGCAATCAAAGAGGCATCGGAGGGAGTGATGCTGGTCTGTGTTTGCCGGCCCGCTCTTTTCGGAGGAGCCCACCTTCCTGACCGTTAGAACGCAAGAAGGGGGTAAAAGTTTCAGAAAAATTTGCCTTCGCTCAGGTGCGTTTTTTGCCGTCCTGCTTTCTGGATTTAGTTTGCGAATGATGTCGGCCCGTGCGCTTTTTCACGCGAGTATGCACCGGGAAAGTTGATGTGTTGGGTGAAGAATTTTCGGCGGCGATGAAGTCGGCGAAACATGAACCGCTCCTCGCGGCGACATCGCGCGCTTCACGAGACCGCGCGTCAAGCACACACGCCGCGCACCGAGGAGGCAGCGAGCGGGGGCGTGATGATCGAAGGTTGAATAAAAACGGACGGGTGAGTAAGGCTCGCCATAACACATCGTGTAGAGAGGGGCAGGTTGATGGCCTGCCCCTCTCTCTGTTTGATGACATCGAGACGGCGTATCAAGCGTTCTACGGCGCAATCAGGGCGACGAATCGGAGTCGGATTTCTGACGCGGAGATAACAATTCGCAGCGGGAGCGCCAAGGTCAGCAGTAAATACGCTAACGAATCGGAACGATTAGGACCGCGGAATGCTCGCGCGGGCCAATGATTCAGTAAGGCAGCACCATCCGCTTGATGCGCCCCTCACGTATCATGCGGTCAATCACGCTGTCCGCGCTCTTGATGATGGCCCTTAGCTTCTCGTAGCCGTTCGCGTCAAGCATGAGCATGACGCCGTCCTTCCCCAAGTTCGACGGGTTGCCCGCGTCAACTTGGATGTACGCATCACCTTCTCCGCTGACCACGAACGTGAATTGGAGGTTTCCGATTAGTGTCTCGACGGCGCCGAGGTCTACCTGAAGAGGGGCGTCTGGCATCAGGAAATTATCCTTTCAACATCATCCGGCTCTGACACCGAACAGGCCCAAGTGAGGCGGGCCGAGATTGAATTCACTTCGCGCTTACGACTCTGCTTTCTCCTCTTTGGCGACGGCGGGCGAACGCTTTCCCATGGCCTCTTCAAAAGCGCGATAAGCCTCGTCAAAAGCGATCACCTCCGCCTCCGCTTCCGCCAGCCCAAGCTCGCGTGCGAGCCGCTCGACGCCCTCTCTTTCCTTCGGCGTGAGATGGCCGTCTTCGTAGGAAGACTCGACCGCCGCGCGGTAGACGGGCAACAAGACCTCATTCCGGATAGTAAGAATCTCCTCATCCGTCAGACCGAACATTCCGCGCACGTGCGATAGCTGCTCTTGCTCATCCGCGGAGACGGCCCGATCTTCGGAGAAGTATCTGAGCACTTGTGTGTAAATCATAGCGAAGGCGGGTCTCGCATCAGAGATGTCTAAGCCGTAACGCGAGAGTATCTCTTCGATGGCGGCGCGCTCGACTTGGGGGAGGGGAGTGACGGCGACGTAGTTGTTCAGTTCGAGGGCGGCGTTTTGTTTTGGCCGGCGCCGGAGAAGGCGGTCGGCGAGACCGGGACGTTTGAGATCGAGGACTTGTAAACCGTTCATCTTGATTCTCCCACGTGCTCACACGCACGAATCGAATTTTAAGATTATGGATTCTAACACGACCGCCGCCTTCGCATTGGGTCAACCGCGCGAAGGCTAAGGGAAGAGAGATGATGCCGGGGGCGAGCCTTGCCTTCTTTTGTTGAGATCATGAACATAGAAATGTGCTTTACTATTTTCGTGACGACGACATGTAAGCGGCGGTATCATCGGTTTGAAGCGGGTGGTACAAGTTAGACTTGAGATGGATGATGCATCTCTCAGCGGCAATTGTCTTCTGCTTCGGTGGTAGACCGACGGTGGAGAAAAAGTCGTCTATCATCGAAAAATACTGCTACTCTTTTAACTAAAGTTCCCAGCGCGCCGTTAGAATTATTGGGCATCAGGCGCAAACGGATTTCGCGTTGAGCACTGACTCCGCGCGGGAAAAAGCCTCCGGCAACTAAACTATGATCGAATACGACTCGCACCTGTTGATTCGTCACTTATTCGTGCTTCAGGGTTCCGTGGCACCCAAAATACTCTGGCGAGTGATCTTTTTCGCCGGGTGGTCCGCGGCTGTCCTGCTCATCCACCAGTTCGTCCGTCCCGTGGAGTTGCCCTCGACGGTACATACCTTGGTCGGGGTGGCTCTCGGACTGCTTCTTGTGTTCCGCACCAACGCTTCATACGAGCGATTCTGGGAGGGACGCAAGTTGTGGGGCGGCATAGTCAACGAGTCGCGCAACCTCGCCCGGATGGTGAACGCCTTTTTGCGGGAGTCCCCTTCAATAACGGAGTCCATCATCCTGTGGGCCGCGACCTTCCCTTACGCCGCAATGCACTCGCTGCGCGGAACGGCGAGTCTGGGACCCCCCGCGGAGCTGTTGCCGAAAGCGGAGGTGGAAGTAACGCTCGCCGCGCGTCACGTGCCGTTGGCTGTCGGTCTGCGCGTCAGTAACTACTTGGCGGAGGCGCGGGCGGCGGGCCAACTCTCTGACTACGCGGCGATGGCGATAGACAGCAACATACAGCAACTGATTGACTATATCGGCGCCTGTGAACGCATCCAGAAAACACCCCTCCCCTTCGCTTACGTCGTACACCTGCGACGTGCCCTCGTCCTGTACTGCTTGACGTTGCCGTTCGTGTTGGTCGGCGCGTTCGGCTGGTCTACCGTCATCTACACCTTGATGATTACCTATATCCTTTTCGGCATCGAGGAGATCGGCGTCGAGATCGAGAACCCGTTTGGCAACGACTACAATGATTTGCCACTGGAGAAAATCTGCGACACCATCGAACGCGACCTGCTGGCGCTCATCGAAGAGAATCGTGCTACCGCTCAGGTCAGTAGAGGTGCCGGAGCGTGACCTCTCGGCTTCTGATGTTTTCCTGAGATTCGCTGGATTGGTAGCTCGAATCGCATGAGAGCGTCCGCCCCGCCTGAAAAGCCGTGACGGAAAAAAACACCCGCCAGAAGCCAAGTCTCTAAGCCGAGAAGTGCAAATGTTGTCGGGTTGAATCATCCCGCAAGAAAAATGTCGGGCCGGAGAGAACACTCTCCGGCCCGACTAATCCGCGAGGTGTCTTTGCCGCCGTGAGGAGCGGCGGACAGCATCGGGCAATTCTTAAAAGACATACCGCAGACCGACGATGACGCGACGGTTCCCGCCGTTCGTGCCCCACTGGTTGAGGAAATTGGTCGAAGTGATGGTCGAATCCGGGATGCCGAAGTCGCGCGTGTTCGTCAGGTTGAAGAAGTCGGCCCTGACCTGCAACCGTTGACCCTCACCGAGTCTCGTGTTCTTCAGGATGCCGAAGTCTATGTTGTTGATGCCGTCCGAGCGCAGGATGTTGCGGCCCGCGTTGCCGACGCGCTGCCCCGTACTGAGTCCGCGGAAGAGCGTGCGCCCGCCCGCCGCCACAATCTCTTCGACGGTCATCCGCGAAAGGTCGAGCGTCGTGTTGAGGTTCGGGCGAATCGAGTTGCCGACCAGACCGGAGATGCTCGCCAGCGCGCCCGTCGGGTCTGAACCGTTCAACGGCGTGAAGGGCGAGCCGCTCTGTAGCGTGAAGAAGGCGTTGGTTTGCCAGCCGCCGAGGAGATGGCCGACGAAGCCTTTCTGCTCGCGGAAGAAGGGCAGCTCGTAGACGAAGTTGCCCGTCAAGCGGTGCGGACGGTCGAAGCTGGAGCGCCCTCGGTCGCACGAACGGCAGTAAGAGTCCTGCGCGACGGCGATTTCACCCGAAGAGATATTGAAAATCTCGGACTGCGTGTCTATGAAGGTGCTCCAAGTATAGTGGAGACCCGCCGAGAAGCCGCGCGAGAGGCGGCGGTCGAGGCTCGTCTGGAGCGAGTGATAGATTGAGCTGCCGGAGTTAGTCCGCAGACGTGTCGGCCCCTGATTGGGGATGCTGCGGCAGAAGTTGTTGGCGGCGGATGGCGCGGTGCAGCCGATGATCGTGGGGTTGGCATCCACGGACTCGAACAACCCATTGCCTTTCGTCCCAACGTAACCAACTCTCAAAACGAGATCGTTCGATAGCTCGCGCTGCATCTCGAGGCTGAACGAATCGTAAGACGGAGTGCGGAAGCCCTCGTCCACAATCGTGCGATTGAGCGTGTTGGGGTTGAAGGGCGGGTTGCTAAGGAGCGCGAAGGCATTCTGTGAGACGCGGACGAGCGGCGCGCCCGGCGCGGCGTTGATGTCCACGGCGTTGATCGTCGGGATAGAGGAGACCGCCGCCACGAACGGGAACGAACTCCAGATGTTGAGCGCGATGTTGGTGAAGGCGTAGTCGTGCGTGCGCGTGTAGCCGCCGCGAAAGACGAGCTTGTCGCCGCCCGTCAGGAAATTGAAGAAACTGCCCTCTTCGGTGCGCGGGTTCCAGTTAAAGCCGAGGCGCGGCTGGAAGTTGTCCGAGTCGCGTCCCGGTATCGGCGTCAGGCGGAAGCGCGGGTCGTTGCCAGCCGCCGCGAGCACCGGCGCGTTGAAGTTGGCGAGGTCTTGGATGGGCTGACCGGGATTTTCGTAGCGGAGGCCCAAACTCAACGTGAAATTCGGGCGCACCTTCCACTCGTCCTGCGCGAAGAAGTAGAAGTCGTGCCAGTCGAGGTGCAGGATGCGCGCCACGCCGGGCAGGTCTTTGTTGATGTTGAAGCGGGTGGCGAGGTCTTTTACGAAGAAGTCCAGCGTGGCGTACTCAACCAGTCCCCGCGTCGTGGGCTTGAAGAGTTGATGAAGTTGGTTGCGGCGGATGTCGGCGCCGAACTTGAGGCCGTGATTGCCGGTCGTGTAAGAGATGGTGTCTTGAAGTTGATAGGTGTTGCGGACGGACTGCTGCGGCAGGTTGACGCCGAGGCCGATGCCCGTGCGCGTGGCGGCGGCGTTGAACTGCCGGAGGCCAAGCTCGACGATCTCGATGGAGGGAATCTGCTCGGCGCTGGCATCGAGAGCGCGCGTCTGCGCCGCATAGCGCAGGTAGGCCGCGCGCGCCTCGTTGACGAGGTTCGATCTTGGCACGCTCGTCAGCCCGAAGTTAAGACCCTGTGAGCGCGCGACGATGGCCGAAGAGAAGCCCGGCGGCGTGATCTGCGAGGCCGGGCCGCCCAGCGTGTCGTTGTCCTGATAGAGATAGCGTCCGTTTACGTTGTGCTTCTCGCTTAACTTGTGGTCTAAGCGGAATGAGGTCTGCCAGTCGTTGAACGCGGAGGGCTGCGAACCGGTCAACGAACCGAGCGGGACGGTGAAGCGCTGCCCATTGCGCTCGAAGATGGCGCTCCGGTTGATGGGTGTCTGCGCCGCCGGAAGAAACCTCAAGAGCGCCTGCACCTGCGGCATATCGCCCGCCGCCGCCGAGAGGATTTGACGACCGGCCTCGGTCGGCGCGCCGTTCAGCGTGGTGCCGACGCCGAGCTGGCGATCCCACCAACGCTGGACGGAGAAGAAGAAAAAGGTGCGGTCTTTGCCGTTGATGAAGGAGGGGCCGCCTTCGCCGAAGCGTGGCAGGTGGAGCGGGCCGCCGATGGTGCCGCCGAGCTGGTTCTCGATGCGGAAGGGTGCTCCGCGCCGCGATGGGTCGGTCGCGTTCGGGTTGCAGAAGCCGCCGGCCTTGTTGGTGTTGCTGCACGCATTCAGCGCGTTGTCGTTATGGAACCAGAAGGCGGAGCCATGCCAGTCATTCGCGCCCGACTTGGTGATGGCGTTGAAGACGGCGCTGGAGTTGCGACCGTACTCGGCGCTGAATTGGTTCGTCACCAAACGAACTTCCTGAATGGCATCCGGGTTGTTGAGCGGGATGGTCGCGCCGGCGACGCCGAAGTCGTTGTTGTCCTGACCGTCAATCATGAAGTTGTTCGAGCGGATGCGCCCGCCGTTGGCCGAGAAGCTGATGCCCGAAGTGGAGCCGGTGCCGCCGCCCGCGAAAGAGGTCTGGCCGCTGCCGAGTTGGCTGACGCCCGGCGCCGAGAGCGCGATGTTGTACACGTTGCGGTTCGTCGAGAGGGGCAGCTCCGAGACGCGCCGCGAGTCGAAGCGCGTGCCGACCTCGGCGGTCGCCGTGTTCAGGAGCGAGGCGTTCTCCGTGACGGTGATGACCTCTTGGACGTTCCCGACTTTCATCGCCACGTCAACGACCGCCGCTTGATTGAGCAGGAGCGTGATGCCGGACTGCACGTACTTGGCGAAGCCCTGCGCCTCGACGGTAACTTCGTAGCTGCCGACCGGCAGACTCTCGAAGCGGTAGCGGCCCTCGTCGTTCGTCTGCGCCGTGCGCGTCTTGTTCGTCTCGACGTTGCGCGCCGTGACAGAGGCGTTATGGATGCTCGCCTGCTGCTCGTCGGCCACTCTGCCGGAGATTGAGGCAGTGGTTGACTGCGCCATGATTTGCAAAGATGTAAACAAGAGAAACGCGCTGAGTAACGCTAGGTATCGGCCTTTCCGCATCATTTTTTAATTCTCCTTTCATATCGAAACAGGGAATCGGATTGGCGATGACGGAATGAGAAAGACCCATTCCAGCCGGTCGCCATGGCGCTTGAGACAAGAGCCTTCTTCGTCCGAGAAAATGAACCGCTGATGGCTTGCCGCTCGAGGTGGGAGAAGATTCCTGCCCGACGTTTGAATTCGGCAACGACCGTGCCACCCGCACCCTCCGACATGGACTCTCAAGTTTTTTGAAGTTGCTTGTGAACGGGATGCGAAATCTTGAAGAATTTGGATGAGCGCAATGGATATTCAAAATGTTGGCGCGGATATTCGGAGTTCAATTTAATGAACTAGCGCGAAAAAAAATAGATGAAATCTAACGAGTGGGTTCTGTTGCGAGAACTAATGTGAGGCGAGAGAAGGCGACAGAGAGAGATTCATTATGAGGCAGCGCCGCATGAGTTTCTCCGCCGCGATGGCGCTGAGTCGGTTGTCGAGATGATTTTTAGGAGCCGGAAAGCATCTTCATGCGGCACGCGCACGGAGCG
>JBGTBQ010000239.1:0-12016 GCA_041749275.1 Pyrinomonadaceae bacterium | reverse complement strand
TTCTTTCAAGCCCCGGAGGGGCGGCAGCGCCTACCATGTCGCTCCTCACGGAGCTTCAGCGACCTCGTGTCACGCGATGGGCTATAAACATTCCGCTCCTCACGGAGCTTCGGCACATGGCTTTTTGGACACGCTCTCAGGAAGTTTCGCCTTCGCCGGAGAGAAGTTGATTCAACTCCCAGACGGACGGGAGCGCCGCGCGCGCGCCGAGGCTACGGCACTTGAGCGCGGCGACGGCGCAGCCGAGCGTGAGGCACGCTTCGATCTCTTCGCCCTGCAACAGGCCGTAGAGAAAGCCCGCGTGGAAGGCGTCGCCCGCGCCGGTCGTGTCGCGGCAACCGCCGGGGACGGTGAAGGCGGGCGCTTCGATGAAGACGCCGCTGTGGTAAATCACCGCGCCGCGCTCGCCGAGCGTCATCCCCACGACCGCGCCCGCGCCGAGCCGCGTCTTCGTCTCGACGAGCGCCGCGCGTTCGTCATCAATGCCGGTCAGACGGCGCGGGAACTCCTTCGACGAGATGAGAATGTCTACGAGCGGCAGCAGCTCCGGCAGCCCTGCGTAGATGTTATCCACGTCGAGCGAGACGACAGCGCCGCTCTCCTTCGCTTCGCGCGCGACGCGGGCGCAGGCGGGCGGGTCGTGCGCGTCCATGTGGAGCACGCGCCCACGCGCGCCGAACCCGTGCGGCGCTTCGTCGGGCCGGTAGGCCAGACGTTCATCCCTGTCCCACAGAATCGTGCGCTCGCCCGTGCGCGCGTCAATGACGATGAAGGCGATTTGGTTGCGCGCCCCCTCGATGACCTCCGCGCGCTCGACGTTGACGCCTTCGACCCGCAGCGTCTCAAGCCCGAACAGCCCTTCGCGGTCGGAGCCGAAGCGCCCGGCGTAGGCCGTCCGCAAGCCGAGGCGTCGCAACGCGACCATCGCCGAGGCCGTCTGCCCGCCCGCCGACTCGACGCGCTCGACAAGCCGCGTCTTGGTGTCGAACTCAGGATAGGCCGGCGCGACGATGAGATGGTCAACGGCGTTGAGGCCGAAGCCGACGGCGTCGAACTCTCTCGTGGCGGGCGGCGCGAAAGGAAAACGCACAAGCTCCTCCCTCGTCTCTCGCTCTTTACAAAGCGTGTGAGGAATCAAAGCTCCGTCGGAGCGGAATGTCTGTAGCCCGACGGACTCAGTTATTCTCCAAGCTCCGTCGGAGCGGAATATAAACATTTCGCTCCGACGGAGCTTGGGAAAAAGGCGGCTCTAAAGCTACAAACATTTCGCCTCTATATGCGGAACACACCAAGATACCGACGAGGTGACGAGGGCCAGTCAGAACCGCCTGCGGTAGCGGGCGGGTTCTTGCGTCGCCAGAGACCCGCCCGCTACCGCAGGCGGTTCTGACCTTAATCCACTTCTTGGTGTGCGCGGCATATAGCGAGGCTGTAAAAGCTGCATCTCCCGAATTCCAAACACGCTCTCACCGAAAGTATGCCAGCTTGCGCTCGTACCTGTCGCGCGTCTCGCGGGCGGCGCTTCTCACCATCTCCGAGCCATCTTCATTAGCCAGCCGCGCCAGCTCGTCGAGCATCCGCACGTCTTCCGCATAGTACCCGACGACCTCCGCCGCCTTCCGCCGCGCAAACTCATCCACATGCGACAGGGCGCGCACCAACCCCGCCGCCAACGCCGAATCATCAATCTCATCGAGCGCCCAAGCCGCGCTCCAACGCATCTCGCTGTCTGCGTCCTTCAGCAACGGAAGCAGCGCGTCAACGGCACGCTCGCCGCCGATCTGACCGAGCGCCTCAGCCGCGCTCCCACGCACCTCGCGGTCTGTGTCCTTCAGCCACGGAAGCAGCGCGTCAACGGCACGCTCGCTGCCGATCTGACCGAGCGCAATAGCCGCGCTCACACGCACATAGCTGTCTGTGTCCTTCAGCAGCGGTTGCTGCGCGTCAACGTCACGCTTGCCGCCGATCTGACCGATCGCCCTAGCCGCGCTCACACGCACAAAGCTGTCTGTGTCCTTCAGCAACGGAAGCAGCGCGTCAACGACACGCTCGCTGCCGATCTGACCGAGCGCCTCAGCCGCGCGCCCACGCACCTCTCGGTCTGTGTCCTTCTGCAACGGAAGCAGCGCGTCAACGGCACGCTCGCCGCCGATCTGACCGAGCGCCTCAGCCGCGCTCCAACGCATGGAGATATCGTCATCTTGTAGCAAGGCGGCGAGGCGCTCGACGATATAATGTGCGGATTGCGTTGCGGCTTCGGAGAAGCTGCTTACGATGATGTCCTGGTAAGGGGTTTCTTCGTCGTTGCGCCCGGTTACAAATTCGAGCAGGCGGTCGGCGAGACGGGCGAGCAGTTGTTTGCCGGGGCGCGTGAGGTAGGCCAGACCGCGGGCGCGGAGGCGGAGGCCGGTGAAGGTCAGCGAGTCGGGCAGTTGCTCAAGCGCGGCGTAGAGCTTTTCAGGCCGCTTCGCTAATCCGAGCGTCATCGGCAAAACTTCCATCGCGGCCAGCGTCGGGTTGAAGTAGGCGCGGCAGAAGACCTGTTCGCAGTCGTCGCGGCCAGAGAGCGCGACGGCGGCCAGATACTCCTGAATCGTCAGGTGCGTGAAGGCGTAAACGTCCGTCCCCACCTCGCGCAGCAGCGGCGTGGCCTTCACGTCTTCGGCCAGCTCGTGATAGAGGTACGCGGGCCGCCCGGTGCTCTCCCAGAACCGCCGCGCCTTCTCCACAATCTCGTCGCCGTCGAAGACGAGCCGCGCCGCCTCGCCCCCTTCGGCCTCGCGCCGCACGTCGTCAATCAGCAGCCGCTCGCAGGCCAGATACTTGAGAAAGCCGAGCTTGAGCTTGCCTTCGCGGTCGGAGATGCGAAAGTCCGCGCGCGTGATGCGCTTCTCGCGGTCGAGCTGCACGACGAGCTGATAGACGAGCTGCCGGTAGAGTTCGAGCCTGTCCTCCGCGACGCGCTGATGCTCGCGGTAAAGCTGCGCGACCGCCATCAGCAGAAACGGCACGCGCAGCATCTCGCGCAGTGGCCGTCGCTTCCGGAGCGTTTGCAGAAGCCTCTGCGCCGTCTCGTCGCCCGCGTAGTAGTACTCGAAAAGTTTTTCGATCTGTTCCGGGTTGAGCGGCGCAATCTCCATCTCCTTCAAGCCTTCGAGCCGCGCCTGAAGCGCGTAAGGCCGCGTCGAGACGACGAGCGTGTTGTCGCGGCCCGTGTGGCGCGCGAACTCGCCGACCGCCTCGCAGAGAGGCTCAAAGAATTCCGTCCCGCTCACTTCGTCCAGCCCGTCCAGAAAAATCGCCGTCTCGCCCGCCGCCAGCCGCGCCATGAAAGACTCTCTCAGAAGCTCGCGCTCCGCCCCTTCGAGTTCGAGCGGGCGGGCAATTCCCGCGTCGAACAAAAGCTCGGCCAGATTGCCCTGCGCGCCGGCGAAGACGGCAGCCTTCACGGTCTTGAGTTCGAGAAAGACCGGCAGCCGCTCGCCCGCCGCGCGCGTTTGCCACGCGAGATAACGAAGCAGCGTCGTCTTGCCGCACCCCGGCGCGCCCGTGACGATGGCTCGCGTCCGCCCGCGCAGCAGCTCGTCGGGCCTTACAGTGCGCTTGACCTTCTCGCCCACGTCGCCGGGGCCACGTATCTCGCGCACCTCCGCCCCGCGCACGAAGGCGCTTCGCTGCCGCCGCATCTCCGAATCCATCAAACCCAGAAACTTGTCGTGGACAGACGGTCGCCGGTACTCTTCGACGATACTGAGTTCGACGAAAACCTTTTCGAGCGCCCGCGACTCCTCTTCGCCAAAGAGCCGTATCGTGCCGACGCGCCCCGCCAGACTGTCGAGGTACGCCTTCATCAACTCGTCCGCGCCTCGGCACGGCGCGTCCGGCTCGTCCGCGCCCGCGCGGGCCGGGCCGGTCTCTAAGCCGGTTTGAGCCGGAGAGCGGAATGGATATTCATTGCGAATCAGATTGTTGAGCTGGTCGCGTGCCAGCTCGATAAATTGAGCTTTGGTCTTGTAAGGCCACCACAGCCCTTCCTGCGGATAGTTGTCCTTGAATTGAATTACCTGAAATTGCTGTAGTGATTCTTCCGCGCTTTTTGGCCGGGTCATCTCTTTAAAGAAGAACAGGATTTGCGGGCTGCCCTTTTGCTTCCACGCCTCGTGCGCCAGTTGGAATTCGTGCGCCGTGCCGGAGGGCGCGTCCTTCGTCGGCGTGCCGAAACGATTCCAGAAGATGCCGATGAAGATGTCGCAGTCCGGGATCCGCAGGATGGCGTCTATCAAACCTTGCGGCCCGTCAACGTGAAAGCCCGCGTAAGCATCTTTTTCCCATCGCGTGATCTTGAGCATCAGACCGCGATCATCGGCGATGTCGCGGTTCACCCTCTCCACGACATCGGGCAAGGCGTCGCGCTCCGCCCCCACGTCCGAGGGCGACGCCACCACGATTCGCAATATCCGTTTCTGCTCCATCATCATCGAACCGGCGGCGCGCTTCCGGCGCTCGAAAAACTCCGCGCTGTTTCGCTCAGGTGAGGAAACCAGACGGGCGGGCCGCGCTACGGGCTAAAATATGTTTTCTCGGAACAATCGGCAAGCGATTTCCACGGCACGGGCGGCGGCTGCCGCGCGGTGGTATCATGTCGCCGAGGGGGATTCTCAAAATGATAACTGTCGCTAATCGCATTTATGTCAATCCGGAGTACGCCGACCGTTTCGAGCAGCGGTTCCGCGAGCGGGCGGGGCTGGTGGACCAGATGCCCGGCTTCGTCTCCAACATGGTCTTGCGCCCCGTCAACGACGGCGACCCGTTCGTGGTCTTGACCGTCTGGCAGAGCCGCGAGGACTTCCTCAACTGGGTGCGCTCTGACGCCTTTACGAAGGGGCACGCGCAATCGGGCACACTACCGAAGGAAGCGTTCACCGGCCCGAACGTGCTGGAGATGCACGAGGTCGTGACGGACTCCGCGCGCCCGGACTTGGAGCCGGAGCCTCCGGGTGGCCCGTTCCGAATGCACTAGGCTCGCCCGCTGTGCGGTAGAATAAAAACACACGACGACGGAAGCGGCGATGTCTTTAGAGGAGAAGCTAAAAAATCTTCCCGTCTCGCCCGGCGTCTATCTGCACAAGGACGAGGCCGGCAAGATCATCTATGTCGGCAAGGCGAAGAACCTGCGGAACCGCGTCCGCTCGTACTTTCAGTCGGGGCGCGGGCATGACCACAAGACGCGCGAACTGGTGCGCCGCATCAGTGACCTCGAAGTCATCGTCACCGATACGGAGGTCGAGGCGCTCGTCTTAGAGTCGAACCTCATCAAGCGCCACAGGCCGCGCTACAACGTTCTTCTTAAAGACGACAAGCAGTACCCGCATCTCAAGCTCACCATCAACGAGCCGTTCCCGCGCGTGATGATTACGCGGCGCGTGCAGCGCGACGGCGCGCTCTACTTCGGGCCGTTCCTGCCGGCATCTTTGGCGCGGCGCACGATTGATCTCATCAACCGCACGTTCCAGCTCCGCACGTGCGACATCGAGATTGACGGACGGCTGCCGCGCCCCTGTCTCGAATACCACATCAAGCGTTGCCTCGGCCCGTGCGTGAAGGGACTCTGCACGCCCGAAGAGTACACGGAGTCGGTGCGCGACGTGCGCCTCTTTCTGGAAGGCCGGAACCGGGAACTCGCGGACGAGTACGCGGGGCGGATGGAGAAGGCGTCCGAGGAGATGCGTTACGAGCTGGCGGCGAAGTACCGCGACCTCCGCAAAGTCGTGCTCGCCGTCTCCGAGCAACAGAAGATGGCGACCTCGCCGGAGCGCGACGTGGACATCTTCGGCTATTACCGCGAAGGGCCGCGCCTCGCCCTCCAACTCTTTACGATGCGCGAGGGGAAGATCGTGGGCCGCAGAGAGTTCTTCTGGGAAGACCTCGCGGCGGAGGAGTTCGACCCGGCGAAGTTTTTAGGTGAAGTGCTGACGCAGTATTACTCGACCGACTACGTGCCGCGCGAGGTGAACGTCCCCGTTGACTTTGAAGACCGGGAACTGCTTGAGAAGGCGCTCACGGAAAGGAAGGGGCGGCGCGTCCGCATCCTCGACCCGCAACGCGGCGAAAAACGCGACATGATCGAGCTGGTCGAGAAGAACGCGCGAATCTCCTTCGAGCAGCGCTTCCGCGTGCTGAAGCCCGACATGGAGCGCGTGCTCGAAGAGTTGCAGGAGGTCTTGGAACTGCCGCGCTTTCCGGCGCGCATCGAGTCGTTCGACGTGTCGAACATCTCCGGCGCGGAGAACGTCGCCGCGATGGTCGTCTGCGAGAACGGAAAGATGAACCGGCAGGAGTATCGCAAGTTCAAGATCAAGACGGTCGAGGGCGCGAACGACCCGGCCTCGATGCACGAAGCGGTGTTCAGGCGTTACCGCCGGCAGCTCGATGAAGGAAAGCCTTTGCCCGACCTCGTGATGATTGACGGCGGGAAGACGCAACTCTCCGCCGCCGGCGCGGCGATGCGCGAACTGGAACTTGAAGCCGTCCCGATGATCGGCGTGGTGAAGCCCCCGCGCCGTCACAACGAGGTCTCGCACCTCTTGGTCAAAGGGCGCGAGCACGCGCCCGTCTACCTCGACTCGCACTCGCTGGTCTTACGCTTGATCCAGATGATCCGTGACGAGACGCACCGCACCGCCGTCACCTATCACCGCAAGCGGCGCGAGTTGCGCGACTTCACCTCGGAGCTGACGGCCATCCCCGGCGTCGGCGAAAAACGTAAGACCCGACTTCTCAGAAACCTCGGCTCGATCCAGCGCGTCTCGAACGCCTCAATCGCGGAGCTGACGCCTTTTGTCGGACGCAAGACCGCCGAAGAAATCGTCGAACACTTCACGCGCCAGCGCGCTCTCGCCGAGGGCGGCGCGGCGGGAGACGCTCAACCGACCGGCCCGAATGGCGACGACCCGACCGTGATGACCGACGAGACCATCGCCGGCGAGCACATCGAGACGCGCCTCGTTGACCCGGAAGGCGACGCCGAAGACCTCCAACCCGCCCGCTCGGTTGACCACGAAGGGAACCCGCGCCGCAAGCGCAAGCCTAAGCGCAAGCGCGGCGAGACCGCACGGGATTAACAGGGAAAAACTGCTGGGAGACGATGGTTGAATGTTTGATAAGTTGGTCTTCACCACAGAGGCACAGAGGACACGGAGGATGCACAGAGGAATTCAACTCTCCGTGCGTCCTCCGTGTCCTCTGTGTCTCCGTGGTGAGTAATGGACAGCCAAACACCCAACCGATATTTAACCCACTGCCGCGCGCTATTTCTTCCCGTGCTTCTCAATGTAGCCGCGCGCGAACTCGTTGAGGTGCGGACTCTCGCGCAGACCGACCTTCTCGGCTTCCTTCTCCGCCTCTTCAATCGTCCAGTTGTCGCGTAGCACGCGGCGGATCATCCAGAACGCGCCGACGCGAATCGCCGCGGTGCAGTGGATGAAGGCGGGGCGGTTCGCGGGGTCGTCCGTGAGCTTGAGAAATTCCGTCGCCTGTTCGTCCTTTGGCGCGGCAAAGGCGAAGGGGATGTTGAAGTAGCGCAGGCCCAGACGCTCGGCCTCCGCCCTTTCCTCTTCGGCGCGGTGCTCGCTCGGTTGGCGCAGGTTGATGATCGCCTTGACGCCTTCCTCCTTCAGCTTTGCGAGATGTTCGAGGCGCGGCTGGCCGCCCGTGCAGAACTCTTTGTTGACGCGCAGGAAGTTGCGAATCGGCGGCGACTCCTGAGAGACGGCGGCGACTTCCTTCTTGCTCTCCTCCTCCGGGCGTGGCAGACGGGTCGCCTGCCAGCTCACGACCTGCCACTTGCCGTCGCGTTTGAGGAACGTGCCGGTGTTGAGAAAGTTCGCCGCCTCGGTCTTCCCGTCCTTCTCGGTCGTGCCGACCAGACGAAAGGCGACGATGGCGGTGTCGCCATACTGCTGAATGCGTATCTCTTCGGCGGTGTAGGTGGTCTTCGGATCGTCGGGCTTGGGGGCGGGCGCCGCGCGCACGTCGCGCATGATGTCGGCCTTACCGACGCGCCTGCCGGTCGAGCCGGTGTAGATCAAGTCGTCGGCCCAGAAGCGTTCGTGCGTCGCGGCGTCGTTGCGCGATGCTCCGGCGAGAAACTCTTTCAGCAGCCGCGTCAACTCCGCGCCGTCCGGCGTCGTCTGCGCGTGCAGACCGAGCGTCAGCATCACTATCGCAATCATGGATGAAAGAACTCGCTTCATCTGCGTCACCTCCTTCAAGGACTTGTCATGGTTAGTAAAATTATCCGGTCGGCGACCTGACTTGCTCATGCGCTTCCAGCGTCTTATGCTCTATCAGTCGGCGCGTTTCCAAGTGGCAGTAGGCGGGGCCATCTTAAAGGCCGCAAAAACGTCGTGTAAAGCATCTCCCGAGCAAACTTCCGCGTATCTCTACTTTGAATTAGGTTATGCCGGGCGGTGTCCCCAAACATGAAGGCGATTCCCACGGAGTCCATCGCGCATTATCGTATCCTTGAGCCGCTCGGCGCGGGCGGCATGGGCGCGGTCTACAAAGCATTTGACGAAAAGCTTCATCGCGTCGTCGCGCTCAAGCTCCTGCCGCCGGAATACATCTCGCAGGAAGACCGCCGTCGCCGTTTCCTACAGGAAGCACGCGCCGCTTCGGCCCTCAATCACCCGCACATACTCATCGTCTACGAGGTCGGCGAGGAAGACGGCAAGCCCTACATGGCGATGGAGTATGTCGAGGGCGAGACGCTGCGCCAGAAAATCAGGTCGCGCCCGTTAGAGATCAAAGAAGCTTTGGATGTCGCGCTCCAAATCGCCGGGGGTCTGGTCAAAGCGCATGAGGCGGGCATCATTCACCGCGACCTGAAGCCGGAAAATCTGATGATTAGCCGTGACGGCTACGCGAAGATTCTCGACTTCGGTCTGGCGAAGCTCATCCAGCGACGCCGGCGCGCGGTGGCGGCGGTGGACAGCACGCAGAAGACGCTCACGCGCGTCGAGACGCAGTCCGGCACGATCATGGGGACGGTCAATTACATGTCGCCGGAGCAACTTCTCGGCCAGCGGGTTGACCTGCGCTGCGACATCTTCTCCTTCGGCGTCGTCCTCTGCGAGATGTTGACGGGCGCGTGTCCCTTCGTCCACGAAAATCAGATTGACACGATGCACGCCATCCTGCACGAAGAGCCGAAGCTGCCGGATGACCTCAAAGTCAAACTGCCGCCCGACCTGTTGCGAATCATCGCCAAGTCTCTCGCCAAAGCGCCGAAGCAGCGTTATCAAACCGTCGCGGAGTTAGCGGCGGAACTCAAATCGCTCCGGCGCGATCTCGAACTCGGTCGCGCCGCGCCCGTTCCGGCCAAGACCCGTCTGGTCTTGAAACGCATCACGGTCGCGCCGCGCCCGCGCGGCATTGACTATGAGAAAGAGCTAAACGAGACGCAGTTGAAAGCCGTGACGACGACGACAGGGCCGCTCCTCATCGTCGCCGGGGCGGGCACGGGCAAAACGCGCACGCTCGTCTATCGCGTGGCGCGTCTCATCGAGTCGGGCGTGCGGCCCGAGTCGGTGCTGCTCCTGACCTTCACGCGGCGCGCGGCGACGAGTATGCTCGCGCGCGCGGCGGCGCTCGCGGACGCGCGCTGCCAGCGCGTGTCGGGCGGCACGTTCCACTCGCTCGGCCACTCCGTCCTGCGTAAGTTCGGCGAGGCCGCGAACGTGTCGCGCAACTTCACCGTGCTCGACGGCAGCGACACCGAAGATTTGATTGACCTCTTGCGCCGGCGGATGCAGCTCACCAGAGACCGCCGCTTCCCGCGCAAGCGCACCATCTGCGCGATTTTCAGCATGATGGTCAACAAGGTCAGCCCGCTCAAGGAGGTGCTCAAACAGTCTTACCCGCAGTTCATTGACGAATGCGCCGGCCTCGAAGAGTTGTACAACTCATTCGAGGAGTTCAAGCGCACGCGCCAACTGCTCACCTACGACGATCTGCTCGTGCGTCTATGTGAGGCGCTCGAAGCGAGCACGGAATTGCGCGAGCGGCTCTCGGAGCAGTACCGCTACATCATGGTGGACGAGTATCAGGACACCAACAAGCTTCAGGCGCGGATCGTGCGGTTGCTCGCGGCGACGCATGACAACGTGGCGGTCGTCGGCGACGAATGCCAGTCAATTTATTCGTTCCGCGGGGCGAGCTATCGGAACATGCTGGAGTTTCCGGAACTCTTCCCCTCGGCGCAGGTCATCAAGCTGGAAGAGAACTTCCGCAGCACGCAACCTATCCTCGACGTGGCGAACGCCATCATCGCCGACGTGAAAGAGGGCTACGCGAAGCGCCTCTTCTCGCGCGTCGAGGGCGAGGGCCAGCCGCCGGTGGCCGTCAGTGCGCGCGACGAGAACGAGCAGTCGCGTTTCGTCGCCGAGCGCATCGAAGAGCTACGCGACGAAGGTGTGCCGCCGGGCGAGATCGCCGTGTTGTTCCGCGCCAGTTCATACTCGTTCGATCTCGAAATCGAACTCGGCAAACACGGCATCCCGTTTCGCAAATACGGCGGCATCAGGTTCGCCGAATCCGCGCACGTCAAAGACGCGCTCTCGTTCCTGCGCGTGGCCGTCAATCCTTCGGACACGCTCGCGTGGTTCCGCGCCCTCAAGCTGCTTGACCACATCGGCGACGCGACCGTCAATCAGATACTCGAACACCTCGGCGTCGAGCGCAAAGAGTTCCGCACGGCGCGGACGAAAGAGGGCCTCTTCAAAAAGCTGCATCGCTTCCCGGCGCGGCCCGGCTACAAGGAACAGTTGACCCGTCTGGCGCGTCTGTGGGCGGGACTGGTCGAGAGCAAATCTCCGAGCGCGCAACTCTCCGCCGTGCTGCGTTTCTACCGGCCCATTTTGAAAGAGCGATACGACGACCACCCGCGCCGCGCACGCGACCTCGAACACCTGCAACAAATCGCAAAGCGTTACAAATCATCCGGCGATCTTCTGGCGGACGTGGCGCTCGATCCTTCGGACGCGGCCCACACGGAGAACCGCACGCGCAACGCGGGCGAGGTCACGCTCTCGACCGTCCATTCGGCGAAAGGCTTGGAATGGGATGCACTGTTCGTGATCTGGATGACGGACGGCTGGTTCCCTTCGTCGCGCGCCGACGAGGAGTCGGAGGATTTAGAGGAGGAGCGGCGGCTGCTCTACGTCGCGGCGACGCGGGCCAAGCGGCATCTCTATTTCGTCTACCCGCTCAACGCCTATCGCGGCGGCGCGGACGGCGATTCCTTCCCCACGGTCTCGCGCTTTTTGGAATCCATCCCCTTGACGATTCTACCGCACGCCTCGCTGTCGGGAGATGAGTGAAGGTTGACGGGCAGGTGAGAATTATTTCAACCTGAGCAAGCTTTCGACTGATATATCCTCGTCCACAGCTTCCCAATGGATGCCGATTCCGCCGCCGATCAATCGCCATTCTTTTCTTTGCTCAGGTGTGGCTTTCCGTAATCGTGGAGACCAGATCAACGGCACGGAGATTTCCCTCCCATCAGCCAACACAACCCGCAAGCTATCATCCGTGCAACTAACATCAATGGCTAAAGGCTCGACTTCAATGGCTAAAGTGCTCATTCCATTTCTCCAAGAAGGTCTCGATATTCTCTTCAACAATCTTCTGGATTTCCGACAACTCACCGCTACGAAAACCCCGCGACTTCACCAGCGATACCGGGCTTAACCAGAATTTCGCAAATCTTTCAGCTTGTTCAACGTGAATATGTGGAGGCTCATGTCCTTCCAAGCTGAAGAAGAAAAATCTGTATCCTTTGACCCTCAAAGCTACCGGCATGACACGATTCTACGCTGAATGATTTTTTCTCGAAAGGTTTGAGAAGACAAAGCACGTGTTCAACGCGCGAATTGAAATTCCGCCGCACGCCTCATTGTCGGAGGATGAATGAACTTAGAGCGTGTCTAAAAAGCCCCGTGAGGGGCGGAATGTGTGT
>JBGTBQ010000238.1:0-19476 GCA_041749275.1 Pyrinomonadaceae bacterium | reverse complement strand
GATGTCAGCGACTTCTGCAATCGTCCGGGTTTGCTGGTCAACGGCTTCAACAATCCGTAACCGGAGTTCCTGCGGATATGCTTTCATGCACTTGATTCAAGCCTATTCGCCCTGAACAGTCAACCCGAAAACGCTATAAGCTCTAGAAACGAACGTAAAAGGGTATGTCCATAGGTCTTCGGATTTATTGATTGCGTCCCGGCGGCGGGCCTCCGGTCAATTTCTCTACAAGGGCGATGATGAACTCTTGCTCCGCCGTTCCGTTGCTTTTAAGGGTGACCCATTCACCACCCAAAACTCCATCACTCCGGCCCTCGACTTTCGCATTGACCGAAACATTCGTGCTGGCGCCATCCAGCGGGAGCACCTCGACGATCAAGGTATAGCGCCCCCTTGTCCATCCGCGAAACTCCGAACGAGGGACTTCCGCCAAACGATTCAATTCAGAAGAGGTCACCACGGAACCTTTGGTGAAGGTGAACGGTTGCGAGATGATGATGCCCTCGGTGATTTTGGAGACCGTGTCGTCAAGGATCAACTTGCGCTCACGCATCAATTCCGCGACTGCACTGGCGATCACATCGTTCTGAAAGTTGAGACGGTAAGGATTAGGGAGTGGGGGAAGTGATTCGGTCTTGCCTTTGCCCCAGTCTATGCCGCGGCCTGAGCCTGTATCCACCTTGCCGCCATTGACGGCAGGCGTACGGTTGTTGCCGCCGTCTTTGATTCGCTCATTCTGGTTATCAACTCCCTTTTCCTGCGCGGACACGAAAGTAGTGAGCGCCAGAGTGAGAAGCAGTGTGGAGAAAGAAAGTCTCATATTTATAAACCTCCCCCTTGTGATGCTTGGACGACGAATATGGTTGATGCCATAGCTTGAGACGAGAGCGAGAATAAAGCAATGAAGATGTGATTTCAAGGATATCGTAACCAGCGGCTCGGCAAGTTATGACGTTTTGTCAGGGTGACGGTGTGGGAGCGTTAGTCTGAGGTTGGGGGATTGAAGTGTTCGCGTCCCGTGCGGCCTCCCATTCGCGGAGCGCCTGCACACCTCGCTGGAATTGAGCTGCGTCTCGATAGAAATTGTGTGCGCCGTCGTTGCGCATCGGCTCGCGGACATAATAGAGGTAGTCTGTTTGCGCTGGGGCAAGCGCGGATTGAATCGAGTGTGCTCCCGGCGAAGCGATGGGGCCGGGCGGCAGGCCGCGAACTTTTCTGGTGTTGTAAGGCGAATCGCGTTCGAGGTCACTTAAGTAAACTTTTCCATCATCCTTCCACTTGCCGGCCAGTTTCGAAGCGTAAATGACGGACGAGTCAATACCGAGTGGGATGCCGATCTTCAAACGGTTATAGATGACGGAGGCGATTACCGGACGCTCTTCTTTCAACTTGGCTTCGGTCTCTATGAGAGAAGCAATCGTAATGATTTCTCGTAAATTTACAGCAGGGTTCCCGCCTAGATCGGCGAGCGCTTCCTTCCAAACCTGTCGAAAGCGACCGACCATCATGGCAACCGCTTCTTGAGGTGATGTGTCAGGAGGGAAGCTGTAAGTGTCAGGGAAAAGATAGCCTTCGAGGTTCTTCGCGCGAGGGTCAAGGTCTCTTATCTCGCTTGTATCATCAAAAAGCGCAAGCGCCTCTTTCTTATCACGCAGGTTCAATTCGGGAATCCGCAACAACAGTTCAGCAATATCCCAACGGGTCCAACCCTCAACGATTGTCAGGCGCTTCAGACGTTGTTCGCCTACTTCAAGTTTCCTTAAGACTTCAATTGGGGAGATAGGTGAGGGGAAACGATATTCACCGGCTTTGAGCCGAGGGGCTGCGCCAGTCAGACGAATGTAAAGAGAAAAGAGCCAGCCGCGTCTGATAACGCCAGTCTCTGAGAGTCGTGAAATAATTTCAGGCTGGGTTGATCCGCGTGGAATCACAATGTAACGATCCCCTTGAGCATGGCTCACAGGCGTCTGAAGCTCTTGATTGGCCCAGATGAAAAAAATGGCGGCGGGGAGAATAATGAGGAGGAGCACTGCAAGTTTTATAGTATGCGAGGTTTTCATTTTGGATGCTTAAAAATACTCACACATCAGGTAATCCGATAAGATTAGTACCGCTGATTCGCTGTCGAGACGTTGCATCACTTCAGCGGCGGTCATTCCATTAGCACGCATAAACCTTTCAGCATCGTAAGACGTGTATCTTTCATCATGCAATATTACGGGGATGGGCAGTGTGAGACTCATGTTCCGCGCGATGCGTCGAGTCTCTTTTGCCGCGTCACCTTCAGTCCCATCGAGTCTGAGCGGCAAACCTAACAACACCTTTTTCACGTCAAAGCGAAGACAAAGCTCCTCTACTTCGCGGAGAAACTTTTTCCAGTTGGAGCGTTTAAGTATCGGAAGCGGTCTGACCGTCAGGTGAAGCTCATCCGAGATGGCGACGCCGACGCGCTTGGTTCCGAGGTCGAGAGCAAGGATTCGTCCTTGTGCGCCGACGATGGGTTGCGGTTCCCGTTCGAGCGATTGGTTATTGTTCTCGGTCTTCGACATGTGCGGCGTCCGAGAATTATAACCCGGCGGATAGAAGGTGCGCTAACCGTCGTCCTTGCGAGTTAATTTCGTGCTGCTGTATCATTCAGGTCTGGGAAACGGCCTCTATGTGATAGAGGCCCACCGGGCCTAACTTGCCAACGGCTTGAGCTTTACTATTGAGGTGTTTGATGTCATTTCGCGGAAAATTTCTTCTCGTGGTCTTTTCGGCGACGCTTGCGTTGTACGCCGTCGTCGGCGGCTTGATGTCCATCAGCGCGCAGCAACAGAAGCAGAACGATCCGGGCGCGCAGTTGCGTATTTTCGAGAGTGTGCTGAAACACATCCAGGACGATTACGTTGACGATCCAGACCTGAACAAGGTGCGTGCGGGCGCCCTGCGCGGCCTCGCATATGGACTCGACCCGTATTCGACTTATCTGACGACCGAACAAGTGCGGGATCATCGCGCGGGAGCGGCCAGCACGCAGGTGAGCATCGGGGCGGAACTTTCACAGGTCGCCTCGTATCTGTATATCATCGCGCCGGTGAAAGGCGGTCCGGCGCATCAGGCCGGCATTCAGGCGGGTGACATCATCGAGTACATTGACAGCCGCGCCACGCGCGACATCTCGCTCTACGACGCGCGGCAACTCTTGAACGGGGCGCCGGGTTCCGAGGTCAAACTTCGCGTCCTGCGCGCGGGCGCACGTCCGTTCGTGGTTAAGGTGCGGCGCGGCATGGTGCAGGTGCCCGGAGCGGAGAGCCGCATGGAGACGGGCCGGATCGGCATCATCCGAGTCAACAGCCTCGCGGAGGGTGAGGCGGCGGACGTGAAAGCGCGACTTCAGGAAGTTTTGAAATCCGGAGCGCAGAAAATCGTTCTCGATTTGCGGAGCGTGGCCGGTGGCTCTTTGGCCGAAGCCGTCAAGGTCGCCAACTTTTTCATAGGCGAGGGGGCGCTTGCACAGACGGTCGGGCGTGGTAACAAGCCTCTCAAGTCGCTCGCCGCGGAACCGAAGGAACTACTTTTCGAAGGTCCGGTCGCGGTGCTGATTGACAGGGGAACCGCCGGCGCGGCGGAGGTTGTGGCCTCGGCCTTCGTCGAGCGCAAGCGCGGCGATGTCGTCGGGGAAAAGAGCTTTGGGGCTGGCGCCGAACAGCAACTTTTCACCTTGCGGAACGGCGACGGGCTGTTGTTGACGACCATCAAATGGGCGTCTTCGACCGGCAAGCCTTTTCTGGGGACTGGGGTAGCGCCTTCCGTAGAAGTCAAACGTCCGGAATTGGCCGAGGCCATTGACCCGGAGGATTTGACGGGCAATGACGACGACGCCATCGCACAGCCAAACGCGCCGGCTGACCGCAGAGATGTAGCGCCGGAAGCAACCTCGCCGAAGCAGCAGCCGGAGGACGTTCAACTCAAAAAGGCGCTTGAGCTTTTGAGAGAGAAGGATAAACCGGCCACCCAACAGCGAGCGGCCTGAGTTCGAGCCAGATTACAAAACCGAGAAGCCCGGGAGCCACGCTCCCGGGCTTTCCCTTTCCCGCTTGAATATATCGGTGGCACGCTGCTCTTTAAAAAGCCTGTTTACAGAGGGATGTTGCCATGCTTTTTGGGCGGGTTCGTATCGCGCTTGTTTTCGATGAGGCGCAGAGCACGGATCAGTTTCGGTCGGGTTTCGGCAGGCTCGATGATTTCGTCAATGAAGCCATGCTCGGCGGCGACGTAAGGGTTGGCGAATTTCTCCTCAAACTCCGTGACGCGAGTGCGTCTCGCTGCTTCAATGTCCGCGGCCTCGGCGATCTCGCGCCGGTAGAGGACGCCCACGGCCCCTTCCGCGCCCATGACGGCGATCTCGGCGGTCGGCCACGCGAAATTGATGTCAGTGCGGATGTGTTTTGACGCCATGACGCAGTAGGCGCCGCCATATGCCTTGCGCGTAATGACGGTGATTTTGGGCACGGTGGCCTCGGCGAAGGCGTAGAGGAGTTTCGCGCCGTGACGGATGATGCCGCCGTGCTCCTGTCGAACGCCGGGGAGGAAACCGGGCACATCCTCGAAGACGATGAGCGGGATGTTGAAACAGTCGCAGAAACGGACGAAGCGCGCGGCCTTGACGGAGGCGTCTATGTCGAGGACGCCGGCGAGAAAAGCCGGTTGGTTAGCCACGATGCCGACGCTGCGACCGTCGAGGCGCGCGAAGCCGACGACGATGTTCGGTGCGTACTGCTCGTGGACTTCAAAAAAATAACGCTCATCCACGACTCCATGAATCACGTCGCGGATGTCGTAAGGCTGGTTAGAGGCTTCCGGCACCAGTTCGTTGAGGCTTTCGTCTTTCCGTTCGGGCGGGTCCGCCGTCGGCGCGCGCGGCGGGTCTTCCATATTGTTCGAGGGGAGGAAGGAGAGCAACTCGCGCACGAGGAGGAGCGCGTGCTCGTCGGAGTCGGCATTGAAGTGCGCGACGCCGGAGACGCGGTTGTGCGTGTCGGCGCCGCCCAGTTCCTCTTTCGAGACCTCTTCGTGCGTGACGGTGCGAATCACTTCAGGGCCGGTGATGAACATATAGGAGGTGTTCTTCACCATGACGTTGAAGTCAGTGATGGCGGGGCTGTAGACGGCGCCCCCCGCGCACGGCCCCATGATGCAACTGATCTGCGGGACGACGCCGGAGGCGAGTGTGTTACGCAGGAAAATGTCGGCGTAGCCGCCTAAAGAGACGACACCCTCCTGAATACGCGCGCCGCCCGAATCGTTCAGCCCGACGATGGGCGCGCCGACGCGCATGGCGAGGTCCATCACCTTGCATATTTTCGCCGCGTGCGTTTCCGAGAGCGACCCGCCGAAAACCGTAAAATCCTGCGCGAAGACGAAGACGCGCCGTCCATCCGAGAGGCCGTGTCCGGTGATGACGCCATCGCCCGGATAGGTCTGTTCGTCGAGTCCGAAGTCGCGCGAGCGATGGATGACCAACTCGTCGAACTCCTCGAAGCTGCCGTCGTCGAGGAAGAATTCGATTCGTTCGCGGGCCGTCAACTTGCCGGCCTCGTGCTGGCGCGCGACACGTGCCGCGCCGCCCCCCGCGACGGCGAGCCGCTTGCGCTCGCGCAACTGTTCGAGTTTGGATAGGTGAACTTCGATTGGTTCAGGCTTCATAGAGAGTTTTCGGCGGGCGGATTATGAAGGATGTTAATGGCATTACGCAATCGAGACATCCGAGGTATCACACGCGGCGCGGCGGGGTGTCGAAAGGGAATCGGCGCAACCGAATTAGACCGTTGACCTCTTCGAGCGCCTCGCGCACACGCGGACGAAAGTCGGGCGGGTAGTGGTAGAGCTTCTCGTGTTCGTCGAATTCTTCTTCATCGAGGACGCGGGTTGTGAAATCAGGGGAGACCAGGATGTCTACATCGAGGTCAATGAAAGTGAGCATCCGATCCGCGAGTTGTGGGGGCATGTTGATGTTGCAGTAGTAGTTCCGCGGCGCCCCCGTGGGTTCTTGAAAGCGAAAGACGCTGTACCAGCGATCACGCCAGTAATACTCAGTGCTCAAAGTCCCGGCGAGGATCGTTCCGAGAAGCGGATGTCGCACCTCCTCCTCGAACTCGCCTTCGACGACGATGAGCGGACCATCCAGACGCAGCAACTCAGCGCGCCATTCACGATGGACGCGTCCGTCATACTTGAGCGATTGGATAGTAAGCAGTTCGCGGCTCAACGGAATAACCAGAGGGTTCACCTTGCGCGGCGGATCGAATACAGTCGTTGTTCCGTCCGTATCAACAAACGCTCACCCACCAAGGCCGGCGAAGCCTGCGCCATTTCGTCCAGTTCATTCACGTGTAATAACTCGAACTTCTCGCCCGTCGAGATCACAAACGTCTGGCCCTCCTCGCTCAGGCAGAACAGCTTGCCGTTATAGGCCCACGGCGAAGTCGTGAAGGCCGTTGCCGCCGGGTCAATTCGCGTCCGATAAGTCAGGGCGCCGGTCTTGGCGTCAAAGCGGCTCAGGATGCCCGTCTCGGTCAGCGCGTACACGGCGCCTTCATAAGCCACGGGCGACGGCAGATAAGTCCCGCCGCGCGCCTGCGACCAAACGACATACTTGTTCGAGCTTTCATCTTTGCCAAGTGAAATATCGCCCATGGCTCCGGGACGGAGCGCGAACAAAGGACGGCCCCGCCCGCCGTCTATATACAACAGCCCGTCGTAGGCGAAGGGCATCGGAATCGGCGTCGCCGCCATGCCCGACATGCGCCACAATTCTTTCCCCTTCAGGTCGTAACTGACCACCACTCCCGGCCCCACCGTCACGATCTCGGTTCGCAGCGCGTGCCGCCAAACAAAAGGCGTCGCCCACCCTGAACGCTGCGCGGGCTGCCCCTTGCCGCCCAAGTCACGATTCGTGCGCCAGACTTGCTTGCCCGTCCGTTTATCGAAGGCCGCGATGTACTGCTGCTGCTCGTTGTCGTTCACGATCAACAGCAGGTTCCCCGCCAGCGCGGGCGAACTCCCCGTCCCGAAGTCGAGGTAGATCGGATTAGCTTCAATCGGCGTTGTCCACGCCGGCTTCCCCTGCAAGTCAAAGGCCCATAACCCCAGATTCGCCACATACACGTAGATGAGAGTCCCGTCGGTGATGGGACTCTCCGAGGTAAAGCTGTTCTTGCGGTGACGCCCGCCCGGCGGCTGTCCCGTGTAAAACTCCTGCCGCCATTCCACCTTGCCGCTCTTCAGGTTCAGGCAATAGAGGAAGTAGTGGAGCTTCACTTCTTTCGGCAGTTCGATGTCCCGCGCCGTCACACGCTCCAGCACCTGTGCTTGCGAAAGCCCTTGTTTCATCAACTCCGCGACGTACTCATTGCTGTACTCCGTCCCGATCTGGGGCGGCTTCGACTTGCCCTCCGTCGTTGCGGTGGTGACGAAGACCTTGCCGCCCGTCACAATCGGCGACGACCACCCGCGTCCGGGAATCTCCTGCGACCATTCCACGTTCTCGGTCTTCGACCAGCGTTCGGCCAGCCGCGCGTGCGCTCCCACAGGATTCGAATCCGGTCCGCGAAATTGGGGCCAAGCGATGTCTTGTCCGTGAACAGTGGGCGACGCTAAGAACAGCGCGCCCGCCAGACCGGACAGGAGCAAGAGAAGGGACAGGTCAATAACCTTGCGGATACATTCCAGTTCAGGGCAACGTGTGCTCACTATTTTCTCCTAACGTTTTCGTGGTTGAGAAAAAGGCAAGAGGGATGGTCTTCAGGGAGCGGTCTCCGACTCGACCTCGGAAGAGGGGCTGGTGTTCCCGGCGCTGTCCACCGCCGTGACGTAATAAAAATATTTGACGCCCGTTTGGGCTGCGTCATCCTGAAAGGTGGTACGCGTCAGCAGCGCTCGGTTGAGTCTTGTCCAGCGTTCCTTGGGCAGATTCTCGTCGGTCGAGCGAAAGAGGTTGTAACCGACGACATCGCGCTCGACGTTGGCCGGGAAGAAGATCGAGATGCGTCCACTGCCCGCCGGTCCGGCGGTCGGTCTTCCGGGAGAGGCGGGCGGGAAAATGTCAACCGGGGTGAGGGTGACGGCGTTCGAGTCGAGACTCTCCACGGGCAGCCCGCCCGTGCCGAGCGAGACTGCGCGGACGATGTATGAATACTCCTCGCCGAAGTTGAATGTCCGGTCGGGGAACTGCGTCGCGTTGAGTGGCTGGTCGCCGTTAAGCGGTCCTCGCGCGGGTTCGTTCGGCGTGCGAGCGGAGCGATAGACATTATAGCCAAGCAGGTTGGCCGGCGTGGAGCCATCCAGATTCGCGCTGGGGGCGTTCCAGCGAACGTTGATCGCGTCCTGTGTGACCTCCGGTTTGGGGTCGAGCACGGGCGGCTGGCTGATGGCCGCCGCCGGTTCGATGATGAGGAAATTAGAGAATGACGCGCGCTGGTTCGAAGCGTTGACATAGCGGACGGCGTAGCGCAGACGCACCGGCTCGTTCAGCGTCAACACATCCGTGTAGGTGATCGTACCGCCTTCGCCCTGAATCGCTTCAAAGGGGACGGAGCCAATCAGCGTCGAACGCGTGGAGAACTCTTCTTCGGTCAGTGAGAGTGGGTCATCAGCCTCTTCGGCGAGACGAAAAATATCAACCCGGCGAATGCTCTGGACGCTGCCGTCGGGGGCGTTACGCCGCGGCGCGGGCCAGTTGAGAATAATTTGATTCCCGCGTTGAAATCCCGAGAGTAACTCGGTTCGTTGTGGGACGCCTTCGACGGGAGGCTGGGGCGGGCGGCGCTTCCCACAGCCGTGGACGCTAAACAACAAAGTCACGAGACAGAGTGCAAAAGGCAATTTTATTGACTGAGCGCAAAACGCCCGCACCCATTTTCTTTGAGCCTTCAACATCAGCACTTTGTTTTTCATCAAAGGACGAAACGGCTGAGGTCCTGATCTTTCACGATGTCCGCGAGGCCGCGCGTGACGTAATCGGCGTCCACCACCTGTCGCTTGGGTTCGAGGTCGGGGCCGGCGAAACTGATCTCTTCCAGCACTTTCTCCATGATCGTGTGAAGCCGGCGGGCGCCGATGTTTTCGGTCTGCTCGTTGACGCGGACGGCGAAACGCGCGACGGCATCGACGGCATCTTGCGTGAAGTCCAGTTCGATGCCCTCGGTCTCGAGCAGCGCCTTGTACTGTTTGAGGAGAGAGTTCTTCGGCTCGGTCAGGATGCGCTTGAAATCTTCGAGCGTGAGCGATTCCAGTTCGACGCGAATGGGAAAGCGGCCCTGCAATTCCGGGATCAGGTCCGAGGGCTTCGAGACGTGGAAGGCGCCGGCGGCGATAAAGAGGATGTGGTCGGTCTTGACCATGCCATAGCGCGTGTTAACGGTCGTTCCTTCGATGATGGGAAGAATGTCCCGCTGGACGCCTTCGCGCGAGACATCCGGGCCGCCGCCCTGCTCACGCCCGGCGATCTTGTCAATCTCATCGAGGAAGATGATCGCCGACGACTCGACTCTTTCGAGAGCGGCGCGGGCCACCGAGTCCATCTCGACGAGTTGTTCTTCCTCTTCCTGCATGAGGTACTCCATGGCCTCATCCACGCGCATCCGCTGTCGTTTGGTGCGACCTTGGAAGAGACTGCCGAGCATATCCTTCATGTTGATGCCCATCTCCTCGACGCCTTGCGGGCCGGCGACCTCGATGGTTGGAAAGCTCTTCTCGCGGACTTCAATCTCGACCAGACGGTTATCGAGTTTGCCTTCACGCAGTTGCGCGCGTAATTTTTCGCGCGTGCGCTGGGCCTGTTCGTCGCGTCCTTGCGCGGAGGTCTGTGAGTCGGAGGTGTGAGTCTCTTCCTCGGTGGCGTCGAAATTGAAGTGGCCGACTGAGGCGCGGGGCGGCAGCAGGATGTCGAGGAGGCGTTCTTCGGCGTTCAACTCGGCTTTATCGGCGATCTCTTCGATCTTTTCGGCGCGAACCATGTCGACGGAAATTTCCGTGAGATCGCGGATCATGCTCTCAACGTCGCGGCCCACGTAACCGACTTCCGTGAACTTGGAGGCTTCGACTTTGAGGAAAGGCGAGTTGGACATGCGCGCGAGTCGCCGCGCGATTTCGGTCTTCCCGACGCCGGTCGAGCCGATCATGATGATGTTTTTGGGCATCACGTCGGCGGCCATTTCGGGCTGTAGTTTCTGCCGGCGGACGCGGTTCCGCAGCGCGATGGCGACGGCGCGTTTGGCGGCGTGCTGCCCGACGACGTGCTTGTCGAGCGCGGCGACGATCTGCCGCGGCGACATCTCGTCGAGCCGCGAAGCCTCTTCGGTTTCGCCAGAGAGGTAGATAACCATAATCAGAAGATGGGGGCCGGCGTCAGTTGGCGCAAAGTGATAGACGGAATCAAAGTTGATCTATGGCCTCCGGCCTTTCGTCTCCGGCCTCCACCTTATCATAGCTCTTCGATAATGATGTTCTGGTTGGTGTAGATACATATCTCGCCGGCGATTTGGAGGGCGCGGACAGCGACTTCGCGTGCCGTTAGTTCTGTATTTTCGAGTAGCGCGCGCGCGGCGGCCAGTGCAAATGCGCCGCCCGAACCGATGGCGAGAACTCCACCGTCGGGCGCGATCACATCGCCATTGCCCGAAAGGAGGAACGAATGTTTCGCGTCGGCGACGATGAGTAAGGCTTCGAGGTGACGGAGAATTTTGTCCGTCCGCCATTCTTTGCTCAGTTCGATGGCCGCGCGTTCGAGATTGCCGTGGAACTGTTCTAATTTTCCCTCAAAGCGTGAGAGGAGAGAAAAAGCATCGGCGCTCGCGCCCGCGAAGCCGGCGAGGATCGTCCCGTTGTAGAGGCGCCGCACTTTACGGGCGCCGGTTTTCATCACGGTGTCGCCCATGGTGACCTGCCCATCGCCGGAGAGGGCGACACTTTCGCCCCTGCGCACGAGCAGTACGGTCGTACTCCGCCACACTGTTTTGGGTCTCTTCATCGGATGCCAAGCACTATAGAAAGCGGCGCGAAGGGAAGTCAAGCCGGATGAGGTGGAGAGACTTACCCTTTCATTAAGACGGGTTGAGGCATTCGTGTGCGGACAGTTGAGGGGGCTTTGAGGTAAGATAAGATTCGAATGGAGACGAGCGTAGGCGATGGGTATGTATAGACCTTTTATCGGCATTACGATGCGCCACGAACTGGAGACGGAAAGGTTCTATCTGGCGCGTGCATATTGCGAGGCGATTGAAGCGGCGGGCGGGGTGCCGGTGCATTTGCCTTTGATACCCAGAGAGGATTATATAGCAGCGTTGGTTTCAAGGATGGACGGCATCCTGTTGCCGGGGAGCGCTTCGGATGTAGATCCGCTACTTTACGGCGAAGAGCCGCACGGAAAATTGGGGAGCGTGCACCCTTTGCGAGATGAGACGGACTTGCTCGTACTACGCGAAGTAGACCGCCGCCGCACGCCCTTACTGGCGATCTGCTTTGGGATGCAGGTTCTCAACGTGCATCGAGGAGGGACACTGATTCAGGATATCAGCACTGAGGTCGAGGGCGCACTGAAGCACGAGCAAGGGATGCCACGCGAACGTCCATCGCACCGCGTGCGTTTACTTGCTGGCAGCGGAATCGAGCGAATCGCCGGGGCGACGGAGTTGGTGGTCAATAGTCACCACCATCAGGCCTTAGGGGCCATTGGGCGTTGTTTGCGTGCGACGGCGTGGTCTTCGGATGGATTGGTTGAAGCGGTAGAGGAATCTGCTGGTGCAGATCTTTGGGTGAAGGGCGTGCAGTGGCATCCGGAAATCGGCTGGGAGCGAGACGCTTTTTCGCGTGGGCTTTTCACTTCGTTCATTAATGCGGCGCGAGAATTCGGAGAGGTTTGCGGCAATCATTCAGGTAAAGAAACGCTTGAGGTTCACAAGGCGAACTAAGTTACCCTCCGCGTGCGGATAAATTACTTTAAAGGTTAAGCATTAGCTATGGCGGGGGCTGATAAAGTGAGTGCATACATTGAAGAGCAAAAAGTTTCGATGCCAAGAATGACTCTGGTCTTCAGTTCCCCATGTGGATTTGCTGGAGTCAATTAAGGGCGCAAGAGTCGGGTTGGTCTGTTACGCACGGCTGTCGAAGAAGGGAAGTCACTCGCTGAAATCAAAGCGGATTGGCAGCGGGGCTTGGAACAATTCCAAAGGGATAGGGAGACATTCTTGCTCTACTAGCATTTAGGGGACGGCGTTTATTAAAGGTCTTTGTCAGGTGTCGGCGCGACGACAAATCTCACATGAAACATCAAGTCTCGTGGGGGAACTGATGATGGTCATTGACCTGTCAGTTAAGAATAAACTATAAGACATGTTACCGTCTCTCGACTCATTATTGCTCGAGTGTGAACGACTTCACGGTCATCTCTGTCCGGGGCAACTTCTGGGTGTGCGGATGGCGTTGGTTGGCTGTCGCTTGATTGGTATTTGTGACCCGAGGGGGGCGGACAGAAAAAAGCTGCTGGTGTGGGTTGAGATAGACCGCTGTATGACGGATGCCGTCAGCGCGGTTACGGGAGTAAGGCTGGGGCGGAGGAGTCTGAAGTTCGTTGATCTGGGAAAAGTTGCCGCCACTTTTTTAAATCTCGATGAGAATAAAGCAGTGAGAGTTGTGGCTCTGGATGCGTCTCGCGAGTTGGCTGATCTCAGATTTCGAGATATACCTGAACGACGGAAGCGTCAAATGTTGACATACAGAGAGGCTGGGGAGAATGAGCTATTCAAAGTAGAGAGTGTTTCCGTCGGAGTGAGTGAAATGGATTTGCCGGGGCGACCGAGATCACGTGTGAGTTGTAGCAGATGTCTCGAAAGCGTTAATGATGGGAGAGAAGTAGAAGCATCGGGTGCGACGCTTTGTCGCTCCTGTGCATATGGGAGTTACTACCTAATCGCGTCCGATAACGACGACAAGGTATCTTAAATTTTTCAAGGAAGATTATTAGTGATGGATTTAAGAGGGGGCAATTTCAGGGCATTGAGGACAGCCATTCTAGCATGGCTCTTTCCAGGGTTGGGGCATATATCACTGGGGCTTGTTATGCAGGGACTTTTGCTTGGCTTAATGGTATGGGGTCTCTTTTTCACTGGGGCTTATTTGGGTGGGCACCTTTATTTTCTTTCGACATTGGATGCGGGGATTCTTTCCAGAATTTTCTGGTTTTGTAATGTTGGAAACGGGCTTCTCTTTATCGTCGCTGGTTATGCCGGCGTCGCTATCCAAGATAGCCCTATGTTGCAGTTTTCCGAATATGGCAACATATTTTTGGTAGCGTCTGGACTGTTGAACTATTACTTGATGTTGGATGCCTTTGACACGGCGGCAGGGAGGAAGTCTTGAGCCACTTTTTACTAATGTTTGTCTTCGCGATGGCGGTCGCGGTGGTTTTCGGAGTAACTGGGCGAAGAGAGTTTAAAGACCGTATTCGATATGGTTTGAAAGTATTCGCTGAATTTGTAGGAGGGGGACTAGTTCTGGCATGGCTTCTCTATATAATCCCTTAGAGTAACAGCATTATGAGCACGTTCGAGACGGAAGCGATCATTTTAAGGGCATACAGACTTTCGGAAGCTGACAAAATAATTGTTTCTTTGACGAAGAGCGAAGGGACGGTTCGTGGTGTGGCTCGCGGGGCAAGGCGTTTGAAAAGTCGGTTTGGGGCGAGTTTGGAACCTTTTACGCACTCAACCCTTTCTTTTTTCGCGAAAGAAGGGAGAGACCTTGTAACTATAAAGAGTGCTGAAATTATCACATCTTACTTCACGCTTTCCCGGAAGCCAGAAGTTATAGCGATACTTGAACATTTCGGCCAGTTGATTATTGACTTCTCGCCGCCACATCAGCCAGACGAAAAACTATTCAGGCTGATCGTGGCCTGTCTGGAAGCGATCAGCGCTAAACCGGATTGTGCAGCGGACATTCATCCATACTTCGAACTTTGGGTTCTTAAGTTGACGGGCTTTTTGCCGGACCTGAAAGCGTGTAGTGGTTGTGGACGCGCCATCGGGACAGGAATAGAATCTGTAAATATGACGGCTGAAGGGGCGCTGCGATGTAGCTCTTGCGATGCGGGGATTATCGTTGCGTTAGATCCGGCGCTGCACGTACAAATCTGTGCGATGAATCATTTACGGCCCTTGGAGTGGGCGCAAAGTTTCCGTTTACTCCCGCCTGCCCACCGTCAAAACCTCTCCGGTTTAGCGACACGTTTGACCCTCCGCGCATTGGAAAAGCAGCCCGGCTCTAACAAACTTCATTGGGAAAACACTCCAAAAGCGGGACCCGATTGGATTGTAAAGCCTTAACCAGCCTGGATAAAAATAAGTGTTCAGAAATAGGCACATAGAGAGATATATCATTGGCGCTTTGCTTCCATATGCAATGCTTTCATTGTTTATCCTCACGTTTGTGCTCCTGGCTCAACAATTTTCGAGGTTTGCGGAAATCATGGGCGCCGCGCGGGCGCCCTTTGCACTCGCCCTGGAGGTCACCACATATCTTTTGCCCAGCGTTCTGATCTTTACTTTGCCGATGGCGGTGCTGGTAGGCACCGCCACAGGCTTTTGCAGGCTTGGCAGTGATAGTGAGTTGACTGCGATACGTGCGGCTGGGATCGGGACCCTTCGAGTTCTTACACCGGTCTTGATCATGGGTGTGGTAGTGAGTGCAATGGCGCTCTATGTGGCTTTTAAAGTAGCTCCTATGGCAGCCGTGGGCTTGAGGGACACGGCACTGAGGGCCGCAATACAAAGGCTCGAATCACCGGTTGAACCCCGGAGTTTTTACACGGAACTGCCCGGTAAGGTGATTTATGTGAGAGATGGAGACCATGAGACGGGGCAGTGGGGCAGGGTGTTTATATATTGGCAGGATAGTGACGGGCCTCTAAGGCTCGTGACGGCGAAATCCGGGCGTATTGATACAGCGGGAGACCAGACGGAACTTGTACTCGAAGACGCGAAGGTGACGACTTTGCCGTCCGGAGGTGTCTCACACCTGCCCGAAAGAGGCGCCATCACGACCGAACATTCGACACATCTACGTCTGCGGGATGATCGTCTTAGTTCGGTGCGTACTTCACTCATCAAGCGTGTCAAAGAACGTGAAGCAGAGCCGGATGAAATGGATTGGCGGCAGTTATTAGAATGGTCGAGGAAAGGAGAGGGCGCTGGAAAGGAGTTGCTCGCTCAAACCGCGCTGCATAAAAGACTCACTCTCAGCTTTGCCCCTTTAGCATTAGCGCTACTGGGGGCAGGGATGGGCTTGCGTGTACGTAGGGGAGGTAGAGCCATTGGAGTTGGCCTGTCTTTATCAGCCATGCTTCTGTATTATTTAATTTCTCTGGCAGGTGAGCAATTGGCACGTGGGGGGGCGGTCTCACCCATCATAGCGCTATGGTCTCCCTTTGTTTTGACAGTTATGTTAGGCATCTTTCTCTTACGAACACATATTTCGGGTCTTAAATTATCCGTCCCGCGTCCGATAAAAATTAGCAGGAAATTTGGAGTATCCGAGAAGTCAAACTCTATTTGGAATAGAGGTCTAATCAAAGGACTTTTAAACAGAAGTGTTCTGTCTGATCTAGCACGCTACTTTACAGGTACTTTTATTGTCCTCACCATTATCTTCTTAGTCTTCACCCTGTTTGAACTTCTACGCTTTATCGTTATTAACTCCGCAAGCGGCGGACTGATCGGCAAATACCTGCTGTTCCTCTTGCCACTGGTGAGCGTTACGGTCGCTCCAATGAGCATGTTACTAACTATCCTGATTACTTATTCGTTGATGATGCGGCGCAGCGAAATTGTGGCATGGTGGGGAAGCGGACAGAGCATCTACCGTATTATCATGCCGGCATTCCTATTTGCCATAATCGTTTCGACCGGTTTTTGGATGTTACAGGAGAGAGTAATGCCTCAAGCCAATAAGCGTCAAAACCTGTTGAGGGCGCAAATCAGAGGTGGCCCATCACGCACGGGGGGAGTAGACGGGAGACAATGGTTAGCCATAGAAAGCACGAAACGTGTTTATGCATACACATTTGACGGCAATGGTTATTTAGACGAGCCTGTTGTTTTCGAGTTTGACGACCGTGGAATCCATTTGACTCGTGGGTGGTGGAGTAAGCGTGGTACTTGGCCCACCCCAACATCTGCCCTAATCCTTCAGGAAACAAAGGTTTTGGAGATCGGAGAAGGGAAGATCGTTTCTTCGTACCAAGCCACGGTTCCTCTGGAGGGGGTGAGATCCGAGACGTTTAAGCCATCACTTAACAATCCATTAGAAATGGACAGCAAGGACTTAAGCGCTTACATAAAAACGCTTAAGTCCCGCGAGGTCGACCTCGCGGGACTGGCTGTTGCGCTGGAACGAAAACGCGCCAGCCTGCTGGACCCATTAGTCATGGTCTTAGTTGGCGCCCCAGCGGCACTTGCCTTCAGCAAACGTAGTACGGTAATAGCGCTTTGTAGCGCGGTCTTTTTGGGTCTCTTTTACTGGGGTACGGTCAGTGTGTTCGGGCATCTGGGGACAGAGGGGTTTTTACCTGCGAAGATTGCAGTCTGGGTGCCTCCATTTCTTTATTCCGTCGTTGGCGTCTACCTGTTATTTAGGGTACAAACTTAGAAGGCGAGGAATCACGAAAATTCTAGGTTCCCGTCTGCCAACTTGACATATACTCAACCTGTTCTGAAGTCAGCGTATCAATCTTGACTCCCAAAGCGTGGAGCTTAAGATTGGCGATCTCCGTATCAACGACTTCTGGAAGAGTATGGACTCCCGGACTGAGTTTTCCTTGGTTTTGGACCAGATACTCCACGGAAAGAGCCTGATTAGCGAAACTCATATCCATGACGCTCGCCGGATGCCCTTCCGCGGCGGCGAGGTTGATGAGGCGTCCTTCGCCAAGAACGATGATCCGGACTCCATTCTTTTCCAAGCGATATTCTTCCACGAGCGGTCTCAATATTTGCGGAGGGGCACTCATCTCCTTCAAAGACTTGAGGTTTAACTCCAGATCAAAGTGGCCGCTATTGCAGACGACCGCGCCATCCTTCATCTGAGAGAAATGAGAAGCATCGATCACGTGGCGATTGCCCGTGACGGTTATGAAGATATCGCCAAGACTGGCGGCGTCATCAATCCGCATCACGCGAAAACCATCCATTACAGCCTCGACGGCCTTGATCGGATTAATTTCCGTCACGACGACGCTTGCACCCATCCCTCGCGCTCGCATCGCAACCCCTTTTCCGCACCACCCATAACCGACGACGACGATGGTGCGTCCAGCCAGAAGTAGATTGGTCGCGCGTATGATCCCGTCAAGTGTTGATTGGCCTGTCCCGTATCGGTTGTCGAAAAAGTGTTTGGTCTGTGCATCGTTAACCGCAATCGCAGGGAAGTTCAGAACGCCGTCACGCTCCATGGCCTGAAGACGGACGATGCCCGTGGTGGTCTCCTCCGTAGATCCGATAATTTCCTCTTTCTGCTTTCCACGCTCTTTGATGAGGGTTGCAACTACATCCGAGCCATCATCGATAATCAGGTTGGGCTTGGAATCCAGTGCATGACGGACATGCAAGTTGTAGGTTTCAGTAGACTCGCCTTTGATCGCGTATACCGGAACACCCCAGTGCTTTACTAGGGCCGCGGCTACATCGTCCTGTGTTGAGAGCGGGTTGGACGCTATAACTATCGTCTCAGCCCCGGCGGCCTGTAATGTGCGGACAAGATTAGCGGTCTCCGTTGTAACATGTGCACAAGCAACTAGCCTTAACCCACTAAGCGGCTTCTCAAGCTCAAACCTTTGGCGTATGAGCCGTAACACCTGCATTTCGCGTTCGGCCCATTCAATTCGTTGCTTGCCACTGTCGGCGAGTGTGATGTCCTTAATATCAAAGGTTCCGGCCTCTAAAGCGTTCATTATGTCCCCCTAACTAAGCGTGGTTCAGCGTTTCCAATCAGGTCTAAATACCGGCTGCTTCACGCAGTTTCTCAGCCATGTCGGTTGATTCCCATGAAAAGCTTTCTTCTTCACGGCCAAAGTGCCCATAAGCGGCTGTGCGTCTATAAATTGGGCGGCGGAGATTGAGAGTTTCCATGATGCCATCCGGTGTAAGTCGGAAAGTATCCCGGACAATCTTCGAAAGAGCATCTTCACCAATCCGACCTGTACTTCCAGTATCGACCAGCACGGAAACCGGTTCGGCGACACCGATAGCATATGCAAGTTGAACCAAACAACGTTCAGCGAGTCCGGCGGCGACGATGTTTTTTGCTATGTAACGGGCCATATAGGCCGCGGATCTGTCAACCTTAGTGGGATCTTTACCTGAAAAAGCACCACCCCCATGTGGTGCGTATCCCCCATAGGTATCAACTATGATTTTACGACCGGTGAGGCCAGCATCTCCTTGAGGGCCACCAATTACAAAGCGCCCTGTCGGGTTAATATGGTACTTTGTCTTATTATCTAAGAGTTCAGGAGAGACTGTTTTCTTGATCACTTCTTCCGTAATTTCATTATGTAGAATTTTGTTTGTGACATCAGGGGAGTGCTGTGTCGAAATGACAATAGCGTCTATACGGAATGGTCTACCATCGCGATATTCGACCGTGACTTGAGACTTACCGTCGGGGCGTAGATATGGGAGCTTGCCTGTTTTACGTGTTTCCGCAAGTCTACGTGAAAGTTGGTGGGCGATCTGAATCGGGAGTGGCATCAATTCTTTTGTTTCAGAACAGGCATAACCAAACATCAATCCTTGGTCACCAGCTCCTCCCGTATCAACCCCCTGTGCGATGTCTGGGGATTGTTTGTCAATCGCCGTTAATATGCTGCAAGTGTCACAATCAAAACCGAATTTTGCTCTTGTATAACCTATTTCTCGAATGGTTTCACGTGCAACTTGTGAGAAATCAATCTGAGCGTTTGTTGTGATTTCGCCAGCCAACACAACCAAGCCTGTCGTCACTAATGTTTCGCAGGCAACTCTGCTTTTTTCATCATGCTCAAGCGCTTCGTCGAGAATTGCATCTGAAATTTGATCGGCAATTTTATCCGGGTGCCCCTCTGTTACGGACTCAGAGGTGAAAAGGTAACTTCCAGGTCGGCTCAATGTTTTTACACTCCTTTAGCATTACAAACTTGATTCTGGTTTCGGCGAAAAGACCGCGTAATTTAACAGTCTATACATAGGCTGTCAAGTCTTGCAAAATAGATCAATATAAACAAGATTAGGACATAATATATATTATCGGACGCCAACGAGATATTGTAACTATTCAGGTATCGAGCTAAACAGCGACAAATAAAGGATATAAAAGCGTGACGTGGATGCCACGCTTCCCCTCTATTTTTCTCCCTCTGCTCGGCCCGATTTCGTCTCTGTGCCGCGGCCCCATGCTCAGCCATTC
>JBGTBQ010000237.1:0-6641 GCA_041749275.1 Pyrinomonadaceae bacterium | reverse complement strand
GCCGTGCCAGACCGCCTTCTGTAGTTTATTTGTATATTTCACCTGCAACAACCGCGAGACCCTCGAATCGTTTTCCACCGGCTTCCCGTAACAACAGCCGTTGGCATGACAGCCTATGCGCCCGAATATCTCCCCGCCGATTACCCATGGTGCCGACGATATAATGTTTACTAGGAGACCGTGCCGATAGGAGCGTGAGTACGCGTGCGGCGAAAGTATATAGAGGCATACGCCATATCCTTGTTCTCCTAGAACGAAGAGGTGATGAAACAGGTTATGTTGTGAAAGTTCGCGGTTGATTGGGCAGTTCCGCGTCGGCTGACATTACCAGTTTCGCGTGGGCACCAGCGGTTGTGCGAAGAAGCGGCAGTGAATTCTTGCCGGCAACTAGTGAAAAGCCAGTGCGGAAAGCGCCGCAAGCTTAGACTCAGACGCGCTCCGAGGTCAATGCAAATTTTCGCACTGTCTGTCCACCGCGTTTCAGCGTCGAGCGGGAGATGCCTGCTTCATCGCATCAATACCCGCCGGAGCGCGAACACGCGCCCCGGCACGTCGGGCGGAATCTTACTCTGCCAGATCGCTTGGCTGCACCCGTTTACGAAGGAGCCAAAATAAAGATTGTCTGATCGAGGCGAATTGTTTACACTACCGCCACGTCAGAAACGGCGTGCGCCCTGCGCTACCGTAGCCGTTATCGCCGACCACACGAGCAGATGGCCCACAGGCATTTGAGCACTGTGCCTGCGAGAAGATTTGAGCACGCGGTACGCTTGAGTCTCGGCCACCTTTGATCAACGGGCGGAGCGCTAACCTCCCGAAGGCCGTCGAAACTCAGACGGATACTTCTACCGACAATTAAGCGCAGGCATGGCGGGCATGCAACTGCGCGGGTAACCCGGCACCCGCAGCAGACACGTGTCACCTAACTCACTTATCCAGACCTTCTAACGCTGTCCGGGACGACGAGGGAGGTGTGCCTCATCTTGGTCAGCCGGCTGCGGTTGGCTTCTCGCTCTCGGAGTCCATCGCGCGCGGGCTGAAGGCCCCAGCCGGTGGGAGGGCGCGATGCTGTCTCTGCCCGTCGGACGCGGGATTCTAAACGTCCAACAGCTCGTCTTGAACTACTCTCAGCAGTTCGCGGGTGTGGACGTGTTAGGGGAAATCTGTTTTCGCAGCCCTCACTTATCGGGGGGGACCTTAACGACGAGGCACTTACGCAGGAGCGTTTTTATCTGTCGTCAAAGGGGGAGGACGTTAGGATGAGCGGGACGAGCGAGAGCGTGGCGGGGATGACGCCGGGGCAGAAGCGCGAACTGCTGGCGACGGTGCTAAGGCGGCGGCGGGAGGCGAGGGCCTTCCCGCTCTCCTCTACACAGCACAGGCTGTGGCTGCTGAATCAGTTCGATCCCGACAGCCCCCTCTACAACGTCACCCACGCCATCCGGCTGAAGGGGGGCCTCGACGTGGCAGCCCTTGAGCGGAGCATCTGGGAGATCTGGCGGCGCCACGAAATTCTGCGCGCGACCTTCGACCTGGTGGACGGCGACCCCGTCCAGCGTTTCGGCTCCGCCGCGACGTTCGTCACGCAGAAAGAGGACGTGAGCCACCTCGCGGAGGGGGAGCGCGAGGCCGCGCTCCCGCAGCTTATCAGGGGCGAGGCGCAGCGCCCCTTCGACCTGGGGCGGGGTCCGCTGCTGCGCGCCAAGCTGTGGCGCCTCTCAGACGAGGAGCACCTGCTGCTCGTCACGATGCACCACATCGTCTCGGACGGGTGGTCACTCGGCGTGCTCACGCGCGAGCTGTCGTCACTCTACACGGCCTTCGCCGCGGGCCGGCCCTCACCGCTGCCTGACCTCCCCATCCAGTACGGCGACTTCGCCGTGTGGCAGCACGAGCACCTGCGGGGGCCGCTGATGGCGGAACAGCTCTCCTACTGGCGGCAGCAGTTGGCGGGCGCACCAGCCGAGTTGGAACTGCCGACCGACCACCCGCGGCCGTCCGTCCCGACACATCGTGGCGCGCGTCACCACTTCCGACTGCCCGCGGAGCTGACGGAAGGGCTGCGCCGGCTATCGCGCGAGCAGGGGGCGACGCTCTTCATGACGCTCTTGGCGGGCTGGCAGGCTCTGCTCTCGCGCTACAGCAACCAGCAGGACATCTGCGTCGGCACGCCGGTCGCGGGTCGCTCGCGGGTCGAGACCGAGCCGCTCATCGGCTTCTTCGTCAACACGCTGGTGCTGCGCGCCGACCTGTCGGGGGAGCCGTCCTTCAGGGAACTGGTGGGGCGGGTGCGGGAGACGTGCCTCGGCGCCTACGCGTACCAGGAGGTGCCGTTCGAGAAGCTGGTCGAGGAGCTGCGGCCCGAGAGGTCGTTGAGCCGGACGCCGCTCTTCCAGGTCATGTTCATCTTGCAGAACACGCCCCAGGAGGGGTGGTCGCTGGGGGAGCTTGATGCGCGGGTGGTGGAGTCGGGTGCGGGGACGGTGAAGTTCGACCTGACACTGGTGGCGGCGGACGCCCCGGGCGGAGAGCTGGCCGGGTGCATAGAGTACAGCACGGATTTGTTCGAGGCGGGGACGGTGGAGCGGCTGGCGCCGAACTTCGAGACGCTGCTGCGGGGCGCCGTGGCGGAGCCGGAGGCGGCGGTGGCGCGGCTGCCCTTGATGAGCGAGCGGGAGCGGGAGCTGGTGTTGCGGGTGTGGAACGAGACGACGGCGGAGTACCCGTCCGACGCGTGCATCCACGAACTGTTCGAGCGACAGGTCGAACAGACGCCCTCCGCCGTGGCCCTCGTCTATGGCGACGAGAAGCTCTCCTACAGGGAGTTGAACCGCCACGCCAACCGCCTCGCACGCCGTCTGCTCAAACACGGGGTTGGGCCGGGCAGCCTCGTCGGCGTGATGATGGAGCGTTCGGTCGAGATGGTCGTCGCGCTGCTCGGCGTCCTCAAGGCGGGCGGGGCCTACGTGCCCCTCGACGCCTCCTACCCGCGGGAGCGTCTCTCGTTCATGCTCGCCGACGCCGCGCCTCTGGCGCTCCTCACGCAGTCGCACCTCGCGTCCGGGGGCGAAGGGTACGGTGGACACGTCATCGCGCTCGACCTGAAAGCGGCTGCGGGTCAGGAGTCCGACGACGTGAATCCGGAGTCCGCCGCGTGCCCGGACGACATCGCCTACACTATCTACACGTCGGGCTCTACCGGGAGGCCCAAAGGCGTGCAGGTCCCGCACCGCGGCGTTATCAGCCTGCTCTTCACCGTGGCCGAGACTTTCGGCGTCAGGCGGGACGACATCCTCCTGTCGGTGACCTCGCTCTCCTTCGATATCGCCGTGCTGGAGCTGTTCACGCCCCTCCTGCGCGGCGCCCGCGTCGTCGTCGCTGCCCGCGACGAGGCCGCGGACTCCGCGCGCCTGGCTGAAAGGATAAGCGGGTCGGGGGCCACCATCATGCAGGCCACCCCCGCCACTTGGCGGTTGCTGGTAGAGGGCGGGTGGGAGCCTGTGCCGGTGCAGCTGAGGGCGATCTGCGGCGGCGAGGCGCTGGACACGAAGCTGGCAGCCCGGCTGAGGGGGCGGTGCGCCGAGTTGTGGAACTACTACGGGCCGACGGAGACGACCATCTGGTCGACGGCACATCGCTTGGAGGGCGCCGACGGGTCAATCCCCATCGGTGGGCCGCTGGCGAACACACAGGTCTACGTCCTCGACGAAGGGATGGGGGCGGTGCCACTCGGCGTGGCTGGCGAACTGTACGTCGGCGGAGTGGGCGTGGCGCGAGGCTACCTGAACCGCCCCGGCCTGACAGCCGAGAAGTTCGTCCCTAACCCGTTCGCCGAGTCCGGCGGGAAACGCCTCTACCGGACGGGTGACCTGGTGCGCTACCGGCCCGGCGGCGAGCTCGAATACCTCGGACGCCTGGACCACCAGGTGAAGATACGCGGCTTCCGCATCGAGCTGGGCGAGATCGAGGCGGCCATGAAGGATGTCTCAGGGGTGGGGGAGTGCGTGACCGCGGTGCGCGAGGCGGAGGACGGCGAGCGTCAAATAGTCGCCTACCTCGTGCTCAGGGACGGCTCGGTCGTCTCCGCGAGGGAGTTGCGAACTCAGCTCGGCGCGCGCCTGCCCGGCTACATGATTCCGGCCTCTTTCGTGTTCCTCGATAAGCTACCTTTAACGCCGAACTTGAAGGTGGACAGGCGCGCGCTGGCTATGTTGGGATCGAAAGGGGACGAGGCCGGGGACGACTACGCCGCCCCGCGCACGGCCGTGGAAGAGACCCTGGCCGGGCTCTGGCGACAAGTGTTGAAGCTGGAACAGGTGGGCCTCAACGATAACTTCTTCGAGCTGGGCGGGCACTCGCTGCTGGCGACGCGGCTGGTCTCAAGAATCCGCGACGCCTTCCGCCTCGACTTCCCGTTGCGCCGCGTCTTCGAACGGCCGACCGTCTGCGCGATGGCCGCGGCCATCGACGCCGAGTTGCGTATGGGCGCGCAGACCGAAGCGCCGCCCGTCGTGCGCGCTTCAAGGGACGAGCGGTTGCCGCTCTCCTTCGCGCAGCAGCGGCTCTGGTTCTTAGACCAGTTGGAGCCCGGCAGCGCCTTCTACAACGTTCCGGTCGCGCTGCGCCTGAGCGGCCGGCTCGACACAGTAGCCTTCACGCGCTCGCTGAACGAAGTGGTCGCGCGCCACGAAGTTCTGCACACGACCTTCGCCACGGTCGGCGGCGAACCCGTTCAGTTGATCTCGCCGCACACGCCCTTCGAGCCCGAGTTCGCCAACCTCGAAGCGCTGACGGAGCAGGAGCGCGGAAGGGAAGTGGAGCGGCTGGCCGCGGACGAGGCGCGGCGGCCGTTCGACCTGTCGCGCGGGCCGCTGCTCCGCGTCACGCTGCTGAAGCTCGCGGAGGCGGAACACGTCCTGCTCTTGACCGTCCACCACATCGTCTCCGACGGGTGGTCTTTGGGCGTGCTGGTCAAAGAGGTGGCGGCGCTCTACGACGCCTTCTCGAAGGGCAAGCCCTCGCCGCTTGAAGAACTCGCCATCCAGTACGCGGACTACGCCGCCTGGCAGCGCGGGTGGTTGCAGGGCGAAGTCTTAGAAGCGCAGCTCGCCTACTGGAAGAAGCAGCTCGGCGGCGAGCTGTCCGTGCTGGAGCTGCCGACCGACCGACCGCGCCCGGCTGTGCAGACCCACCGCGGCGCGCGCCACACGCTCACGCTCGACACGGAAGTGACGCAGTGCCTCAAGGAGTTGAGCCGCCGCGAAGGCTGCACGCTCTTCATGGTGCTGCTCGCCGGTTTTCAGGCGCTGCTCTCCCGCTACAGCGGACAGGAGGAGGTCGTCGTCGGCACGCCCATCGCGGGGCGCACGCGGAGCGAGGTCGAAGACCTCATCGGGCTCTTCGTCAACACGCTGGCGCTGCGCACGGACTTGTCGGGAGACCCGACGTTTAGCGATTTGCTCAAGCGTGTGCGCGAAGTCACGCTGGGTGCTTACGCGCACCAGGAGGTGCCGTTCGAGAAGCTGGTCGAGGAGTTGCAGCCCGAGAGGGACATGAGCCGCTCGCCCGTCGTGCAGGTGATGCTCGCCCTCCAGAACATCCCACAGGAGACGTTCGAGCTGTCGGAGCTACGCATGTCCGGGATAAAGAGCAGCGCGAGCAGCGCGAAGATGGATTTGATCGTGTGGGCGGTGGAGGGCGGCCAAGGGTTGCACGCCTCCTTCGAATACAACACAGACCTCTTCGACCCGAGCACCATCTCCCGCCTCGCTTCACGCTTCGGCCAGCTGCTCGCGGCCGCCGCCTCCGAGCCTTCGTCGCGCCTGTCGCGTCTGCCGCTGCTCGATGAAGAAGAGTTGTGCGGCCTGGCTGACGGATGGGGCGCGACCCGCGAGCCGGCGCTGAGCGGTCCGCCGCTGCTGGTCGAAGAGTTCGAGCGGCAGGCGGCGGCGCGCCCCAACGCGCTTGCGTTGAGCTTCGGCGAAGAGCGCGTGAGCTATCGCGAACTGAACGAGCGTGCCAACCAACTCGCCCGGCATCTGCTCGGGCTCGGCGTCGGCCCCGAGGTGCTGGTCGGCCTCCTGCTCGAACGCTCTACCGAGATGGTCGTCTCGCTGCTCGCCGTGCTCAAGGCCGGCGGCGCCTACCTGCCCTTAGACCCGCAGTACCCTGCGGAGCGGCTCGCCTTCACGCTCGAAGACTCGGGAGCGCGCGTGCTCATCACGGATTCGGCTGTGATCGAAAGGCTGCCCGCGCTCGGGGAGGCGGCGGACGCGGGGTGTCACCTCCTGCTGCTCGACGCGGAACGTGAGGCAATCGCGCGCCGCGGGGCGGATGACCTGCCCGGCAACGTCCTTCCAGACAACCTCGCCTACGTCATCTACACGTCGGGCTCGACCGGCAGACCCAAGGGCGTGCAGATATCGCACTCCGCGCTGGTCAACTTCCTGCGCTCGATGTCGCGTCGCCCCTCGCTCGAAGCGGGCGAGACCATCCTCGCCGCGACCTCGCTGTCGTTCGACATCGCCGCGCTGGAGATCTACCTGCCGCTGATGTCGGGCGCGTCGCTGCTGCTGGTCACGCGGCAGGAGGCCGCCGACGGGCAGGCGCTTCGGCGCCGACTCGCCGCCGCGCGCCCCGAT
>JBGTBQ010000236.1:0-8502 GCA_041749275.1 Pyrinomonadaceae bacterium | reverse complement strand
CGGCGCGACGCCGCCGGCACAACAGAGCCGCGGGCGGCGCGCTGAACGCGACGCGCGAGACGCGACGCCCGCTTCGATCATGCGCGAGGCGCGCACGCTGTTCGTCCGCCCGACGCGCCACCTCGACCAGACTTACCTTGTCTACAAGCTGCAAAAGCGCGCCGAACTCAGGCAGTGGGGCCTGATGATCGTGGACGACGAGAGCGCCGCTGACCTCGTCGTGCAGATCGAAAAGACCGCGCTCAACTACGTCTTCACCATCGTTGATCCGCGCACGCGCGCCATCGTCACGAGCGGCAAAACGGTCGCCATCAACGGACTCGTCGCCGCTGAAAATCTGGGTAGAGAAATCATCAAGAAGATCAGGGACGTGCGCGCTTCGTCCGACCGCAAGTCGAGAAAGAAAGAGCGCGATGCAGACGAGGACGACGATGAAGAGTGGAGCGAATCATAAAACTTTCAGGGAGGAAATCATGCGTCGGAAATTTTTGTTTCTCATTCTCGCTTTGTTTCTGTTCATGCCCGCCGCCGCGCGCGCGCAGTCGCCGGTGGACGAGCGCAAGTTCGAGGTCGGCGCGCTCTATACCGCCATCAACCTCGAAGACTCCGGCGAGCCGGTGTCCGGCCTCGGCGGTCGCGTCGCCTACAACTTCAACGAGCACATCGCGCTCGACGCCGAAGCGAGCTTCTTTCCCGAAACCAAACTCGGCAACAGCCAACTCGGCCAAAAGGCGCAAGCCTTCGTCGGCGTCAAGGCCGGCGCGCGCTCGCAATACGTCGGCCTCTTCGCCAAGGCGCGGCCCGGCGTGATGTTTATCGGCGAGACCGTCTCCGGCTTCAACTGCAACACGCAGCCCTTCGGCGAGGTCTGCCGCCCCGAACACAACAACTTCGCCTTCGACGCGGGCGGCGTGGTCGAGTTCTACCCTTCCACGCGCGCCATCATCCGCATTGACGCGGGCGACACCATCGTGCGTCTCAACAGCGCCACGCGCGGCGTCTTCGGCGGCGCGCAGTCTTCGAGCGACATCACACACAACTTCCAGTTCAGCATCGGCTTCAGCTATCGCTTCTGAGGAGCGAGATGAATGCAGGTTAAAGCGACATGAAAACACACGCCGCCATCGCACTGTTGCTCACCTTCTGCCTCGGCGCCATGCCCGCCGCCGCGCATCCGCGCCTGACGCAAGAGAACGAGCACGAAAAGATCACCCCCGAAGAAGAGCGCGAGGCACGGAAACTCGCCTCGCTCTTCGTCAAGCGTTTCCGCGAGACGAACGACATCGCGCCGCTCATTGATGAACTCTTCGTGGAGGATGTCGGGAAACGCCTGCGATATGACACCGAAGGCATTCCGATGATTTTCGTCGAGCGCGATGTAGCTTGGCAGGCCGCGCCCGCCGAGCTGTCGCGGTTTTACATCGCCCAATTCAACTTCGTCACCCTAACTCTTGAATACTGGATGACCTATCCGCATGTCCTTGAGGCGGACGACGAGGACGCGCGAGAACCGGAGCTGGAACAGATGTTTCCGTCGGAGGTGGCCGGCGTGCTGAGAAGCGATCCGAACTTCTCGGCTTTCATCAACGGAGAAGGAGCGGCTGAAAAAGAATCAAGCGAGACGGAGGAGGGAGTCGGGAGCGCGAGCGGGCCGTCGGATCAGGAGACTGACGAAATCTTCATTAAGACTCTCACGGCGTTGCGCGAAGTAACCCTCACAACGGAGAAGGCCGCGGACGCTTTGCGCCCTCACGTGCCGCCTTTCCCGGTGCTGCGCGAGGCGCTGAAGGATAGGATTGACGACAAAAACCTCGTGGAGGTTCATGCACCGTCTCTCGAAACACACGAGGAAGCTTTTTACGGATTCCCTCCCGCGACACGTTTCATTTGCCTGAAGGTCGAGCCTGTCCACAACCTACAGGTTGACCTCTGCATGGTTGTCATTGACGGACGCATCAGAATCGTCGCCGCGTTCCCCGTGGTCAGCGATTAAGCAACCCCGGTTCAAAGCCCCATGAGGGGCGGAATGTTTGTAGCTCAAGCGATTCTATTTTAAAGCAGCTCCGGAGGAGCGGAATGTGATTGACATTCCGCTCCTCCGGAGCTTTGAGTTCAGAGATGATATCGAGCTACAAACATTCCGCTCCTACGGAGCTACCCTTGAACACAGTTTCCCAAAGTCGAAACGAAAAGCGGGGGAGTCACCGACTCGCATCAGTGGCTCCCCGCTTTCTTAGTGACGCTTCGCTTTACTCCGCCTTCGGCGCGACGGCGCGCACCGCGTCGGAGACGCCGGCTTCGTACTTTTTGAAATTCTCGTTGAAGCGACGGGCGAGGTCATGGGCCTTCTCGTCGTAGGAGTCTTTGTCAGCCCACGTGTTGCGCGGCGTCAGGACTTCCGCGGGCACGTCGGGGCAGGAGACGGGGACGCCGACGCCGAAGACGGGGTCGGGGCGCGTCTCGATGTCGGCGAGCGTGCCGTTCAAAATCGCGCGGATCATGGCGCGCGTGTGCTTGATGGACATGCGCTCGCCCACGCCGTAAGGGCCGCCCGACCAGCCGGTGTTGATGAGCCAGCAGGCCGCTTCGTGCTCCTGAATCTTTTTGCCCAAGAGGTCGGCGTAGACGCCCGGATGCAAGACCATGAAGGGCGCGCCGAAGCAGGTTGAGAAGGTGGCCTGCGGCTCGGTGACGCCGCGCTCGGTGCCGGCGACCTTCGCCGTGTAGCCGGAAAGGAAGTGGTACATCGCCTGTTCGGGCGTAAGGCGCGCGACGGGCGGCAGCACGCCGAAGGCGTCAGCCGTCAACATGATGATGTTCGAGGGGTGGCCGGCGTAGCCTTCGGGGACGATATTCGGGATGCTTGTTAAGGGATAAGCGGCGCGCGTGTTCTCGGTCTTCGAGGCGTCGTCGAGATCGGGCGTGCGCTTGACGGGGTCAACGACGACGTTCTCCATGACGGTGCCGAACATGCGCGTCGTGCGGTAGATGTCAGGCTCCGCCGTCGCCGAGAGTTTAATCACCTTCGCGTAGCAGCCGCCCTCGAAGTTGAACACGCCGTCGTCAGACCAGCCGTGCTCGTCGTCGCCGATGAGTTGTCGTTCGGGGTCGGCGCTCAGAGTCGTCTTGCCCGTCCCAGACAGACCGAAGAAGATCGCCACGTCGCCCGCGTCGCCGATGTTCGCCGAGCAGTGCATACTCATCACGCCGCGTTGCGGGAGCAGATAGTTCAAGATGGTGAAGACGCTCTTCTTCGTCTCGCCCGCGTAGGAGGTGCCGCCGATGAGGACGAGGCGCTGCGCGAAGTCCATCAGGATGAAGGTGGGCGAGCGCGTGCCGTCCTGCGCGGGGTCGGCCTTGAAGCCGGGGAGGTTGATGACAGTGAACTCCGGCGTGTGCTTCTCTCGTCCTTCGTCGTCGTTGATGAACATCGTGCGGGCGAAGAGCGAGTGCCACGCGAGTTCGGTGATGATGCGGACGGGCAGGCGGTAGCGCGGGTCGGCGCCGGCGTAGGTGTCCTGCACGAAGAGGTCGCGCCCCGCCGTGTGCTGCATCATGCGGTCGCGCACGGCGTTGAACTTCTCTTGCGAGAAGTCTTTGTTCACCTCGCCCCAGAAGACCTTATCTTCGGACAAAGGCTCGCGCACGATAGCCTTATCTTTCGCCGCGCGGCCCGTGTGCTCGCCCGTGTCCACGACCAGCGCGCCATGCGCGGAGAATCTGCCCTCCTCGCGGCGCGCGATCTCTTCGTAAAGCTCCGGCGTGTTGAGGTTCCAGTAGACATTCGCCGGGGCGTTGATGCCGAGTGTGTCCAGCCCCACGTCGCTGCGCCGGCGCCCTTGCTCGCGGGTCGCGGCCTGTTTGATTGCGGTCATTCGTTCTCCTTAAAAGGCCGTGGGCCGTGAATCGCGTCAAGAGAAAAACCTGATTGCTTTTGACGCGCTTCGCGGTTCACGGTTCACGACCTTCAATCGTTTGTTGGCTCACCGAACTAATCAGGGTCTAAGACGCGGCGGGGAGCGTCGCGGGACGACCCTGTGATCCGCCCGCGCGCTCCCGCATACTTTTTGTTGAAACTGTCGGCCCCTTGAAGTCTTTACTGTGAAAAACCCCCGCCGCGCTGCTCGGCCAGCTCGCGGATAGCGACGGCCATGTCGCGCGCGGCGCGCTCCAGACGGTCAGCGCAGGCGTCGAGGTCGTCGCCGCTTTCGGGTGCGTGCACCGTAATCGCCACCAGCGCGTCCTCGATCTGCACGTTCAGGCGCTCGGCGGCGGTCTGCACCTCCCGTTCGGCGCGGGTCAACTGCCTCGGTGTTGTGGTACTGCCCTTTGTGCTCACGGTTATTATTCCAGCGCGCCGGGGGAATCAGGAGTAGGGAAAAGCCGGCACGGTTGCCTCGATAGTTGTGTTGCGCCCGCCGCCGTTGAAGCGATAAGAGCGCCTCTCCAAAATATCAGAATGTCTCTGAATGAGCTAATGTCTTAACACCAACCATGCGTGCTTTTCAAGTCGCGCGGAAGTTGAAAAGGCAAAAGTAAAAAGGGAGCCGGAAAAAGTAAAGACCCGCGGCTCCGCGCTTTGCCCTTTGCCCCTTTTACTTTTGCCTTCTTCCGCCGCCTCTGCTATTAGCTTGAAGCAATGAATGAAAGACCGACGCGGGAATCGTTCACGACGCGGGAGTGGAAAATCATCCAATCGCACCGCACGCCCGCGCGCGCGCAGCGCTACCTCTCGCGCCTGCCGTACAACTGGGAGAAGCGCGGCGGGACGCTCCGCTCGTTCCGCGAAGTCGTGCGGCGCGGCGAGGCGCACTGCCTTGAGGCGGCGCTCGCCGCCGGCTGCATCCTCGAACAGCACGGCTATCCGCCGCTCCTGTTAAGTTTCGAGTCGCAGGACAAACTCGACCACGTTCTCTTCGTCTTTCAGGAAGACGGTCTCTGGGGTTCCATCGGGCGCTCGCGCGACCTCGGACTGCATGGACGACGCCCCGTCTTCCGAAACTTGAGACAACTCGTGTGGAGCTACTTCGACACCTATATTGACCACACGGGCCGCATCACCGGCTACGGCCTCGCGGACTTACGCGACCTCGGCGGCTACGACTGGCGTTTCTCGCCGCGCAACGTCTGGAAGGTCGAGCGTCACCTGCAAGAGATTCCGCACCGCGCGCTCCGCGCTTCCGACCGTCGTTACGAGCGTTTGCTCGCGCGCTACAAGGAGTTTCGCGCAGAGCATCCGACCGGCCATCTTACGGACTACGCAAGTCGAGATGTTTGGATGCTCTGAAGAAAGGATGAAGAATGAGGAATGAAGGTTTCTAACTCACGATAAGTAGTTTTTCATCCCTTATCCTTCATCCTTCATCCTTTTGTAATCGCCCACATGAGCGCATACACGAGCGCCGTCAGCAGCCCGTGCGTGACGAAGTTGAGGGCGAGCGCCGCGCGCCCCTTCTCATCGAGCACGATCTGCCACAGTCCGCGCCACACGTCGCGCGAGGCGGCGCGCGCCCTCGCGCCCGGCAGGTAAGGCTCGTGCGCGCCGTAGGAAGAGGCTTGCGCGGGCAACACTTCGACGGTCGGCGTCCGACGACGGACGGCGCATGTCAGCAACTCGAAGAGCACGGCGCGCGAGCGTCTCGTCAGGCGGAAGACGAGCAGGATGCCGGCGGAGACGAGCAGCACGAGCGACCAGCGAAGCGCCGCGAGCGTCCAGCGTCGTGCCTGCCCGCCCGCGACCTCGCCAAATAGCTCCCAGCCTTTCGCGGCGCGTCGCTCCGCGCGTTCAATCTTCAATCGCGCGCGCTCCATCCCGGTCAACTGCTTTGGCTTTGGCGGCACGACCCACGCGGGGCCGCCGTTGACGGTGCGCGTCGCCGGCTGCCAGCCGTTGGTGCCGCGCGGCAGTTGGTAACTCGGATAAATCCGCTTCACGTCATCGTAAGAGATGGGACGCGCGCCGGCGTGCATTCCTTTTTCGTACAGGTCGCGCCAGTAGGGGTTGAAGCCGGCGAGGATGTCATGGCTCACGGCTGCCGTGTAGAGCGCGTCGCGCGCGGCCCTCGTGCGCGGGTACTCGTCGGCGACGCGCAGATAGATCGGCAGCGCGTGGGCCAGCGTGTCGTGCTCCTGCATATACTCCCAGAGTCTTCGCGCCTCGTCCGGCGCGCGGTACGCGCTCTTCTGGTGGAGTTCGGAGAGGTTGCGATATCGCGCGCCGCCCCACACCGCCGGGTTGTAAAAGAGCAGTGTGCTTGACTCGTAAGTATAGCTTGCGAGTTGGTAGAGGGCTTCCGCCTTCTCTTCGTCTCCCGCGCTCGTCTCGACCTTGCGCTCGAGGGCTTCCAAGTCCCGCGCCACTTGCAGGTCGTGCATGACCCAGCGCGGGCGGACGCCGGGCGCGTCCGCGAGGCTGAAGTAAGGGTTCTTCGGGCTGCAACGCCGCCAGCCCTCGCACGAGCCGTAGTCGTCGTAAGAGTAGATTCCGTCGTCCGCCTCGAACTGCGTCGTCCGCACTCGGGCGTAGGCGGCGCGCGCCTCTGCGTAGCGTCCCGCGCGCAGGTAGCGCAGGCCAAGCGAATAGAGCAGTTCGTCGCGCAGCGGCGAGGCGGGACGGCGCTCGACGAAGGCAGCGAGTTGCTCCGGTGTCATCAGCACATCAACGAAGTATGCGACATCGAGCGTGTAGCCGAGCGCGATGTACTGTTCGAGCGCGGCGTCCAAATCCCCTGCGTCTTCGGCTGACATCGCAATCAGGCGGCGCGCGCCTTCGGTCAACTCGTGCCGCCGGTCTTCGTCAACCAGCGTGCCGAGCGTGCGACGCGCCGCCGCCTGATCGCCGAGGCGGTGTTCGGCCAAGCCCTTGACCCACAGCGCCCTGAGTCTCTCGCCGTCCCGCACGCCCATTTGCAGCGCCCGTGCGGCCTGCGCGCGTGCGTCTTTGTAATTATCGAGTTCCGCGTTCGCCTGCGCGACGCGCAACGCAAAACTCCCGCCCGTGGCGGCGCGCGGATAGCGGCTCATCATGCGCGTGGCGAAGGCGACGATGCGCTCCTTCTCCGCCCGCTCGGTGTTGTGCTTCTCTCTTCGCGCCTGCTGCGCCTCCCATTCATTGTGCGGGTAGTAGCGGAACCACGGGCCGAGCGTGCAGCCGGCATCAACGGCATAGTTGTAGATGTTGTGATAAGCGTAGGCGAGCGCGGCTGCCGGCTCGTCTTCGAGTTCGGTTTCGACGCGGCGCATCTCCTCGCCGCTGGCGTGGTGGCGCACCAGCGTCAGCGAAAAGGCCGCCTCGACACGAGCGCCCTCGTCGCTCTCATCACCGAGCAGGCGGTAATACTCGACCAGCGCCCCGGCGCGGTCGTGCGCGCGCAAAAGGAGGTGCGCGAGCCATCCGCGCGCGTCTCGCGCGTAACGCCCGCGCGGGTACTCACGCATCACGCGCAGGAAACCGGCTCGTGCCTTGTGCCACACCTCGTCAAGCTCGACCGCCTCCGCCGACGGCGGCTCAATATACTTTTTCGCGCTCCCGTCCCAGCGGACGCCCTCCTGCCGGAGATGCTCAGGGTCGCCGCTCGTGCCTGTGAATCGCCGGCTCGTCTTCATCGTGGCGACTGCTGCCATGAAGAGCGCCGCCTCGCGCTTCTCGCTTCGCGGGTGGCGCTCAGTGAGCGCCGCGAAAGCCTCCGCCGCCGCCGCCAACTCGCCGCCCTCGTAGAGCACCGCCGCGCGAAAGTAAGCGATGTTGTCATCGAGGCCCACGCCGCGCGGCACGGCGTCGAGCGCACGCAGCGTCGCGTCCGCCGGACTTTCACCGTCGAAATCTTGACGCGCAATGAGGTAAGCGCCGACGGCGGAGGCGTCCGTACCCTGATCGAGCGCGGACAGGGCATCGAGTTGGTCAATCCCGGAATTTCGCCGCCGCTGGCGGTTGGTCGGCTCGGCTCGGTGGTCGCGCCCCACTGCCGTCCGTTCCAGGTATCGGCTCAGAAGTTCGCGCGCCGCGTGCCAATCGCCGCGCTGCCGCGCCTCGCCGGCGCTCGTCCACAGCGAGTCAATTTCCTCGACACGCTTTTCCGCCGTACCCTCTTTCTCCAACCATTCCTCTTCGTCCTCGAAATCGCGGTAAGCCCGCGCTTGCGTCAGGCCGCCGGCCATCGTCGGCAGCGGTGGCAGACGTTGCATGTCGCGGTACGAGAGCCAGCCGTTGAAGCGCACCGAATGCTCCGTGCCGACCCAGCCACAGCCGAGGACGACGCCCACGCCCGCCGCCAGCAGCATGAAACAGGCGAGCAGAGAGCGCCGCGCATGGCGTCGGCCTCCTCGCGCTCGAAGCACGCACGACCGGAGTTGTGAAAAGCTCTTGCCATTCATCGCCCGTCCGCCCCTTTCAATAGTAAATGTTGCTCCCGCCGCCACACGCGCCCGTCGTCTACGCGCACACGGACGGACGCCGCGAGCGCCGTCGGCAAATTCCCCGCGAAGCTGAGGCGCGCGCCGGCC